>DASUHD010000152.1:0-3949 GCA_036273675.1 Ktedonobacterales bacterium | reverse complement strand
CAGCCCCGGCGCGTTGGAACGCCTCGCGATTGGCCTCGCGCTGGTCGCGCTGGCGGATCGCGTCGTCAAGCTGGGGCTGGTGGCGCGCTACTTTGCGCGTCCCCAACCGGACGATCCCGCCGTCTGGCCGCGTGTGACGCTCCTGCAGACGGTGACACGCGGCGTTGACGCGCTCCGGGCGAACCTCGAAGCGCGGACCCGGCTCGACTATCCCGCGCGCATCCAGCACATTCTGGTCTGCGACACCGACGACGCCGACTCCCAGGCCATCTGCAACCAACTCTCCGCCGCGCACCCTGAGCTTGACCTGCGCATCATACGAGTCAGGGGTGAGGAATGTGGCCCAGCCCCCAAGCTGGCGAAGCTTCGGGCTGGCCTGCCCTACGCCATCGGCGAGGTGCTCTGCTTGATGGATGACGATGTCGCGCCGCCCTCCGACGGGCTGCGTCGTCTCGTGGCGTATCTGATGCAGCCGGGTGTCGGCGCCAGCTTTGGGCTGACGTGCTATGCGAACTGGTCGAACCTCTGGTCGGGTATGCTGAGCTCCTATGTCAACACCTACACGCTCGAAACGTTCGTCACCTGGGACTATCTCTGCGGCCCAATCCGCGTGGTGGGCCAGATGGCCTGCTACTGGCGGTGGCCATTTATCGCGGCCGGCGGCTTCGACGGCCTTGAGGACTACCTCGACGATGACTTCGTACTGGCGCAACGGCTGCGGATGACCGGCCTGCGTCCGCTCCAGACGCCAGTGGTCTACGATATCAACGACCTCACCAGGTCCTGGCGAGACTACGCGACCAAGTTCAAGCGCTGGATCATTCTTCCCCGCCAGGCGATGGCGCCCTTCCTCACACCGTGGCAGCGCGTCGCGGCTTTCCTGGCGACCCCGGCGACGATTCTGCTGCCGAGTGCGTTGGGCGTGATTGCGCTCGTGACACGGCGGCGCATCCCGGCCTATGCGCTGGGGGCGACCCTCGGCGCATACGCCGCGACCCACGAGGTGACACGCAGGCGTTTTCTGCGCCGAGCCATGCCACGACAGCGCTGGCTGCTGTTGCTCTACACCGTGCTGGTGACGCCCATCCATGCGGCGCTCACGCTGCTGGGCGGCAACGAGATCGAGTGGCGCGGCCAGCGCATGCGCGTCTACCGCGACGGCCACTTCGAGCGCATCGCGTAAGATCGGCTGCGGCGTCGCATTCCTGCCGGCAACTGTCAACTGTCCATGTTTGCCTATGATGACCGCGCGTACGTGCCAATGAGCGTCGCCTGATCGAGTATATGCGCCCGCAACGTATCGAGCACCCGCTGCTTGCTGGCCCCCGCGGGCAGCGGCAACGGCGCGTCGAGCGCGTAGAGCGTGAAGTGGTAATGGTGGGTCTGGCCACGCGGCGGGCACGGTGCGCCATAGCCGGACTCGCCGAAGTCGTTTGGCCCCTGAAGCGCGCCGTCTTCCAGATGCGCTGCCTTCGGCATATTCTCATCCAGATGGTCGCTCGCGCCGGGGATGTTGTAGAGCACCCAGTGCGTGAACGTGCCGCGTGGCGCGTCGGGGTCGTCGGCGATCAGGGCGAACGCGGCGGTTGCGGGCGGCGCGCCGCTCCATCGTAGCGGCGGCGAGATGCGCTCGCCATCGCAGCCAAAGCGGGTGGGTATCGCCTCATTCGCGCGGATCGCGTTGCTCGTGAGCTCAAGCGCCATAGTATCCTCCATCCGTACTGCTGTCTCCTTCAAGCCAGTTTGCATCATGCCATACACCTCGTATGGCGCTGCAATTTCCGCGCCCGTTGGTATGCGCTATGCGGAGCAAATGATAGGCAGAATGACAGGTAGGAGGAGCACCATCATGGATACGCCACAGCCACCACGCACAGGCACACGCACAGGCACACGCACGGACACACGCACGGACACACGCGCCGTCACCATTACCACCGGTGATGCCACGCTCGCGGGCGAGCTTGGAATACGCCCCGACGCCCGCGGCATCGTCGTCTTCGCCCATGGCAGCGGCAGCAGCCGCCACAGCCCGCGCAACCGCTTCGTCGCCGGAGCATTGCGCGAGGCTGGTCTCGCCACCCTGCTGATGGACCTGCTCACAACAGCGGAAGAAACCGAGGATATGCGCACAGGCGCCCTCCGCTTCGACATCGGCCTGCTCGCGCGGCGGCTCATCGGCGCCACCGACTGGCTTGCCCAGCAGCCGGAGACGCATGCCCTGCCCATTGGCTACTTCGGCGCAAGCACCGGCGCGGGCGCGGCTCTCGTCGCGGCGGCTGAGCGTCCCGAGACGATTCGCGCTGTCGTCTCCCGTGGGGGCCGCCCTGACCTTGCTGGCCTGATGCTGGCTCAGGTGCGCGCTCCCACGCTGCTCATCGTCGGCGGCAACGACCCTCACGTCATCGCGATGAACCGCGACGCCATGCGCCAGATGCATGCGCAGACCCAGCTGGAAATCGTGCCGGACGCCACCCATCTCTTCGAGGAGCCGGGCGCGCTCGAACAGGTCGCCATCCTTGCGCGCGGCTGGTTCACACAGCATCTCGCGGGCGCGCACCCTCCCAGCGAGGATATCCGCGCGTTGGACGCCGATTCGCCGCGGGGGTAGCGTTGCCGAGGGCGCGCGATACGCCACACGTGGCGCGATATGCTACTATGAGTCAGGCGCAGGCAGCGTTTGCCTTGCGGGTCCGCGGAGCGAGGGAAGGGTTTCTATGGCCATAGCGACGAGGTCGCCGGAGGATGTATCGTCCGCGGCAACGGCGGAAGATCTGGCGGCGGTGGGCGCGGCGCTGGCCGACCCAACGCGCGTGCGGATGCTACGGCTGATGCAGGCGAACGATGAGGTCGCGTGCGCGGCTCTGGAGGCCACCTTCTCGCTGACCAAGTCGACGATCTCCTATCACGTGCGGGTGCTGCGCCACGCTGGCCTGATTCGCGTCCGCAAGACGGGCAAGTTCTACCACTATGCCCTCATGCGCGACGAGATCGAGCGCCATTTCCCCGGCCTGCTGGCGCTGCTGGCCGCCACGGAGCCGCCGCAGGTCGCCAATGTGGAGTCGGCGGAGACAGAGGCTGACTGCGACCCGGATACGTCCGCGCCTTGACAAGTCGTTTCGATACTTTTAAAATCGTTTTCAGATTCTTGTGTGATGCCACGGGCGCGACGTATTTCCGCGCCGGAGCCGCCATCGCTGTGTCGTTCACGCATTGACGCGCATGTCGCAGCGTTCCAGAGAGGGGAAGCGCGTATGTCCACCACAACCGCCACAGGCGAGCAGACCCTGGTCAACTATTCCACAGACAACGGTGTGGCGATCATCGAACTGACGAATGCGCCCGCCAACACGTACAGCTATGAGATGATGAGCCAGCTCGACGCCGCCATTCTCAAGGCGCGGTTCGACGACGATGTCTATGTGATCGTCCTGCGCGGCGCCGGGGACAAGTTCTTCTCCGCGGGCGCCGAGATTGCCATGCTCAACGCGGTGACGCCGACCTTCAAGTATTACTTCTGCCTGCACGCCAACGAGACGCTGACCCGGCTGGAGCAGACGCCCAAGCTGGTGATCGCCGCGCTCAACGGCCACACCGTCGGCGGCGGCCTCGAGATCGCGCTCGCCTGCGACATCCGCATCGCGCGCAAGGGTGGCGGCAAAGTCGGCCTGCCGGAGATGAACCTGGGCGTGCTGCCAGGGACGGGCGGCACTCAGCGTATGGCGCGCGCGCTGCCCAAGAACAAGGCCATCGAGCTGATGGCCGAGGCGCGGCTGATGGACTTCGAGGAGGCGCGCGACCTGGGCCTCATCAACTACATCTATGAGTCCGAGGGCTTCTGGGATAAGGTGATGGAGTACGCGCACGGCTTCTGCCCACCGAACAAGGCGGCCAAAGCGGTTGGCCGCCTGAAGCGGTCGGTGCAGTCAGGCTCGGAGGTCGCCTTCTC
>DASUHD010000151.1:0-38717 GCA_036273675.1 Ktedonobacterales bacterium | reverse complement strand
CATCCAGGCCGCCGCGCAGGTCGATCACCATCGCCGGTGTCTTCGGTTCTCCAGCAAACTCATCCGCGCGTGACCATTGCACGCGCACTGGCTGCCGCAGCTCGTGCGCCAGGACCGCCGCATCCGCCGCCACGTCATCGGCCCCGTTATGCCCATAGCTTCCTGATCCCTCCATGTAGAGGACCCGCACGCGCTCTTCTGGCAGCCGCAAGAGGTCCACCAGCGCCGCGCGTAGCGGATGTGCGCCCGGCGTGGCGCACCAGACGGTAAGGCTCTCGCCATCAAAGTTCGCCACCGCGCATGATGGCCCAATCGAGGCGTGCGCCTGGAATGGCATCGTATAGGTTGCGCTGAGTTGTCTCGCCGCTCGTTGGATCGCCATCTCGGCATCGTCGCTGGCTGTAACGACTCGCACGGTAGCCTGCTCATGGCGTAACGACTCGTGCAGCGCTTCCATCGCAGGCAGCGGAACAGTCTCACTCCAGGTCACCCGCAGGCTGCGCGAGGCACGAATCGCCACCTCCTCACGCACCGCGACCACCGCCACGAAATCGTTCAATCGCACCACACGCGCATCCCGCACGCCCGCACCATCCAGACTGATGAGCTTTGCTCCAACACTGGACGGGCGAATGACTCGCGCATGAAGCATACCGGGCAACCGCAGGTCGTGGACGAACGAGGGTTGGCCCGTGAATCTGGCAGGCAGGTCGAGCCGGGACGCGGAGGTTCCGACAAGCTGGTATTCCTCCGGCTGCTTGAGCGGCGCTGTCTCCGAGATCGGTTGCTCAAAACGCCCGCCTGCCATGAGTCCGGCGAAGGTCACGCGCGGGCCTGCCGCGCCACGTGGTGTTATCACACCGTCGCGGGTTGTCAATTCATCTGGCGACATGCCCAATTCAGCAGCCGCCATCCCCAGCAAGAGGTGACGCGCAGTCGCCGCCGCCCGTCGCAGGGTCATACCGCTGGATTTCACGGTCATACTGCCTGCGGTATAGCCTTCGTTTGGCGTCCGAGCAGTGTCCCCCATTACCATCTGTATGCGCTCGAGCGCGACATCCAATTCTTCCGCGACGATCTGCGCCAGCGCGGTGCGCACTCCCGTTCCCAATTCCACCTTGCCACTATAGACGGTGACTGTTCCATCTGGCTCGATGGACAACCAGTCGTCGAGCTGCCGCGATGCCGTGCCAAAGAACGAACGCGCGCCAGCGGTGGGCGCATGATGACCCCCCGTGCTGACGGCGCTGGGGTCGTTAGGAGGTGTATTGGACATCAGTTGCCGTCTCCCCACATCAGCGCCTCGGCCCGCCTGACTGCCCGCAGAACGCGCGAATGCGAGCCGCAGCGGCAGAGGTTACCATCCAGCGTCGAACGAATCTGCTCGTCGGTGGGGTGTGGCGTGGCCCAGAGCAGCGCCGCGATGGTCATAATCATGCCGCTGCTACAGTAGCCACACTGCGCCGCCTGTTCGTCGAGAAACGCCTGCTGGACGGGATGCAACTCGCCATCTTCGGCCAGCCCTTCCAGCGTCGTGATGCGCGCGCCATCCGCCTCACCCACGGGAAGCATGCAGGTCATCACTGCCTCGGCCCCGCGCAAGACTTTGCACGCGCCGCACTGCTCCAATCCGCAGCCAAAGAGCGGCGCGTTCAGCCCCAGCTCATTACGCAGCACGTAGAGCAGCGGTGTATCTGGCGTCGCCGCCACTTCGTGCTGCTTCCCATTGACCGTGATGGAAATTGCCACAGCCGCGCGCCTCCGTGTATCTTTGTCACGCTCCGTAACTATACCCAGCTACGGAAATATCACTCTGCCGTCCATGCTGGACTGTAGCGTAGCGGGTGATGTTTGTCCAGCGCCAGATGAGGACGGTCGCGCTTGACCAATAATGAAGCGGTATCAGGTCAGGTGGCCCGATACCGCTCGCTATCACAGCATGATGGGCGGAGGGAGTGGGATTCGAACCCACGAGGCTCTCGCCTAGCGGTTTTCAAGACCGCCGCATTCGACCGCTCTGCCATCCCTCCAGCAGGTTCGACGCGAGAAAGCGTCGAATCTCTGCAACAGTATATCGTATGCTGACACGCGCGACAAGGCAGGCAATGCGCGGCGTCGGCCAAGCCGCTATGATGACGCGCGCGACGGCGCACTAGCGGATGGGGCAGGACGAGTCATCGCCAGACCGACGATATCCACCACGACCGCGATGAGCGCCAGTATGATGAACAAGAGAGTATTAGGCAGATGGATGCCAAAGAGCTGATCGAGCGAGATCGTACCCGGCCCCGCAAGGCCAACGGCGGTCGCAATCGCCATAACGGCAAGCGTGAATTCGATGCCACGCTGGTTGTTGAAGAAACCATTCTTCCAGTGGACCTTACTCATTGCCATGAACATCGCGGCGAATCCGCCCGCCGCGCCGAGCGGCGTCAGGAATCCGAATATCAGCGATAGCCCTCCGCCTACCTCGCCCAGGATATTCAGATACGCCCAGAATCGCGCTGGCTTGAATCCCTGGGCCTGCAATCCCTGTTCCCACTTGGCCATCCCCGGGCCGCCGAACCAGCCAAAGAGCTTCTGCGCGCCATGCGCGGCAAGAATCAGCCCGCCAACGAGACGGAGGATGAGCAAGGCAATCGCCACGTTCGCAGCCATAGAAGCCATATTAGCGCCTTCCTTCCCTGGAACTCATGTTGCGTCAGCCGCAAACTCTGCTATACTTCACAAAATGAGGTCACTTCCAATATAGTACCGTGGAATCTGTGGCAAATGGCAACCGTCCAATAGACATTACCTGTACAATGAGTCCGGATGGCGCGCGATACTGCCGAAGCGCGTGAGTCTCATCCCATGCCATGAGTCGACGTGAAGAAGGGGCATATGACGTTTCAGTTGCCTGAGAATGAGGATGTCGTCTCCAAAGCCGGTCTCCAGCATCTGACCAATGCGTTGATCGACGATGTCAAGAAGATGCTGCGCCATTGCGTCGATGCCGATGTCACGTTCGTGCCTGTTGACCTCATGGCGAACGATCCAGCCGCCGCGAGCGCCGAAGAAGAGGGTATCGCGTGGACGCTTGGCCATATTGTCGTCCATATGACGGCCTCATCCGAGGAATCGGCGATGCTGGCGGCGGAACTGGCCCGTGGCGTGGAGTTTCACGGGCGCTCCCGCAGCGAGGTCGCGTGGACTACAGTGACAACGATTGCTCAGTGTCGGGCACGCCTGGAAGAAAGCCGCCGCATGCGGTTGGCCAGCCTCAACACCTGGCCCGATGATCCATATCTATCGAATACCTATGCTCCACGCCCAGGAGCCAAAGAACTGGGGCCAGTGACGCGGTTCCTGAGCGGCCTCAGACACGACGCCAGCCATCTCGATCAATTACGCGATGTCATAGGCCAGGCGCGGGACCACCGCTTCCAGCAGACCTTCATGGGAAGGATGCGCCTTCGCCTCAGGCGCTCACCCTACAGCGCAAAGCCACAACCCATTGCCAGCCCGCTGGAAGCGCCGCCCGTCTCCTAACGCTCAGCATGCTCAGCGTGAATCCCGCGTTACGGCTGAGCCGACGGGCGATTGGAATGCGCACGCGCTAGTATGGCCTCGACAACCTCAGTCTTGGCGTCGGCATAATTCTGCACGTACATCCAGGTGCGTTTCGCCAACTCGCGCTTTGTCTTCTCATACAACTCACGGTCGTCGTCGTGCGTACGAAGCCAGTCGCGCATGAGCAACATGCGCTCAGTCTCGGGGCAACCGGGTGAGAATACATGCAGATTGACGGCGGGGTCAACACCCTTTAGGACACGGTGCTCGAACCACTCCGCCTCGCGGGTGCGCAGCACATATCCAGCCCGCTCTAAATCGGGGACATATGTCGGCTCATCGGCGGAATCCGCGACGACCAGCAGAATATCGAGAATGGGCTTGGCCGCAAGTCCTGGCGTCGAGGTCGAGCCAACATGTTCCAGCAGCTGCGCCCGCTCGCCCAGCGCCGCACGAATCTTTGCCGCCTCCGTGGCAAACTGGCGCGGCCATTCGGGATCGTAGTCTACAATCAGCACGGTGCTATTGTGCGGTTGCAGCGCGCCAATAGTAACCGCGCGCAACTCCTCTTCAGTGGTCACGCGCTCCGGCGCCGTCGGAGACTCGTCTGCCATTGTCTATCCCTCCATCCCATCACCCATGAATGGTTGCCGCCGCGCGAGAAGTGTAACATTCGTCCGACATTGCCTGTCAATAGGGGTATTGGCAACGAGTTCACAGGCAACACTCCATCGAATAGCGGGGAGAGAAGAGATACATGACTAACGACCAGCATAGCCAGAGGCGCGTTCAGTTCGACTTCGAGGTGACGTTCTCTAATGGCGGCAGCCTGCGAGGCGAAGGCTTCCGTCTGGATATTCCCGGCGACGACATCACAGACAATGAGCTTGCCGACTACCTGATTCGCGATCTGCGTCTGCTCATGGCGCGGGATGTCCGCATCAGGAACAAGCGTATCATCGTCGAGCCACACAAACGCGGACTGGTCGCAACTGATGCGGCGACGCTGACCACGACGACCACCCAGCGCCACATTGATCTGAGCCACACCGTCGAGGACGGGATGATTACCTACAAAGGACTGCCAGCGCCCATCATCTGCGACTTCCTCAGTCGAGAACAGTCGCGCGCCAGCTACGCCGAGGGTACGGAGTTCCAGATTGGCAAGATCGAGCTCGTCGCCAATACCGGCACCTATCTCGATAGCCCCTTCCACCGCTATGCAGACGGCCACGACCTATCCGAACTTGACCTGGCAAGGCTTGCCAACCTTGAAGCTGTGCTCATTCGGGTCACCGGCAGCGCCGAGCGCGCTATCAGCCACACGACGTTCGGCGCGGTGGATGTGCGTGGAAGGGCGGTGCTGGCGCATACGGGATGGGATCGCCACTGGCGCACCGATCAGTACTTCGAGGGGCATCCCTTCCTGACGGAAGACGCCGCCAACTACCTTCGGGACGCGGGCGCTGCGCTTGTCGGCATCGACTCGTACAACATCGACGATACCGCCGATCTTCGCCGCCCCGCGCATTCGATTTTGCTGGGTGCGGAAATCCCCATTGTAGAACATCTCTGTGGATTGGAGCAGCTTCCAACCGCGGGATTTCGCTTCACGGCGGTACCGGTGAAAGTTAGGGGGATGGGTACATTTCCGGTCCGCGCCTATGCCACGTTAGCAGAGGGAGATCACCCATGACATTCGATATGCCTCCAACTCCCCACTTGACTGACAAAGAGACCTGGCGAACGCTCAGCGCTAGCAACCTCGCGCTGCAATTCGAGTGTATTCCCCGCTCGATGGGCAAGACATGGGTGCGCTGGGACGGCATCTGGGCAGCAGACACGAAGTTGCCAGCCGCATATCCTAATAGCGCGACGATGCTACGCCCCATGGCGGCGCAGGAGGCTGCCGACGTGGTGGCGCGCCTCGACGAGTTCTACGCTGATGAGGATGTCAATGGGCCGTGGATGCTCTGGAGCGCGTGGCCTACACCTGATTTAACTCCTTTTGGCATGCGTGCGGCGGGCCAGACCCCGCTTATGGTGCGCCTGCCCTCCCCTATTCCAGCCGCTCCCGCGACAGGGCTTCGCATCGTGGAGGCGCGTACCGAATCAGACCTGCTGGATGTCGACTACGTGATGATCCACGGCTATCCCATCCCTGAGTTGAGATTTCCCCACGACCGCATCACTGATGAACGAGCCTTTGGAGGGCCGTTGCGCTTCTTCGTCGGCTATGAGGGCGACCAGCCCGTCTCGTGCGCGATGGCCTGTATCGGCGAGCGCGAGATGGGCGTCTATGCCGTTGCGACACTGCCAGATAGGCGCGGCAAAGGATACGGCGGAGCGTTGACCCTTGCGGCGCTCGCGGCGGCTCCTCATCTTCCTGCTGTGCTAGAGGCAAGCGACTTCGGCCAACCAGTTTATCTGCGGTTGGGATTCCAGGTTGTCAGCGAGTACACAATATGGTACAAGCCACGAGGTAGCACCTAAACACTAGCTACACAGCAGCCGCGCTTCTATTCGGACTCAGTCAGGAAGTCCGCGGGATGCGCCTCCTTGAGGCGCCGGGCTAGCGCTAGCGCCTCTTCGCCGGTGGTGACTTCGCCCGCCAGTTGCGCTAGCCGTACCGCGCGCAGCAGTCGTCCGAGCGCCGGGCCACCGGGAATTCCCAACGTCAGCATCAGATCTTTGCCGCTCAGCACCGGCGGCGGTATGAGTCGTTCACGCTGATGGATGTACATATCTACCAGCCCATTAATGCGCGCTACCAACTCCTTGCCTCGTTGCTGGTCGTCGCGAGTAAGCCTGCACGCCGACGCGACCAGCAACGCATCGACCGTCATATCCGCACTCTTGCCACCCTCCCAAAACAGCACACGCGCGGCATGGAGCCGGTCGCGATCATCATCTGTTTCCAGCACAGTCCTCGCCCGACGCCAGAGTGTCGGGGTGGATGAAGCTTCAGACTGGTCTGCGCGCGCGTGGTCCATTGCAGAGATGCGTAGAGATACTCTGTGGGTGTCGCTCTGACTCCATGCCTCTATCGCCGGAAAGCTCGCTCCCTTGCCACCTATACCCATCAACCGATCAAGTTCGCGCAGGGTTGCCAGCGCATGGGCAACCACATCGCCGCTGAGTCCTGGATAGAGCACGGACAGCGCACCCAACGTGACCAGCAATGCGACGCCATCTGTTGCTTCTGGCAGTGCCAGCAACAACGCCATCTCTTCGCGCTGACGATCTGGCGGGAGCGTTTGCAACTGAGGAGCCGCTTCTCGGGCCAATCGCGTCGTCTCGGTGTCCGGGAGCAAGCCCATCCGCGCCCGCAGCCGCGCCGCCCGTATGATACGCCCAGGGTCGTCGCGGAATGTCTCTGAACTCACCGCGGTCAATCGCCTCATAGCCAAATGCTGACGACCGTTGGAGGGATCGATCAAGGCAGGCATGCTGTCGTCGTGTCCGCCTATCAACGCCAGCCACTCTTCGCGCGCCATGAGCGGCAGCGCCATCGCGTTGACGGTGAAGTCACGTCGGGCGAGATCAGCCAGGATATCGTCACCCTGAAGCGGGGTCAAGTCGAGGTAGTTTTCGGGGCTATGGCGCGAGACAAGCCTGATGGTCCCGTGACCCAGGCGCGCCACCGCAAGCCGTGCCCGCTGCGCTAGCCGTTCGGCCAGTGGCAGTGGCTCCCCGGTCGTCGCGACATCGACATCACGGACAGGCATGCCCACCAGCGCATCACGCAGGCAGCCGCCAACCAACCAACCCTCGCCATCTGACTCGGCCAACACATCCACCAGCGCGTCCAGCAGCGCTGACCAATTCATCGTCTCGTCCATTACGATCCCGCTCCCGCTACAGTCGGTAGTTTCTGGGCCAACTGCTGGGCAAGCGCTTGCTCGTACGCGTCAGCCAGGGGCAATTCAGGCCAGTATCGGTGTGCTGCCGCGTTCGCCGCGACCGGCACGCCGAAGCGATGGAGAATGAGACCCGCCACAGCCATCCCCTGCGCACTCGTATCCGGCGTTCCCTGCGCATTTTCAGGCAACGCGGCAGCCAGACATCCGACAGCGCTCGGTACGCCAGGAACGTAAAAC
Organism: Ktedonobacterales bacterium; assembly: GCA_036273675.1. Classification (GTDB taxonomy): domain Bacteria; phylum Chloroflexota; class Ktedonobacteria; order Ktedonobacterales; family JADMIN01; genus DAHUXT01. Next base: position 31,065 of record DASUHD010000151.1, on the reverse strand, counting down.
CACATCACCCCAGCGCCCCCACTACTCTGACCAGGCAGCTCAGGCGGGTATATCCCTTGATACTCCACGTCGTCCTGCGCATTCATACATACCGGCTCGCCGAAAGGGGAGCCCGCAACTACAGAATCGAAATTCGCGCGTACCTGCCACTCCGAGCCATCCCAGCCAATTGTAATCGGCATAGGATGCTCATCGGAGCCTAGAAACTGAAGCAGACCTCCGATATCCGGCTGATCGCTCCCGACGACGCGACCATCGAGCGTCGCATAGCTCCACTCGGCATGAGCAACGACGTACGCCTGCCAGACGCTATCAGCAGACGTAGGCGGGGTCTGCCAGGGAGCAGTGCAGATTTCGCGGCAGTCACCATTCATCGTGCAGTTCGCTCCAGGGCCGGCATTGAGCGCCGGACACTGCGTCTGCTGATTCTCCGCATCGGATACGAAGCTCAACGTCGCCCGCAATGGCTGCGTCACCGCAACTGGAATCGGGCCGTTGATCGTGGATTCGAGATAGCGCTCGCCCGCGCGCACGATCTCGCTCGACTGCCAAGCATCTAGCGCTGCACGTATAGCTGCCAGCAGCATTATGTGGTAGGCAGGAACGAGGTTGGTCAGCGATAATTGCAGCGAGACGACGCTGGCAATGCCCTTCTTGCCTGGCAAAATCCCCACCTGTAGCGGGCAGGTGTCGCCTGACGCGGTGGGTACAGTTATCCTACAAGAGAAATCAATAATCGGTGGGAATCGCCAGCGTACCACATGGATACCGCGTGCCAGGTGAAAGGGCTGGTCAAATCCTTCGGCGGGGAGATGTGACAGCGTCTTGCCATCGAGCGTCACAGCGCCCCAATGCGGAACAAGCGCGATGTAGAGATTGTCCTCGCCCGCACGCACAGGCACGGTGGCTGTCGGCGTCGGGCCGAGCACTGCGCCAAGCAGCGCCTCACGTGTCGGTGCAATTGTCAGCGTCAGCGCCACCAGCGTCACTACAAGCACGGCTGTGACGATGATCCTGCGCCGCTGTTGCGCCAGACGCGACCGCCTCGATGCGAAAAGCGGCTGGTCGGTGGCCGATTCAGCTGACGGCTCAGAAGTCGCCGATGACGGCTGGAGCGAGCTCACCTCGATTTGGAGGTCATCGTCCTGTTCTGGATCGTGAATGCCCATCGCGGAACCCATTCATCGCACTGGTGACACGCCCCAATCGAACACTCACAGAATACCTCGAAAGCCGTAACGCCCGCCTGGTCTCTATTGACCAGTGGCCAATATCCACCGTATACTGGCCTCCAGACGATGCAGCACGCGCGGCGCGAAGGAGAAGGCTCAGCTTCTTCCTCAGCAGGAGGCCGACATGATTGTGATGGATGGCGAAGAGTTTCTGACGGCCCAGGAGACATGCGCTCTACTGGGCGTAAAACCGGCGACACTCTATGCCTACGTGAGCCGAGGCCTGCTTCGCAGCTATCGTCAGGGAATCAAACGCATGCGACTCTACCGCCGCAACGAGGTCGAGCGATTGACTCGCCTCCGCCATCCCGAAGGCACAGACAACGACGCTGAGAATGAGCCTCTGCACGGCGACGACCCCGCCTGGATCCCCTACGTATAGCGGACGCTGTATCGTCTCGCCATGGAAATAGCGCTTCGTGGGCGCAGTCATCGAGGAATTGGATACCCGCTATCAGGCTAGACCCGTGATTGACGCCTGCTGCCTACACAGGATATAGTGACCAGGATACGCCTCTCAATGTGCGATGCGCGGCGTGCGAGTGTGCGCTTGCGCGCTCGTAAGCGCTGTGTATGTCCCATGCGACGCGGATGGAGGATAGAAGGACTAATGGCAGACTTCATCGAGCGTCAGATTCGGTTCCCCTCGGCGGGGCGACCCGCGGTGACGCTCGAAGGCAACCTGGCGCAGCCAACCACTCAGCGGCCCGAGAATGGCTATCCAGTAGCCGTGTTGTGCCACCCACAACCGGCGAGCAGTTCGATGGATGACCCACTGCTGCGCCAGCTTGCTAATGCGCTTGCGACGGCGGGGGTGATCGTGTTACGCTTTAATTTTCGCGGCGTTGGCGCAAGCGAAGGAGAGCAGACCGATGGTCGACTTGAACCGCTCGATGTTGCCGGGGCGATTGAAGCCGCGCGGTCACAGGCCGATGCCAACACTGAGAAAATTTGCCTGATCGGTCATGCGTTCGGAGCCTATGTGGCGCTTGCCTATGCGGCCCATGACCCGAGAGTCAAGACGGTCGTGGCCATTAGCCCGCCGGTCTTCCGGCTGACTCCTGAACTAGGACGTTTTGAACGACCAAGGCTGTTTCTCACTGGTGAGTATGACGAGGTGTCGCCTCGCCACAAGCTCGAACCCTGGATCGCTGAGTTGCCAGGCGCCCGCAACCTGCGAGTAATATCGGGGGCGCGCCATCTGATGCGCGGCTACGAAGCCGTTGCGTCGAGTGTTGTCGTTCAGTACATTCACCGCTGGGCCGAGACGCCCGGCGTCTAACAACCTAACATCTCCTATCGAACCGACGACTTCTTGTAACTAGCAGTGGGGCAATTACCACCGTGCCGATACAGACGACAAATCCAATGATCGTGCAGAGCGACCGCACTATTTTGCTGGAGGTGGATCACCCCCTCTATGCCGAGGCCCGCGACGCACTGGCGCAATTTGCGGAACTGGAGAAATCTCCAGAACACATCCACACGTATCGGCTCACGCCGCTCTCACTCTGGAATGCCGCCGCATCTGGGCTAGACGCCGCACGTGTGCTGGCCTTACTCGATCAGTTCACGAAATATGACCTGCCGCCAAATATCGTCACCGACATCCGCGAGTACATTGGGCGGTATGGGCGATTGAAACTCACCCGAGACGGACAGCATCTGGCGTTGATCTCGGAGGATATCGCGCTCATTACCGAGGTCTCGCGCCAAAAACGGATGCAGGCGTTCATTGTGGAGCAGCGCGATGCCAACACGCTGATTGTAGACCCAGCCCGGCGCGGCCACATCAAGCAGGCGCTGGTCGCGATTGGATTCCCCGCAGAGGATCTGGCAGGGTATACCAATGGCGAGGGCCTGGCGTTTGCCAGGCGTGAGACTGCTCGCTCTGGTGAGCCATTTCAACTGCGTCCTTATCAGGAAGACGCTGTCGCGGCTTTCCATGCGGGCGGCGGTGTGAGCGGAGGCAGTGGCGTGGTCGTGTTGCCGTGTGGCGCGGGCAAGACGGTCGTCGGCATCGGGGCCATGGCGGCGGTGCAGCGGTCAACGCTCATTCTCACCCCTAACACAGTGGCCGTGCGCCAGTGGAAAAGCGAGCTACTCGACAAAACGACTCTCACCGCCGATCAGGTCGGTGAGTACACCGGAGAGCGCAAAGACATTCGGCCGGTAACAGTCACAACCTATCAGATGTTGACCTACCGCCCGAGTGAAGACGGCGACTTCCCCCACTTTGGCCTGATGACCGAACACAACTGGGGACTCATCATCTACGATGAGGTGCATCTGCTGCCCGCGCCGATTTTCCGCATCACCGCTGAAATTCAAGCGCGCCGCCGTCTAGGACTCACAGCGACCCTGGTACGCGAAGACGAGCGCGAGGCGGATGTCTTTGGCTTGATCGGCCCGAAGCGCTTCGACGTTCCCTGGCGCGAACTCGAGCGCCAGGGGTGGATCGCGACAGCTGAATGCTACGAGATTCGCGTCGCGCTCGAGCCAGAGGAGCGCCTGATCTACGCGGTCTCGGAGGAGCGCGAAAAATACCGCATGGCAGCCGAGAATCCGGTCAAGATGCGCGTTGTCGATGAACTGATTCGACGCCACGCGGAAGACCAGGTGCTGGTGATCGGACAATATCTCGATCAGCTTAAGTATCTGGCGGAAATGCTCGATGCGCCCCTGCTTACTGGGCGAACGACAAATATCCAGCGCGAGAAACTGTATGACCAGTTCCGCCAGGGCGCGCTCAAGCGCCTGGTTGTCAGTAAAGTGGCCAACTTCGCTATTGACCTGCCAGACGCCAATGTCGCGATACAGGTATCGGGAACATTTGGCTCCCGCCAGGAGGAGGCGCAGCGGTTGGGTCGGTTGCTGCGTCCCAAGTCAGACGGGCGCCCAGCGCATTTTTACACCATTGTCACCCGTGATACCCGCGACCAGGAGTTCTCCGCCAACCGCCAGCTTTTCCTGACGGAGCAAGGCTACCGCTATACCATCGAGGACGCCGAGACAGCGGGACTCCTGGTTGAGCGACCACATCCGCGCCGCACCAATGGGCATAGCGCCGGAAATACCCAGAACAACCACACTGCGAAACGTGGCAGGCAGGCGAACGACAAGACGAATGGCAACGCCAGAGCGGCTTCCCGATCTTCCAGAGCTAGCGGTACATCCAATGGCCACTCCAATGGAAAACAGAACGGCAATAGCGCGAGTGTCGCCTACCAGAGAGCCAAGACCGGAACAACTCCGAGAAAACCCAGAGAGTGACGCACACGTGATGTGCCACGCTTCATTCGAGGATTACGATTCGCGGAGAACGCGTTGAACTGGCTCCGCGGTGGTATACTGTCTCAAAACACGCCTGAACGCACCCAAAGGAGCCAAGGCCAGTTCTTCCGATGATTATCGTACCGGGAGAACGCGTGCTCCACATGAATACAGGAGGCGATAACGATGGAGCATGTGCGAGTCTCGGAACTTCCGGTCACCGAACGCGCGACACTCATCGCTGCCTTCAACGGGTGGAATGACGCGGCGGACGCGGCCACCTGGGCGATCAAGTTTCTCGTCAACCAATGGGACGCCAATTCGTTTGCCGAAATCGATAGCGAGGAGTTCTTCGATTTCACCCAGACTCGCCCAACCATTCGCGTCAATCGTGGGATGCTGCGGCGCGTCTCATGGCCAGCAAACCGCTTTTACATCGCACAGACCAAGATTCAAGCCGAGGCAGATTCGACCGAGACCAATTCGTCCACTCAATCGCCTGGAGATGTGATTCTGCTGCTCGGCGATGAGCCGCACCTGCGCTGGCGCACATTCGCACGCGAGGTGCTGGATGTCGCGCGCCTATGCCACGTCGAGGACATTATCATCCTGGGAGCGCTGGTTGCTGAGGTGCCACATACCGCGCCAGTGCAGATTAGTGGCGCCGCCACCACCGAAGAGTATCTCAAACGCATGGAGCAATGTGGCGTCGAGCGCACCAGATATTCTGGCCCTTCGGGGATCGTAGCCGTATTGCAGGATATGGCGCGAACTCAGGCGATACCGACCGTCAGCCTCTGGGGAACTGCGCCGCACTATGTCTCAGCCACGCCGAATCTTCCCGTCTCCGAGGCGCTTCTGCGCAAACTCGATCTTTTGAAAGGATTTCAGCTTCAACTCAAGGAATTGTCGCGGGCGGCACTGCGATTTACCCAACGGGTCTCATCGCTGGTCGCGGACGATCCTACGGCAACGGCATATGTCCATGATCTCGAAGCGCGCGGCGCTCCACCCGAACAGCCCGATGAACCCGTGATCCCATTCGATGCTTCAGGGATTCATAAAATCCCAAGGGATGGTGAGTTGCCGACCGGCGAGCAGGCAATTGAAGGCGCCGAACAATGGCTCCGCCGTATCCGTGATGAGTAGTCACTCGTCATAGTTCATGAGCATTCGGGGCGGGGCAGCAGGCGAGTAGCGCCTGACTGGCAATTCTCAGATCGATTTCATCACAAGCTACCCAGTGTTGCCTCAGTCAATGCTCATTTTTGCGCCCATTCGCCACGATAGCGAGCAGTCGCCATGCGCCGCTGCCGGGTAATTGCTCTGGAGGAAGCATGGACCGCGAGAATCCAAGACGCGATGAGCATATTCCGCATAGAGAGAGACATGAGAGCACGCCATCCGCTACTGCGCCGTCAGCGGCCCGGCGCGCATCGTACCCGGACGAGACGGCCTTCGCCTACGAGTCGGCCGCGCTCGTTGCGAGCGCAAGGTCGGCATCGGATGCCTATCACACGCGGACGGTAGCTTATCCAGCAGGGATTGAGCCGCCCGACGCAGATGCGCCCTCGAGCCTGCAGGACGACCAGCCAGTCATTGTCCCTGTGCTGAGCGCCCAGCCCATCACGCAACCATTTCTGCACAGTGACGAGCGCGACGTCTCCGAGTCTGACCTCGATGAATCTGACCTCGATGAATCTGACTCTGACTACCGCTGGCCAGATGACGACGAAACTACCCCAGACGATGATGAGGCCAACGTAGCGTTCGACATTGATCCGGAGCTCATCAATATACCAGATAGCCTCTCAGGCCAAGCATTTACGCGGGACGACGCGTTCGCGTTACGTGAGCGCAATGGCGAGGGGTGGAAGCAGGTTCGCAGGACCGGGCTGGTGCTGCTCTCCCTGACCCTGGTGCTGTCGGTAGCCGCATTCGGCGCGGCTGTGGCAGCCTCGTATCTGCACCGCGCCACGGATCATCTGACCATTCCCTCCATAGCTCCGACAGTCGGCAGCTACAGCAATGGAGTGGTGGTCCAACCTGGATCAGAGGGTATCACCCCGACGCCGGAAGCGCCGAAGTATCAGATCGGCGCGTGGATGTCCAATAATGCCCCCGGTGGTGGATCCGTCAAGGTCTTTGTGCGCTTGACCGAGGATGTCGCGCCAATTCCGCAGATTCCGGTAACTCTCTCAGTGCAGATGCCTGGCGGCTCGGTTGTTCAGCTTGGGCCAACCAATACCGATGGCTATGGGCTAGCCACATTCACCGTAAATTTCGGAGGAGCCAGAGGAGCGCCGATCTTTGTGACGGCCAGCGCAAAAGTAGGAACCGAGGCTCTCACGGCACAAACAGTCTTCGTTCCCGCGTAACCGATAATCGCATGAGGTAGACAAAACACAACAGACGCGCCTGGATCTTCCGGATGCGTCTGTTTGCTCTGAGCGCTAAAGCACGTTGCTTCGCATGTCTCTACGGCACCTCAAGCTTAATGACGCCGTCTTCTACCCAGACCTCGTAGGCTCCCGCTGACCCAGTGGCAGGCAGCGAAAGCGCCTCGCCAGTGCGCAGATCGAACCGCGAGCCATGCAGCGCGCACTCGACCGTCGCGTCCTCGAAGACTTCACCCTCTGAGAGTGAGAAATCCTCGTGGGTGCAGGTATCGCCAATAGCGTAATACTCGCCGTTCACATTGAATATCGCGATAGGTGTATCGTTCACAAAGACGCACGCCGATTGGCCCGGCTGAATATCGCTCTCCGGACCAACCTCGACGATTGCCATGACATTCCTCTCTTACCTTTAACCATGATCTAAACCGTGACCGTTCACACTGCCAGGAGCCGCATACGATGCCCGCTAGGATGCCCGCGACGTCTCAGCCTCGCCAACACGCGCCGCGATCTCGCGCCGCAACGCATCGCGCAGCCCTTCCACCGGCACTGCAGCGACCAGCGGGTCCACGAAGCCCTCGACGATCAGTCGCGTCGCCTCCACACGGCTCAGGCCGCGGCACATCAGGTAGAACAACTGCTCTTCATCCACCTTGCCGACCGTCGCGCCATGGGTGCAGCCAAGGATGTCGTTGGCGCCGATCTCCAGATTTGGGATCGAGTCTGCCCGCGCCGCGCGACTGAGCAGCAGATTGCGATTCTGCTGGTAGGCCGCCGTCCCTTTGCCTTCGGGCGTCACACGAATAAGCCCCGAGAACACCGAGCGCGCCTCGTCGGTGACGACGCCCTTGAAGAGCAGGTCACTTGTCCCACTGGCGGCCCGATGGTCTTGTAGCGTATAGCGGTCCATATGCTGCTTGCCGTCGGCGACATACAGCCCAAGCAGCTTGACGCTGGCGCCATCGCCGCCAAGAATCGCCTCGACGCGCCCCTTGCTCAGACGACTACCCAGTTCGATGGTCTGCAATGTGGCGGTGGTGTCGCGCCCCAGCAGCACTCGCTCGGTATGAAAATCGTAGACCGCACGTCCCAGACGCTGCGTGCCGACGTAGTGCAGCACCGCCGCGCGCTCGAGAATCAACTCGACGACCCGGCTGCTCAACCCTTGCTCAGTCGTCTCATCCGAGGCGGCATCCTCGACGAGCGTCGCCTGTGCGCCCTCTTCCAGCACGACCAGCGTATGCGTGAGGCTGGCGGTGCGATGCAACGCTGCGGAGACGATGACGCGGAACGGCTCGACAACGACGACACCCTTTGGTACGTAGAGGAAGATGCCGTTCTGCCAGAATGCGCCATGCAAAGCGGCGAACTTGCTGTCGCTCGGTGGCACGCAGCGTGTCATGAAGTGCTTGCGCACCAGGTCGCCATGCTCGCGGATAGCGGTCCGCAGGTCGGTGAAGATAACGCCCTGGCCACGCAGATCGTCACGGAGCGTATGCTCGGCCCGTTCGCCATCACGCAGTCCGAGCACGCCTGCGAACGCTTCTTCGCGCTCAGATGGCGGCAGCAGGCTGGTCGTAGCTTCCGCTTCTTCGGCTAACGGCGCGATGTCATCGAGTTTCAGCGCGCGCAGGTCGGTCCGCCGCCACTCCTCGTCCTGGCGAGTTGGCATCGGCAGACTCTCGTAAATCTTCCAGGCGTCCAACCGGCGTTCCTGCATCCATGCCGGTTCGCCTTGTCGCTCATTCAGCGCGCGTACCGCCTCTTCACTGAAGCCGCGTCTTGCCACAGGAGCAGTCATGACAATATCCCCTTTGCCTGTGCATACAATGGCACACAGATAATGAAGGCGGAGCAGCCAGAGCCGCCCCGCCTGAAACTATCCCGAACCCTACGAACGTGTCTTACTCGTTTGGTCGTACGTCTCTCCCGACGGAGGCTGCCCGCATGCCGCCCGTGCTGACAGCGGATATATCGTCCACTGCCAGCACTATTTGGAGGCGCGGCTTATCCGACCGAGCCAGACATCTCGAGCTGAATCAGCCGATTCAGTTCAACAGCGTATTCCAGCGGCAACTCTTTGGCGATTGGCTCGATAAAGCCGCTCACAATCATCGTGTAGGCTTCGCTCTCGGAGAGGCCGCGACTCATCAGGTAGAAGAGCTGCTCTTCGCCCACCTTGGAGACGGTCGCCTCATGCCCGACCTCGACATCCTCTTCCTCGATTTCGATGTAGGGGTAGGTATCGGTCCGGCTGGCCTCATCCAGTAGCAACGCGTCACAGCGGACGTTGGACTTGACGTTCGTCGCGCCCTTCTGCACCTTGAGCAGGCCACGGTAGCTAGAGCGCCCACTGCCCTTCGAGATCGACTTCGAGACGATCTGCGATGAGGTATTCGGCGCGATATGAATGACCTTGCCGCCCGCATCCTGGTGCTGGCCATCGCTGGCGAACGCCACCGAGAGCACCTCGCCGCGCGCGTGCTGGCCCATCAGCCACACCGCCGGATACTTCATCGTCAATTTTGAGCCCAGATTCCCGTCCACCCATTCCATCGTCGCGCCCTCATGGGCAACCGCGCGCTTGGTGACCAGGTTGTAGACGTTCTTCGACCAGTTCTGGATGGTGGTGTAGCGTACGCGCGCATTCTTATGAACGATGATCTCGACGACGGCGCTATGCAGGCTGTCAGACGTATAGGTGGGCGCCGTACAGCCCTCGACATAATGTACGTAGCTGTCTTCATCGGCGATGATGAGCGTTCGCTCAAACTGCCCCATGTTGCGGGCGTTGATGCGGAAATATGCCTGAAGCGGAATCTCGACGCGCACGCCCTTCGGGATGTAGATAAAGCTACCACCGCTCCAGACGGCGCTGTTGAGCGCGGCAAACTTATTGTCGTTCGGCGGGATGATCGTCGCGAAATACTTACGGAAGAGGTCTTCGTGCTCGCGGAGGCCAGTGTTCGGATCAACGAAGATGACACCCTGGCGTTCAAGGTCTTCGCGTACCTTGTGGTAGATAACCTCGGACTCGTACTGGGCGCCAACGCCCGCGAGATATTTGCGCTCGGCCTCTGGGATGCCCAGTTTGTCGAAAGTGTCCTTGATCTCTTCGGGCAGGTCCTCCCAGGTCTCGCCCGCTTTCTCAGTCGGCTTGATGTAGTAGTAGATGTCGTCCAAGTCAATGCCGCTGAGGTCGCCGCCCCAGGTGGGCATTGGGCGCTTCAGGAAAAGGTCGAGACTCTTATGGCGGAAGTCGCGCATCCACTGCGGCTCGCCCTTGAGCTGGCTGATCTCCTCGACAATTTCGTGCGACAGCCCTTTACGAGACTTGAAGACGTAGTTCTCAGGCTTGCTAAAGCCCCACTTATATTGTTCGAGGTCGCTGCCGACTACTGTATCAGTTGCCACTATTCTGCCTCCACTTGTGACCGCAGGCGCTGGAACGTCTAATCCGTCGGGAATACCTTCATCATCCGCCAGCAACTTGCATGCGGTCCGAACACGCCGACGCTGGATACGCGCCGGGCGAGGGCCGCAGACCTTGCTAATCCTGACTAACCTGCTAGGATATAGTATGCCACGTATAGACCAGTATGGTCAAGAGAGCATCCCGCACGGACCCGCGCGCAACAGGTCGCTTACTGCATCGTGGCATCTAGTGAGTGTGGGTCGAGTTGCGAGATCGCCGAGAAGAGCGTTTGAAGCGAAGAGATGAGGAAGAGAATGGACGAAACCACGAAAAAAGAGGCGCTACGTCTCTTCACGTATGGTCTGTATGCCATCACAGCGGGCGATGAGCAGCAACGCAACGCCTTTACCGCGAACTGGGTATCGCAGGTATCATTCGATCCGCCGCTGATAGTACTCTCGATAGAGAACGACTCGGTTTCGCTGCCAATCATTCGCAGCACCGGTCTCTTCGCAGTCAATGTCTACGATTCCGATCAGCGCGATCTCGCCGGGCTGCTGGGCAAGTCCTTCAGCAAACATCCGGAAAAAGTGGATGGTCTCGCATTTGGCACAGGCGAGACAGGATGCCCGGTGCTCTCAGAGGGCTTGGCATACGTCGAGTGCCGAATGCGTGATGAGATGCCCGCTGGCGACTCGACCCTGCTGCTTGCCCAGGTGGAAGGTGCGAAGGTCCTGCGACGAGCCGAGCCGCTGACGATGCTCGCGGCGGGTTTCAAACACGCCGGATAATATACCAGATCTAGGAAACGACGATGGCCATACAACGGAGTGTTGCATGGCCGGTTTGCCGGGATGAGATAAGACACAGATATAGCGACTACAGGAACGGGGCGCCGGGAGGCTAGAGTTCGGCCTGGTCTTCCTGCTCGTCCACAGGGACTGGCGCGAGCGGCTCTGACGGCTCGGTTTCAGCGGATGCGCCGTCCGCAGCGTTGGCTTGTGTCGCGGGGCCGTGACTATTCTTGCGAGAACGCGGAACCGGAGCAACCTTCTTCGGCGGCTCCCATCCAGGCGCACGCGTCACGATCAACGACATGATCTTGCCCTCCATGATCGCTGGGCGTTCGACCACGGCGATACTCTTCAGGGCAGCGACGATCTTATCCAGTAGCTGACGGCCAAGTTCCGGATGCGCCAACTCGCGCCCGCGGAACCGGACCCCAACCTTGACCTTGTCGCCCTCGCCAAGAAACTCTTCGATCTTGCGCACTTTGACAGAAAGGTCGTGGTCGTCCGTTCGCGGACTCAGACGTATTTCTTTCAGCTCCGAGACCTTCTGGTGTTTGCGGGCCTCGTTCTCCTTCTTGGACTGCTCGTACTTGAACCGCCCGTAGTCCATCAGCTTGCAGACCGGCGGCGTCGCCATCGGCGATACCTCAACCAGATCCAGCCCACGCTCGCGCGCCATGGATAGCGCCTGCCCAGATGTCATGACGCCGATCATCTGGCCGTCTTCGTCAATCAGGCGCACCTCGCGCGCACGAATCCGCTCATTGACACGTGTCTCCCGTGCGCGGTTGTCTCCCCGAAAGTCCCTGTTGATAGCCAAAAACTCAAAACCTCCAGTACTAAGCTCTGCCCACCGCTAACCTACAATAGATCAGGGCTTTATCACTCACAAGAGCGCGCCACAGTGAATCTATTGTGTGGACAGGCTGCTTTCCCCAGAATCATCTTACAATCTGATCAAGTGTAGCACATGCGCAGGATCAACAGCAAGCGAAACGAGGCAGACGTTATTAGCATGCGCCCTGCTTGAAAGCGGGTCTCGCACAGCCAGTCGGCAATCGCTACCAGGAGATACGTGAGTATGCTACAATGCTCCCGGCGGAATCAGGCGACCGACCGCCACCTACATTCGCCAAGCTGAGAACACCGGCCAGTCCGGCATTCTCCGACCCGGCAGGAGCTGGCATGGAGTCCGAAATATCCTGCGCACGGTGTGGCCATCGCCTCCCACCGGATGCGCTTTTTTGTCCAGGCTGTGGGGTCAGCATACAGGGACGCCAGACAGCCCTTCATAGACCTGGCCACATTCCTCCCGGAGCGCTTCTGCGCCAGCGTTACTTCATCGATCACAAGCTCGCTCAGGGCGGCCACAGCGCCGTCTACCTCGCGCGCGATACGTTGGACAACGGCGCGTTTGTCGCGCTAAAAGAGATGCGCGAGACGCAACAGACCACCGAAGAGCGCGACACCGCCATCAACAGCTTTATGCGCGAGGAGCGCATGCTCGCGGCGCTCAACCACCCCGCGCTGGCGCGTGTCCGCGACATCTTTGTCGAGGACGGTCACCACTATCTCGTGATGGAATACGTACCCGGCTACACCCTCGAAGACGAGATGATGGCGCTGCAACATCCCATCGAGTGGAGGCGCGCCGTCGAATGGGGAATGATTCTCTGCGACGTGCTTGCCTACCTGCACCAACAGCAACCACCGATTGTCTATCGTGACCTCAAGCCGCCCAACGTGATGCTCACTCCCGATGGCCAGATCAAACTGATCGACTTCGGCATTGCAAGATGGTTCTACTCAGCCCGTTCGCGCGATACGACGCAGCTTGGCACCGACGGCTACGCCCCGCCAGAGCAGTACGCCGGGCGCTCCGAGCCGCGTTCCGATCTGTACGCCCTCGGCGCAACACTTTATCATCTGATGACCGGGCGCGTACCCGAATCCGCGCCGCAACGAATGAACGGCCAGCCGCTCACGGCGCTGCGCGCGCATATGGCCGCGATACCCGAGCCGGTCGAGCGTATCATCCAGCAGGCGATGAATCTTGCGTCGGCGGACCGTTTCGTCTCGGCGGAGAAGATGGGCGAGGCGCTCGCAGCGACTATCTGGGCAGGCGCTGGATTATCCAGCGGGCGGCATCCCATCCCAACACCGATCCCCGACACGCTGCCAAAGCATCCGCGCCAACCCACAGGCGCGCCCGCGAGCCGTGCGAAGGGGAATGTGAGCGGCGCTACTAGCAATTCCAGCAATGGAAGTCTGCCCAAAGTTGTCATTCCACCCCGCCTTTCAGTGCGTCCGTTGCGACTTGACGCCGGATACATTGCGGCTGGCGGCTCGGCGACGTTCCCGCTGGAGGTCGGCAATCGTGGGGAAGGGGCGCTGAACGGGCAGGCTGAGACCAACGCCGCGTGCCTGCGAGTCTCACCGAAGAAAATTGCGGGCGACACTACCAATTTGAGTATCACAATCGATACCGCAGGGCTAAAGGAGGGCCAGTACGCCTGCCATGTGGCGATTCGCACGAATGGCGGCGACCAGACGGTGCCGATTCGCTTCGTCGTCACGTCCGCGGACGAAGATGTCTCCGGCGTGTACGGTTGGGGCGGTCGATAGAACTAGCATGTAACAGGGAGGGCAGGATGGCTGATTTGCCACAGGCGACGATTGGGGTCATCGGCGGGAGCGGCCTTTACCAGATGGATGGGCTGAGCGATGTGCAAGACGTGCGCATCGAGACGCCGTTTGGCGCACCAAGTGACGCCATCACCGTGGGACGCCTGAGCGATGTCTCGCTGGCGTTTCTGCCCCGCCACGGACGCGGCCACCGGCTGAACCCGACCGAGGTACCCTCGCGCGCGAATATTTGGGCGCTCAAGCGACTGGGCGTGCAGTGGGTATTCTCGGTGAGCGCCGTCGGCAGCCTGCGCGAGGACTATGCGCCGCTGCACCTGGTTGTTCCCGATCAGATCTTCGACCGCACCAGACTGCGGTCAGGTTCCTTCTTCGAGGGTGGCGTGGTTGTTCATGCATCCTTCGCCGACCCGTTCTGCCCACACCTGAGCGATCTGCTCTGGGAAACGATGTCAGGCCTAGATGACATTACCAGCCATCGCGGCGGCACGCTCGTCTGCATCGAGGGGCCGCTGTTCTCGACGAAAGCGGAGTCGCGCATCTATCGCCAGCTTGGCTGTGACCTGATTGGCATGACAGCGCTGCCCGAGGCGAAGCTGGCCCGCGAGGCCGAGCTTTGCTACGCGACGATTGCCTGCGTCACCGATTACGATGTCTGGCGCGAGAGCGAGGAGGCGGTAACTGTTGAGATGGTAGTCTCCAATCTGCAAAAGAATGTCGCCAACGCCCAGCGCATCATCCGCGCGTTGGCAGGCAAACTGCCCACAGACCGCTCCGCCTCGCCCTGCGGCTGCGCCAGCGCCCTGGAGAACGCGATTCTCACCGACCCAACTACCATCCCGGCTAGTGTCCGCGAGCGTTACGCGCTGCTGCTGGGGAAATATCTGCCGCAGCGGTAAAATAGTGGCAGGCTGCCACGCCGCAGGTCTTCAACCTGCGGCTAATCCCGACCGCTCGGTACCCGTTCGCCAGGCATACAGAGATGATGCTGAGCGATCTGCAAACTCGCGCAGGTGGGTTTCGTGGCCGCAAGACATTCAGGTGCGGATTTACCTGCCGGCTCTCTTCCACTGGTTAAGGCTGGGCTTACACTGGACAGCCGTGCTAGCATTGGGGCAATACTGCCCTCATCACGTCCGTCCAGGAGAAACATCTTCTATGAGCGCCTCGGCCTCCGCGCCCAGCCTTCGCCGCGTCCTGCATTTCCGTACCATCGTCTCGACCAGCACCGGCCTGGCCTATGCCGCTATCAGCCTGCTGGCATGCATTCAGGTCGCCAGCTACATGGCGGGCGACTCCGCCTGGATCGCGCTGCTGATCGCGGGCGTGCTGGCGCTGCTGGCGGCGCTCTGTTTCTCTGAGCTGAACGCGCTCTATCCCTCGGCGGCGGCCATCAGGCAGTATTTGCGTGCCGCCTTCAACGAGAAGACCTCACTCACCATCTCGTTCGCCTACGTCCTCACTATTGTCGCCGTCATCGCCGCCGATAGCTACGTCGTCGGCAGCGCCGTCAGCTATGTCTTCCCGCAGACACCCGCCATTCTCTGGATTCTGCTGATCCTGGCGCTGGCCGCCGGCGCGAACCTGTTTGGCATCCGCATCGCCGGGCTGCTGCAAGATATCACCACCTACGGGCTGCTCGTCTCGCTAGCAATCATCTCGATCCTCGCGCTCTCGCGTCACGGCTTCACTCTGCATCAGCCGCTGGCAGGCCTCGGCAATCCTGGCAACCTGCTCAATGCCGTCGCGGTCGGCGTCTTCGTCTTCTCCGCCTTCGAGTGGGTCACGCCGCTCTCCGAGGAGATGACCGATACGCGGCTCATCCCACGCGGAATGTTCATCGCGCTGGGGCTGCTCCTCGTCTCGTACGCGCTCTTCACTATAGCCGCCACCAATCTCGTCGGTATCGCCGCACTCAAGGGCAGCCCTGTGCCACAGATGCTGCTGGGGCAGGCTACGCTGGGGCAGGCTGGCGTCATCTGGATGCTTATCGCCACGCTGTTTACCGGAGTGATGACCTTCAATGGCGGCTTTGCCACTGCGTCACGCTTTCTCTATGCCGCCGCGCGTGAGGCGACGCTGCCACCGATCTTCGCCCGCCTCAGTATCGCGCGCGCCGTACCGTGGGTGACGGTGCTGATTCTAGCTGGGTCATCGGCGGCTGTAGCGATAGTCATCGACATCACCAGAGAGTTCAATATTCTCATTCTCATTGGAGCGGTACTCGAGGCGCTGATTTACGCCGCCGCGGGCCTCTGCGTCATCCAGCTACGTCGCCGCCAGCCCGAGAGCAAGCGCTCGTTCCGCATTCCATTCGGATGGACGATCCCGCTACTCAGCATTGTGATCTTTACGCTGCTCGGCCTTGCTGCCGCTGTCTCGCCCACTCCGCTGCCACTTCTCATCACCGCCAT
The DNA here is from genome assembly GCA_036273675.1 of Ktedonobacterales bacterium. Taxonomy (GTDB): domain Bacteria; phylum Chloroflexota; class Ktedonobacteria; order Ktedonobacterales; family JADMIN01; genus DAHUXT01. The sequence continues at coordinate 14,898 of DASUHD010000151.1, read as the reverse complement.
TGTCTTCGCCATCTCGTTCATCTACGTGCAGACAGTCGTGCCGAGACTCAAAGCGTCTGAGGAACAACGCCGGGCGGCGCGTGGCCGTCGGCGTCCACCGCGCCGCCCGGAGGCAGCCATCCCCACCACGGAAGCGAAAAACCAGCAATCATAGATTGAAGAAGAAGGACCATCTATGTCTATGCCCAGTATCACCATCCATGTCCGTGTGCCATTCGTTGATGTCGATAGCAGCTTGCGCATCCATTTCACCGCCATGTTTCGCTACATGGAGGTCGCCGAGCATGAGTTGATGCGCTCACTTGGCTTCGAGTATGCCACTTCGCTCAAGTCGTATGCCTTCCCGCGCGTGCATCTCGAATGCGACTTCCAGGGCGCGATCCGCTACGACGACGAGATCGATGTCACGGCGCGAGTCGAGCGGGTGGGTACCAGTTCGTGGACGGTTGACTTCGCGGCATACCCGCCTGGCGCCGTCTCATCCGACGCGCCAACGCTCGCCACCGGCCGTATGACCATCGTCTCCATGGACCCCACGACCGAGCGCGCCACAGCACTACCCAACGAACTGCGCCGCGCCCTGCTGGGTGGTGTAAGCTGATGCAGCGAACCAGATGACACCCTCACGCGCTTTTGACAGCCGATACCTGCCAGCGTACAATGAGAACAGCCACATATTGCGATAGGCACAGTAGTGAGCGGGTTCATGGTCAGCTCGGAACAATCGCATGGTACGCTCTCGGCACGGGTGACGGCGCGGCTGAATAAGTTGCTCGCGCTGCCGCTGCTCTATAAGGTTCTATTCGCGAATAGTCTGGTGATCCTGCTTGGCGCGACCCTCGGCACCTATCTGGCGACACGGCTCAAGGACACCAACAGCCTGGTCGTGCTGGTCGGCTTTGTGCTTCTCGGCCTGATTATCAGCGTGGTCATCAACTACGCGCTGCTCAAGTTTGCCCTGAGTCCTCTCACCCGGTTGCGCGAAACGATGCAACAGGCGCAGGCGGGAGACATGACATCGAAAGCGCCAGTCAATGGCTTCGACCCCGACGCCGACGCGCTAGCAAAGACGTTCAATACGATGCTGGCGGCCATCGACGAGCTTTCCAAGTCGCGCGCCATCCAGATTTTGCACGCGCAGGAGCAGGAGCGCAAACGCATCGCCCGCGAGCTGCACGACGAGACGAGCCAGGTGCTCACCTCGCTGCTCATCAGCCTGGCCATGCTCGAAGAGTCGGTGGGATCGGACGCGGCGCGGGTACGCATCGCCGACACCCGCGCGCTGGCACATCAGACGTTGCGAGCGGTGCGCAATCTGAGCATCGATCTGCGGCCAAGCGCGCTGGACGACCTGGGGCTGCTGCCCGCGCTGCGCTGGTATATCAAGGAGTACCAGCAGCAATGTGGCATCGAAGTCGACTTTTCGGCGTCTGGGCTTAAGGAAAGATTGCCCGCCGAGATGGAGACGGCAATCTACCGCATCATCCAGGAGTCGCTGACCAATACCGCAAAGCATGCCCACGCTCACAAAGCCTGGGTGACGCTCACCGAGGGTTCCGCCACAATTAACGTGCGCATCGCCGACGATGGCTGCGGTTTCGATGCCCCTGCGGTTCTGCGCACGCCCTGGCAGGATCGGGGGCTTGGCCTTGGCGGTATGATGGAGAGAGCATCGCTGCTCAACGGCTCGGTGGATATCCAGTCGCAGCACGAGCGCGGCACGACGATCAGCGTGCGCATTCCGGTGAAGCGCGCGCCTCATTCGGTGGAGGCAGCACTGCCCACTCACTCGGAAAGTCAGGTCGCTGGATAATTGGTCAGTGGAACGTGGAACGCGGATATCAGGATGATAGGTGAACATAAGCGAATGAATGCCGATAGCACACATCTTATACCGGGAATGATTGAGTCCGAGGAGACAGCCCCAGATAGGGTAGATTCTGGGCCAATTCGCGTGCTGCTTGCCGATGACCACACCATCCTGCGCGCGGGCCTCAAGATGATGCTGAGCGTGCAGCCAGATATCGAGATCGTGGGCGAGGCCAGCGATGGACGCCAGGCGATTGCCGAGGCGCTGCGCGTGCAACCCGACGTTATCCTGATGGATATCACGATGCCTGAACTCAATGGCATCGAGGCGACGCGCCAGGTGAAAAAGCTGCTGCCGGAGACACGTGTTCTGGTGCTGACGATGCATGAGAACGAGGAATATCTCTTCCAGGTGCTACGGGCAGGCGCGTCGGGCTACATCCTGAAAGAGGCCGCCGACACCGAGTTGATCTCGGCGATTCGCTCCGTCTACGCAGGCCGTTTCTACCTCTCGCCGCCCGCACAGGCGATGATGGTCGGCGACTATATGCAGCGTGTGCGCGCGGGCGAGGAGCACGATAGCTACAGCGGGCTGACCGAACGCGAGCGCGAAATCCTCAAGCTGGTGGCCGAGGGCTACACGAACAACCAGATTGGCGAGCGGCTGTTCATCAGCCCTAAGACGGTGGACACCCACCGCACCCACGTCATGGACAAGCTCAACCTGCACAGCCGCGCCGAGCTGGTGAAGTATGCGATGCGACGCGGCCTGCTCGAAGGGTAATAAGACCGCGGGCCACCTTCGCGGCCTTCAGGCCGCGGCTCATGTTGCCCGACTTGTATCGTTCACTGGCAGGGCGCACGCACACGTAGCAACGTGTCCGCGCAGGCGGCCTTCTAGGCCGACCGGAGGGAGGCCGTTCAGGTGCGGTTTTAACCGCCAGCTTGCTCCACCAGCGCCGCCGGGTTCTCAAGCCCCGAGACGAGCGCTCCCATGAACTGCGCCGCCGTCGCCCCATCCACGATGCGGTGATCGCAGGCGATGGATATCCACGCGCCGGGTCGCGCCACCACTTGCTCGCCGACGACCGTAGGCCGGAGCTTGATCGCGCCAAAACCCACCACGCACGCCTCAGGTGCGTTGATGAGAGGAGCGCCAGTATCCACCGGACCCGCCGCGCCGACGTTGGTGATGGTGATTGTTCCGCCGGTCATCGCGCGCGCATCCAGCTTGCCTGCCCGCGCCAGCGGTACCAGCCGCTCAATCTCGGCCGCGATCTCGGCGAAACTCATCGCGTGCGCGTTATGGATCACCGGCACGATCAATCCGCGCTTGGTGTCGGTGGCAATGCCTACTGAGATGCTGCGCTTGACCACGATGGCGTTGCCTTCCTCATCCCAGCGCGAATTCATGATGGGGTACGCCCGCACTGCCGTGACAATGGCCCGTACGAAGAACGGCAGGAAGGTCAGCCGCTGACCGGTGTACACTCCGCCCTCGCCACGCATCTCGTCGCGAAGCGCGCTCACAGCGGTGGCATCGAACAGACTATATTCGACAAAATGCGGAATCGTCGTGGCCGACTTCATCATCTTGGCGGCAATTGCCTTGCGCAGCCCGACCGTGCTGATGCGCTCCTCGTCATCAGCCACAGCCGGAGCGGTCGGCGCTGGAGTGGCGGCATGCGCCAGAGCAGCATCGAGATCTTCGGTGCGGATGCGCCCGCCTGGACCGGCGCCTTTGATGGTGGCGAGGTCGATGCCACGCTCCTGGGCGATCTTGCGCACCAGCGGGCTGGCCTTGATCTCCTGCTCGACCACTGGCGCCACGGCGGCGGGAGACACGCTACGCCGACGCCGCGAGAAGGTCGCCGCTGGACCAGCCGACCCGTAGCCTACCAGCACCGCCGGATGGTCATCATCCGCGACAGCGGACTGCGCGCCAGAACTCGCCTCATCGACGGTTATCAGCGGCGCGCCAACCAGCACCGTGTCGCCTGGCTGGGCATGGAGGATGCGCACCGTCCCCGCATAGGGTGACGGAATATCTACGAGCGCCTTGGCGGTCTCGACCTGGCAGATGGCCTGATTGAGTTGAACAGTGTCACCAACCTGCACCAGCCACTGCACCAACTGCGCCTCTTCCAGACCCTCCCCAAGATCGGGAAGCAGAAACTGACTCATAACTATCTATGCCTTTTCATCGCTAGTATGACACGCTCGTTAATACTCTCGAATCCGGTCAACGGCCTCGAGAATGCGGTCGGCGTCGGGCAGGAAGAGCTTTTCGAAGCGTGACGGTGGATAGGGAATCGTCGCGTTGCCTATCCGCTCGATAGGCGCCTCCAGCACGTCGAAGAGATCGTGCATCAACTGCGCGGCAATCTCAGCGCCCAGCCCCATGAATACAGGCGCTTCATGGATGACGACCGCCCGGCGAGTCTTGCGCACCGAAGTCCGCAACGTATCCATATCCAGCGGCGCGAGGCTGCGCAGGTCAACGACCTCCAGCGAGACGCCCTCGGCCTGGCCCTGTTCCGCCGCCGCCAGCGCCGTCTGCACCGTCGGCCCATAGGCTATCAGCGTTGCGTCGCGCCCCTCGCGCACCACGTTCGCGCGGTCCAGCGGCAAAGGTGTGGCAGGCAGTTCGACATCCTGGCGCATCCAGTAGCGCGCCTTCGGCTCCAAAAAGATCACCGGGTCGGGGTCCTGGATCGCGGCGGTCAGCAACCGGTACGCATCCTCAGGCGTCGAAGGCGTCACTACCTTCAGTCCGGCGGTATGCACATAATAGGTCTCCGGGCTTTCGGAGTGCTGCTCGATGGCGCCGATATTACCGCCATACGGAATGCGGATCACCAGTTGCATGTTGACCGCGCCGCCCGTGCGGGTGTGATACTTGGCAATGTTGCTCGTCACCTGCTGGAACGAGGGATACGAGAAAGCATCGAACTGCATTTCGGCGACCGGGCGAAACCCCTTCATCGCCAGCCCCAGCGCCAACGCGGCAATTGTCGCCTCGGCCAGCGGCGTGTTGAAGACACGCTCTCTGCCAAATTCGTCCTGCAGTCCGTCGCTGACGCGGAAGACGCCACCGAGCTTGCCGACATCCTCGCCGAACATGACGACATGATCGTCACGTTCGAGCGCGTCATGCAGCGCCAGATTGAGCGCCTTCCCCATGGTGATGCCGGTCATTCTGCGCCTCCCTGTTCCAGTGACGCGGTGAACTCATCGCGCTCGCGCATTAGCGCTGCGGGCGGGTTGGCGAAGACCAAATTGAAGACACTCTCAGGATGCGCGGGCTGCGCTGTCAGCACTGTCTGGCGCATGGCTGTGGCGCGCTCCTCGGCCTCCTGCGACACCGCCGCCACGAAGCTCTCGTCGAATGCATGGCGCTGACGCAGCCGCTTGGCGCAGCGCTCAATGGGGTCTTTGTCCTTATCCCGCCACGGCTCCACGTCAGCGTCGGTGCGGTAGCGGGTAGGGTCATCCGAGGTCGTGTGCGGCTGCATGCGATACGAGACCGACTCAACCAGGAACGGGCCATTCCCCTCGCGTGCATGCTTCGCGGCGGCCTTCACCACCGCGTAGACGGTGAGTACGTCAGTGCCGTCGATCCGCACGCCGGGGAAGCCATAGCCCGCCGCGCGGTCAACAACACGGCCCGACACCTGCTCATTCAGCGGTACCGAGATGGCCCACTGGTTGTTCTCGCAGAGAAAGACGACAGGAGCCTGAAAGACGCCCGCAAAGTTCATTGCCTCATGCCAGTCGCCAGTAGATGTCGCCCCCTCGCCGAAGCCCACCAATACGGCGGTCTGTTCGTGGTCGAACTTGCAGCCAACGGCGAAGCCGACCGCGTGGGGTACCTGTGTACCCACCGGGATGATGAACGGTGCAAAGCGGTATTCATAGGGGTTCCACGCGCCATGCGTCAGCCCACGGAAGATGGTGAGGATGCCTCCTGGATCGATACCGCGACAGATCGCCATAGCGAAGTCGCGGTAATACGGGAATATCCAGTCGGTGGACTCCATCGCCAGCGCCGCACCCACCTGCGCCGCCTCATGGCCAACATATGGTCCCCACAGGCCAAGCTCACCCTGTCGCTGGAGGTTCAGACCTTCCTGGTCGAGTCGGCGCGCAATGACCATCATGCGATAAAGTTCGCGAAGCTGCTCGTCACTCACAGCAGCAATGCGCTCGCCCTCAGGCGTCAGCACGCCATCGGCATCGAGCAGCGCGGCAATGGGATTATCGCCGCTCTCCTGTGACTGCGGGCGTGTGTGCAGCGCTTTTGCCATATCGGATACCCCCACATCTAGAGACACTGTCTCGCTGATCTTGTAAAAGCATTATGCTCAGCTGAAGCCGGACGAGCCACCGCCGCCGCCTCCTCCAGAGCCACCACCGCCTCCGCCAAATCCCCCGCCTCCGCCGAAGCCACCTCCGCCCCCACCCATCCACGGACCGCCGCCGTTGCTCCACGGGCCGCGATACCAGGGGCCGCCGGTATTATTCCAAAAGCGGCTGCCACCTCGATAGCCCCAGCCACCGCCTTTGCGCCCGAGGCCCAGCGCCGAGAGCACAAGCAGCCCCAGCGGCAGAAAACAGACCGTCAGCATTGGGCCAAAGATATCCAGCGGGTTGAATGAGTTCACCGGCGACGCCCCATAATCCCCTGTACCAGGATTATAAGAGCCAGGATTGTATGAGCCTGGGTCATTCACCGGTGGGCCGACACCGAGCGCGGTCGGAAGCGTGGGAGGGGTATCCGTCGATTGCCACGCTGGACGCGCTACACTCGCGTCGATCTGGTCGCGCGGGAACGCCACCTCAACCTCCATCGGGACATTAGATGTGAGCTGTCCGCCCGTTACGACAACCGTGCGCGCATCAGGTGTCGCCGTCTGCAGCGCGCCATCGCTGTCAGACGTGTTGACGGTCAACTGCTGCGCATCAGTAGCCGCTGGCAACATCAGCCGCACCTCCGCGGCATTAACCGGGAAGCTCGTCTCGCTGCCTCCGTCGAGGAAGTGCCAGTCGAGCCAGGCCTGTGAGGTCCCTATACCCAGCGCGCCCTCAACTGTGTAGGGAATATCAAACGAGCGCGTCGCGTCGCTCGTCTCGGGATAGTCCCAGGCGACCTGCACCATCGGATTGCCGTTGGAATCGGTTGTTTCACTGACCTGCTGGTTCGTCACGCTGTCGCCGGTCACCTGCCCGAATGTGATCCCAGACGTTTTCGCCAGATAGAGCGCCAGAAACGCATGATGAAATGGGCCACCGCTGAAATGCGCCTGCCAGTGTTCGTTGACCTGGAGCGTGCCATCGCGCTGAATCCGCACCGCATACTTGCGCTGCTCGAAGGTGACGCTGCCATCGGCGCGCGCGATACCCGACTGCCAGATGAGGCAGGCGAACGCCAGACACAGCGTCCATGCCGCCAACAAGATGAGACGCGAGGATCGAGTCAGCCACAACGACGCAGTTGATGTCCCCAGTGTCATGGTGCGGATACCCTCTCCTCGCCACATTCGCTGCCAGAGTTAATCTGCCTCTTCTTCAACGAGACCGCTTGCCTTGGCTATCTCGTCACTCACAGGCGAGATAGCCGCTTCGGCACACTGGCGCAGGTCCATCTCTTCGAGGATGCGCTTCTTGCCCAGCACATGCTTCACCAGCACAAACGCGCGCGCCAACTGGTCTGGCGTCAGTTCATAGCCTAGCTCTTTCAACTGCGCGTTGAGCGCGGCGCGCCCCGAGAGCTTGCCGACGAACATACGCCGGTCGGACGCGGGCAGCCCAATATCCTCCGGGCGCATGATCTCGTAGGTGCGGGTGTCTTTGAGCACACCATCCTGGTGAACGCCGCCGCCATGCGCGAAGGCATTTGCCCCAACAATGGCCTTTGTCCATTGCGGCTGCATGCCGGAGAGTCGGGCGACCAGACGGCTCGTCGGGATGATCTTCGTGGTATCAACCTTCACATCGAGATCGAGATTCTGGCGGCGCGTGCGAATCGCCATCACAACCTCTTCGGTCGCGGCGTTGCCCGCGCGCTCGCCCAGCCCGTTGAAGCAGGTATCCACCCGCTCCGCGCCATGCATCAGCGCCGTAAGCGCATTGGCGACGGCCAGCCCCAGGTCATCGTGACAATGCGCCGAGATGCGCACATCCGGGAACTCGCGGCGCACATCGTCCACCAGCTCGCCAAACTCCCACGGCAACGCGAAGCCCACTGTGTCGCAGAGCGCGACGAAACGCACGCCCTCCTTCATCACCGCCTCGACCACTTCGAGGATGAAGTCATGTTCGGTGCGGGTGGTATCTTCGAGGGCGAAGTCTACATTCGGCGTGTATTGCCGCCCGCGCGCCACCGCCGTTCGCGCCAGTTCCAGCACCTCTGCCCGCGACTTGCCGAGTTTCACCTCGCGGTGGAGCGGCGACGTGCTGATGAACGGATGGATCGAACTATGCTCGGCGTCTTTGACGGCCTCCCACGCGCGGTCGATGTCGTCAGGAAACGCGCGCGCAATCGAGCAAATCTCGGCGTTGTGGACGTTGCGCGCAATCAGCCGGATTGCCTCGAACTCAGGCTCGCCAGAGATGGCGAAGCCACAATCGAGTGTATCGAACCCCATGTCGGCAAGCGCCCGAGCGATCTCCAGCTTCTCCTCGGCGAAGTAGTTGATGCCCGGCGTCTGCTCGCCGTCACGCAGAGTTGTCTCGAAAAACTTGACGATGCGCGGCATATAGAAACCTCCCGCTGGCCCCACCCCCAGTCCCTCCCGGCGGGGAAGGGAGCCAGGATCTTGCAGGGCAGGATGCGGCTCTGGGGCAGGGTTAGCCGCGGCATTTATGCCGCGAAGTCGTTGTACTTCTCAGCGCTATTCCAGCCAGCTAAACGGATACTGCGGATCATCCATGGTGGCGGCGGCGGTCCCCAGCTTGAGCGGGCGGAATGTGTCTACCATCACCGCCAATTCCTCGGTCCGCTCGGCGCCCAGGCTGTTCTCCACGGTGCCGGGATGCGGCCCGTGTGGGATGCCGCGCGGGTGCAGCGTAATTGAACTGATCTCGATGCCCTTGCGGCTGCCGAAGTTGCCGCTGACGTAGTAGATCATCTCATCAGAGTCAATGTTGCTGTGATTGTATGGCACTGGCACCGCCTCGGGATGATAGTCCAGCTTGCGCGGGCAGAATGAGCAGACGACGAAGTTCGGCCCCTCGAATGTCTGGTGGACTGGCGGCGGCTGATGCACACGCCCGGTGATCGGCTCGAAATCGTAGATGCTGAAGGCGTAGGGGTAGAGGAAACCATCCCATCCGACAACATCCAGCGGGTGGAAGTCATAGGTGTAGGTCATCACCTCGTCGTTGACACGCACCCGCACATCGAACTCGCCGCGCTCCTCGTGAACCGGCAACTCAGACGGCGGGCGTAGATCGCGCTCGCAGTAGGGTGAGTGTTCGAGCAACTGGCCAAACTGGTTGCGATAGCGCTTCGGCGACTGAATCGCCCCACCATACGCCTCAACGACCAGCATGCGCTGCTCCCCGTCTCCCGCCTGCATCCGCCATGTCGTGCCGCGTGGGATGACGAGGTAGTCGCCCTCGCTGTAGGGCAGCGTGCCAAACGTCGTCTCCAGCGACCCGCTGCCCTCGTGAATGAAGAGCAACTCGTCGCCCTGAGCGTTGCGGTAGAAGTAGCTCATCGGCTCGGTGGGCCGCGCCACAGAGATGACGCAGTCATTGTTATACATGAGCATGTGACGCCCTTCGACGGGATCGCCACCCTGCGGGGCATCGGCAGTCTTGAGGTGATGGTGCCGGTGCTGCTCCTGCCTCCACTCGTCGCGACAGACGCTACCCTGGCGCGCGATCTTGCTCACCCGCGTTGGCGGATGCTGGTGATAGAGCAGCGACTCGACGCCGCTAAATCCCTCCTCGCCAAATAGCTCCTCGGAATAGAGGCCACCATCGGGCTTGCGAAATTGTGTGTGTCGCTTGTGAGGAATCTTCCCCATCGCGTAATAGAACGGCATGGTTGAGACTCGCTTTCGCCTATCTTACGCTAGAGATTGCCGCGCAGCGCCTGCTCGCGCTCGATGGCCTCGAACAGCGCCTTGAAGTTGCCCTCGCCAAAGCCGCGGGCGCCCTTGCGCTGGATAATCTCGAAGAACACGGTCGGACGATCCTGCACGTTGCGCGTGAAGATTTGCAGCAAATAGCCGTCGTCGTCGCGGTCCACCAGAATACCGAGCTTCGCCAGTTCCTCGATTGGCTCATCGATCTTGCCGACCCGCGACTCCAGCTCATCATAGTAGCTTGGTACGCCCCTGATGAACTCGACACCCTGGTCGCGCAGGTGGCGCACCGTCGTGAGGATGTCGCCAGTTATCATGGCAACGTGCTGGACGCCGGGGCTGCGATAGTATTCGAGATACTCATCGATCTGCGACTTCTTCTTGCCGACGGCTGGCTCGTTGATTGGGAACTTGATCTTGCCGTGGCCGCCCTCCATCACCTTCGACATCAGCGCCGAATATTCCGTGCTGATCGCCTCGTCGGTGAAGTGGATCATCTGTTTGAAGCCAAGGACATCCTCGTAGAACTTGACCCACTCGTTCATCTTGCCCAGCTCGACATTGCCAACGACGTGATCAATCGCCGCCAGGCCGATGCCGCGCGCCTTCTGTGCATCGGTCGCCTCGACGGGACGGTAGCCTGGGAGAAAGACGCCCGCGTAGTCCTCGCGCTCGATGAAGCTGTGGAGCGTCTCGCCATAGGTGTAGATAGCGGCGCGCTTCACCTGGCCATAGTCATCTTTCGTCACAGTCGGCTCGATGGCGCTGCGTGCTCCTCGTGCGAGCGCCTCTCGATATGCCTTCTCGGCGTCCGGAACCGTGAGCGCGACATCCTTCACGCCATCGCCATGCAGCAAGACATGCTGCGCGATTGGGCTTTCTGGCTCCAGCGCCGTCGTCAGCACCAGGCGAATCTTGCCCTGCTCCAAGACATAACTGGCGCGGTCGCGCACCCCCGTCTCCAGGCCAGAATAGGCCACTGGTGTAAAGCCAAACGTCTTCTGGTAGTAGACGGCTGCCTGCCGCGCGTTGCCTACGTAGAACTCGATGTGGTCCCATCCCTTGATGGGCATGAAATCCTGCTCAGACATGCAGTGAATACCTCCAAACAGCCCGCTCCAGGCCGGACTTGCTAAGAAATATGCTCAGATCGTGCGGACGCTATTGTTGAGGCGGGCAGGTGGTGAATGCTGGCAGCGGATATTGTCGACCACAAAGGTCGAGTCGGCGAGACAAAGGGGCAGGCGCGGATACCCACGCCAGCGCTCGCCAGCGCGCTCACGCAGCCAGGCGGGCGGCATTTGCCGAACGAATGCGCCCAGGTGATCCCGATGGTGGCGCATCGCGGCGCGCGGTGGCCGCCAGCATGAGAGGGCGCTGAAGATCACTCGCACCCGTCAACTCCTTTGTCTTCGGGCTTTCATCAGTCTGCCAGCGCGTCGCAGGCGTCGCCGCTGGTTCGCGGACGCCGACCCGGCGGGCATTGCAGCCATTATACCATGCGCGGCGGATGTGCTCCCCTTCACAGAGAGAGGCATTGCACGCTACATTTTATGTAGTATTGACCTATGCGGCAGCAAAGGAGGTTCTTGATGCGGCCTGACATCGTTCCTGGCGCGAAATTTCCCGACTACGAACTGACCGACCACACACGCACGCGCCGCAGGCTCAGCGAATTGCAAGGCAACGACCCGATGATCCTCATTCTTTCGCGCGGACATTACTGCCCGAAGGACCATCAGCAGCATCTGGAACTGGCGCGATTCTATCCCAAGATCGCTGTCGCCTATACGAAGATTGTCACTATCTCAACCGATAACCTGCTCGAAACCAATGAGTTTCGCGACGCCGTCGGCGCGCAGTGGACATTCCTCTCTGACTCCGGGCGCAAGGTGCAGAAGGATCTCGACATTCAGGAATACACCGATCCCTATCACAATCCCATGATTCCACACACGTTTGTGTTGGCGCCGGGTCTCACCATCCACAAAATTTACAATGGCTACTGGTTCTGGGGTCGTCCGTCTACTGAGGACCTCTGGCAGGATTTGCGCGAGGTGACCCGCACCTGCCGTCCCGACTGGGATCTCGCCGCGCCGGGCCTGCGCGAAAACTACGATACCGGCGACCAGACGCAGCATTGGCCGTATGTCACGCGCGAAGCCCACGCCGCCCACATCGCCAGCCTGACGCAGACTCCCGACGAAGGGTAACGAAGACCCGTTCACCTACACACGACAAGCGAAAGACAGGCGAAGGAAGCCGTTTCCCTCGCCTGCTTTTGTTAGCTCGGTCACACCTCGCTAGCCATGACGGCGTAAACATTGACGGGAAGAAGCTCAGGCCGATATACTGGCGCCATGCCACGACTGTGTGGAAGCGAGACTGTGCGCGATTTGGGAGTCAGAGGCAACGGAGCCTGTGTGGGGGATGAGGGAGGCGGGCCGCATGGACCACAATGCGCTGAACCCATTGCCGCTGGGCGCCGTTGTCCATGAGCGTTATCGAGTCAATGCCGTTGTCGGCCGAGGTGGTCTGGGTACTGTCTACAGTGTGCTCGACATCCTCTTTGGCAAACAGAACATCTACGCCCTCAAAGAGATGGCCGACCAATCACGCTCTGCTCGCCGTCAATTCGAGCACGAGGCGCAATGGCTCCAGGCGCTCGACCACAACCACATTCCCAAGGTGCGCGAATATTTCGAGTGGCGCTCTCGCCTCTATCTCGTGATGGATTTCGTAGATGGCGAGAACCTCGAGCAGAAGCTGTACAACCAGGGAGGCCGCCCGCTATCTGAAGAGCAGGTGATCGCCTGGATTCTCCCAATTTGCGACGCATTGCAGTATCTGCATACGCGCCGACCCTCGATCCTCCACCGCGATGTGAAGCCGGCCAACATCATCGTGACCCCAGCCGGACACCCTGTGCTGGTGGATCTTGGCATCGCCAAGGAGCATCTGCCCGGCGCGGGCCGAACCGCGACATTCGTCCGCAAAGCCGGCACGGAGGGATACGCGCCGCCCGAACAATATACCGTGGCGGGCAAGAGCGGACCATGGTCAGACGTCTATGCGCTGGGCGCAACGCTCTACCATCTGTTGACAACGCAGGTGCCTGTCTCCGCGATTGATCGTGTGACGCAGGACCCCGATCTCATTCACCCGGCCTTCTATAATCGTGCGATCAGCCAACAGACCGACGCCGCGATTTGTCGCGCCATGGCCATGCGCCCTGCAGACCGTTTTCAGTCGATCGCCGAGTTTGCCGCGGCGCTTTCTGGCGCGCCGATGACCTTCCAGTCGCCGCTTTCTGGGACGCCACGCGGGCAGGGGCCATCCGGTCCGTCCGCTCCCTCGTATGCGCCAGGATGGGATGCGCCAATGTCACCGCCACCCAGCTCCATGCCATCCGCGCCGTTACGAGGCGGAGTGGCGCCGCAGCCGCAACCTTACTCGCGCTCGATGTCTGCTGGCGGCCCCGAGCTTAGCCCACGCGTGCCATCGAATGCGCCGCCGCGCACGCCATCGCCGCCACCATCGCGCTACCCCTCGTTTACTGGTTCCCATCCATCAATGAATGACATGGGAAGCGTGAGCGGCATGAACAACATGGGCCAGATCGACTTGTCGCTGCCGCCGCTGCCACCCTCCCAGCCGTCGGTAATGGCATCCGCAGGCCGCGCCAGCAAACCAGCGCTCCCAAGCTCACCCGGTGCGACGGCGGCCGAGCACGAGCGCATACGAGAATCGGTGGTCGGTCGCAAGCATGTAACCGGTGGGCCGCGCCGTGGGGTTACTGGCCGTGGACCACTGCTGATTGGCATCGCGCTGGTATTCATCCTGGTAGCGGTGGGCATCGCAACGTTCATGATAGTGCCGCGACTGGCTCCGCCTGACCGCTCAACGTCGCAAGCAACAATTACCGGATACTTCAACGCGCTCAAGCAGGACGACTTCTCACGCGCCTGGCAATTTGCCTCAGCCAGCCACAACGACACAGCGTCGCAAGATGTGTTCACCCAGAACCTGCGCGCGGATGACTCGCGCTACGGCAAAGTCATCTCATTCCACATTCTCTCGGTAGATACCGACGGATCGAGTCATGCCACAGCGTTAGTGCAGGCCGTGCGGGCCAACGCGCCTGGCAGTCCCGTCGTCTACTCGATTGCGCTCAGCCAGTTTGACGGAACCACCTGGCTGATGGACAACATTACCAGCCAGTAGCACGACGATGGAAAGCTACTCGTCCTCGCTGGGTGAACTAGCCGCCGTTGCCGCCCGCTCGGCCAGCGTCTGCGTGACTGGCTCAGGGATTGCCTCGCCACCCGCGACTGTCAGCCCCAGCAGTTCCTGCATGTCGAAGGCGTTGGCGATGCTGTAGTTCGAGGCGTTGTTCTCAGTATCTATGTTAGTAGACCTTTTCAGTGGCACCGCAACGCCCTTGTCATCCGGCCTGGGTGGCTGTTGCTTGGCTGCCCGCCGTAGCGGCACGGCAGGCAGCGTCAGCCGCACTTCCAGCGCCTCCCAATCGGTCTCCAAGCGTGCGCCAAGGTTGAGGCCGGTAAAATCCGTGCTCAGGATATAGCGCTGTCCGCCGCGGCGCGGGTCAGTCTGGTTCTCCGGGTCATGCCCACGCCAAACGTAGACCTGCACGCCAAAGGCGTAGAGCAAGTTGCGTTTGGCGGCGAAGTCCAGATGGTCAAGGAACGCCGCCATACTCTCGACGGTGTATTTGACCTCGGCGATGCGCTCCTGCACCCGCTGCTGATTGGCCAGCCGCTCCTGTTCTTCCGCCAGGGAGTCCTTGGCTTGCGCAATGTCATCGCCCAAAGTGTTCATACGCTCGGTGAGGTAACTGCGCGCGACCGCTTTGAGATTGGGGTCAAGTGTTTGTTGTACCAGCGCCGCCATGTCCGTCTCCAGACGTTGGAGCCGCGTCTGCGCTGAATCCGCCAGCCGTCCAGTCTTCGCCTCCATCGTGCTCACCGTCGTACTG
>DASUHD010000150.1:0-37727 GCA_036273675.1 Ktedonobacterales bacterium | reverse complement strand
GAGCGTCAGGTACGGGGCAACCAGCGCCCATTCCTCGTCGCTGACATCCGTCGGGTAGGCTTTTCGAGATGGGGGAGGGATATTCGTGCTCATGCTGCATGCTATCACCACTCCTCCTTCAGTTCATAACAGACTCTAGATATCGGGCGCGGGAAGCCTGTGCATGCCAAGCGTCAGCGAGATTTCGCCTCCGTGGTGCAGGTCGTGTTCCATCACATGCCAGATCACCCAGCCGCGGCGAAATACACGCGTGTGTCCGTCGCGCTCGCGGGTAATCTCCTCCCGCAGATCGGCGAGCGTATAGTTGGCTGTCGTCTGTCGCATTACCTGCCAGGTTGCCGCGAGGCCCGCGACGAGTTCGCTTGCGGTCTTGGGCGCGCTGTCGGGCGCTGGCTTGTGCCACTGCTCGTACGCCTTGAAATTCTCGTCACCCGCATCCAACACCCAGCTGAACCACCCCGCGCGCGAGCCAATGATGTGGCACGCCAGCTCGCCAATCGAGCGCAGATCAGGCGCGGCGCGAAGCGCGAGCTGTTCCGGCGTCAGGGGGGCAAGCGCGTCGCTCACGGCATTCTGGTATGCCTGCCATTCGTCGGCAAATATCGTCAACAACGCGGTAGCGCTATCGTTCATGCTGGCTCCTCCTGATTTTCGCACTGGCTCAACAATACACTGGCTCAATACTATCTGTACCCACGCATCGCGCGGTATCCAGCCAGCCTTGCGCGAAAATCGCCGATGGCGAATAGCACGTTCACCAGACTGTCTTCTTTGGGCCGGATGCCCCTTCCCGCGGCTCGATACCCCAACTCCACGAGACCGTCGGCGTGATGACGAGGTAGCGTCCCGCGCCGAAGTGACCGCTGCGTTCGACGACCTCAGCCGTGCCATGAATCTTGATGCCACGCGGGCGCCACGGCTGGACGGACGCCAGATCGTCAACGATGAGCGCGACCTTTGTGTGGCCATCCAGCACGTTTCGGTACTTGCGCGAGAGCACCGGGCTATGCGTGCCAATGAGAATCTGGCCACCATCCAGCGAGAAGCCGACAGCATCCACAGTTGGCTGGCCGCTGGTGTCAACCGTGGCAAGCCGGGCCAGCCGCTGCGTCTGAAGATACGCCAATTCCTGCTCTGAAAACATCTCTGTCCCTCACTTCAACACGTGCGGCGCCTATCGCGGTCGCCACATACATCAGGCCAATGCGACTCATCAGGCCAAGCATACGCGGTGCCTCGGCCGGTGGCATCAGTCGTTTGCCGGATAGCAAGGCTAGACGAACGAGCAGGGGATTGGCGCCGGTCAACCAGTGGCGGTATCAGCATATGTAGCCAGTGATGCGGCTGACTTTCCGCGCGGTGATGGCCGGACCAGCAATAACCAGAGAATCGCGCCCATCGCC
This sequence comes from Ktedonobacterales bacterium, assembly GCA_036273675.1. Classification (GTDB taxonomy): domain Bacteria; phylum Chloroflexota; class Ktedonobacteria; order Ktedonobacterales; family JADMIN01; genus DAHUXT01. The sequence continues at coordinate 36,324 of DASUHD010000150.1, read as the reverse complement.
AGCGCCAGCGCGACCGAGATCACGATACTTTCCGGCTTGAAAGCCTCCAGATTCTCCTGTTCAACCGTCAGCCCGTATTCTCGCATGCTGGCGCACGCAACGGCGGTCGCGGGCAGGATGATCGCCATCCCCCAGCGCAACCAGGTGCGATAGCGATCCACTGGCGACGGCATCGCGCCGAGCCACCAGATCGTCAGGAAGGTGAACGGCTCCAGGAAGTAGTAGGGCCAGAGTGTCTTGATGAAGAGCGCAAAGCAGAACGAGGAGAGCGCCAGCAGCAAATACAGCGCCGGGCTGGCCAGCGTCAGGTCGCGGCGACGCAGCAGCACAATGCCTGTGAGCAGCAGCGATACCAGCAGAACAATAAAGCCATCGTAGCGCTGGCCGAAGGATTCCAGCGGGGTGTTCAGCGTGAGGCCCCAGAAGCTTCCGCCGCCCACCGGAAGTCGGCTGCGGAAGGTCAAGAGCGAGTAGATGACATCGCTACGATCCGCCAGTAGAAATGGCAGCAGCCCGGCGCCCACCGTACCCACAATGGCCGCGCTGAATCGCGCCAGCGCCCGCCACTGTCGGTCGCGCGCCAGCAGCGCCGCCAGCGGCAAGACCAGCATCAGCGCGCTTGAGCGAGTCAGCAGGGCCAGTCCCAGCAGCAGCCCCGCCCGCGCCGGACGACGCGCGGTGAGCTGGCGAATGCCCCACAGCGAGAGCCAGAGCATGATCGGCTGCTCGATATGCCCGTAGAACAGCATGCTATGCCAGATTTCGGGCGAAAGCGCGAAGAGCGCATAGGCGGCGAATCGCCAGACGCCCGTTAGAGGCTTGTCGCGCAGCTGGTCCACGGCGGCAACCGCCTCGCGCGCCATCAGCAGAACAAACGGCGCGAAGATCGTCATCACCACCACCCGGCGCAGCTCTATATCGTTGAGCATGCCCTGCCATGAGGCGATGGCTGAGGCGAGCGTCAGCGGTATCAGGCTGATAGGGCCATTGGCGTTGGGGTAGTCGCCTTGATAGCGAAGGGAGTAGACATCGAAGGGGTGGCCTGAGAGGGCGATACGGGATGCGGGTACAAAAAATGCATCCAAATCGGTACGGTGGAGCGGGAGCCGCGCCGCCAGATTCCACAACCCGCAGTAGAGCGCCACTAGCAGCGCGATACCCCAGGGCTGAAGCCGACGCCAGCGGCCCGAAGGGTCAAATATCGCCGCGCGCTCAACGTCTCTTGATGCCTGCTCGACCACATGCTACTCCTGTGCTTTGGGGGAATACGGGCGCGCCGCTGCTGGCTATTGTACTCGATTCCAGCGTATAGTGCAGCAAAAGGCGGTGATTGCTGGAACGCGAGAGGGGGCGCCATGCTGATCGAGGGGACTGTGCTGACAAAGGAGACCGGGTTGCGCGCCAGCTTCGAGGGAGTCGAGCAGCCATACGTTCGCTGCACCATCGCGCGCCTGGACCAGCCAGAGATTCACGCCGAGGCGCGTATCATTGGGATAGAAGATTTGCCCGTTCCCATCGGTGGAAATGTCCGGCTGGAGGTGGTGCGCGCCATCACCGACCGGAAGGCTGGCGTGGTGCGTTTCGACTGCAAACTGCTCGACTGAGCGCGGAGAATGCAAACGTGGCTGCCGTTCCACTCATCGCGCTGCTAACCGATTTCGGGGTCTCCGACGGCTATCCCGGCGTCATGAAGGGCGTTGTGCTGGGCATTGCTCCCGCAACGCCGCTGGTGGATCTGACGCACGAGATTGCCCCACAGGGTGTGCGCGCGGGCGCCTGGGTGCTGCATACCGCGTGGCGCTATTTTCCTGAGGGCAGCATCTTTCTCTGCGTCGTCGATCCCGGCGTCGGCAGCGCGCGCCGTCCCATCGCGCTCAAGGCCGAGGAACGCATCTTCGTCGGGCCAGACAACGGCTTATTCTCCTATATCTTAGCGGAACACACCGACATCCGCGCCGTCACTCTTGCGAATCCCCGCTATTTCGCCGCTCGCCCCAGTGATACCTTCCACGGGCGCGACATCTTCGCGCCAGCCGCCGCCTGGCTCGCCGCCGGGATCGCCTTCGAGGAGCTTGGGCCAGCGCTTCCGGTCGAGTCACTGGCGCGGCTGGACCTGCCGCACCCTGAATGGCAGTCGAATGCGCTGCTCGCCCATGTCATCCACATCGATCATTTTGGGAATATACTGACCGATATACGGGGACTGTGGGTACAGACAATCTTCAGCGCGCCTGAGGTGCGCCTGACCATCGGTAGTCAGGTCATCACCGCCCGCGCGCGCACCTTCGCCGAGGGGCCAGAGGGCGAGTTGTTTCTCTATCTGGATAGCTCCGGCTGCCTGGCTATCGCGCGCCGTAATGGCTCCGCGCAGGCGACGCTGGGCCTTCCCACAGCATCTCTCTACGACGCGACACTAACAATCACCGGCATCGAAGTTCCCCGCGAACGGGAATCGTGAGAGCGCACGCATGTAAGGAAGAGAAAGAAATGCGACTCTATCTGTTGCGCCATGGGCCAGCGGGCAACCGCGACAACTGGACCGCCGATGATTACCTGCGCCCGCTGACACAGAAGGGCGAGCGGACCATGCAGGCCGCGGCTGCGGGCCTGAAGACGCTGGACCCTACTCTTGACACGCTGGTGACCAGTCCACTCGTGCGCGCACGCCAGACCGCCGAGATCGTCGGCAATGTCTTCGATCTACCAGTCAAAGAGCAGGAGGCGCTCTCCCCCGGCTTCGGGTTGGCGCAACTCGCCGGCCTGCTCACGATCTTCACCGAGGCGCGCGGGCTGATGCTGGTGGGACACGACCCAGACTTCAGCACCCTGGTTGGGCGGTTGATCGTCGCCCGTGGCGATGCGCAGGTGCGGATGAAAAAGGGCGCGTGCTGCGCCCTTGACCTGCCCGATGAAACGCCCGACCCAGATCACGCCGCCAAACAACTGGCGGGCAGCGCCACATTGCTCTGGCTGATGACCCCGCGCCAGTTAGGCATGATCGCCAGATAGCGCGTCTGTGATGGATGCTGCTCCGCGCGCCTAGGGCGTGTTTGCTAAATGCGCTAGAATGACAGGCATGGGACGTCACGACCTGACCGACAATCAATGGCAGCAGCTTGTCTCGCTCTTGCCACGCTGCTATAGCGGACGACGTGGTCGCCCGTATCACGACCATCGGCGCATCATCAACGGGATGCTCTGGATCGCCAAGATCGGAGCGCCCTGGCGCGATCTTCCGACGTGCTACGGCGCGTGGCAGACCGTGGCCACTCGCTTTTATCGCTGGCAACGGAGCGGGCTATGGACGCGCATCTTGGCCGCGCTGCAACAACTGGCAGATGCCCGAGGCGACCTAGACTGGACCCAACACTTCGTGGATGGGACGGTCATACGCGCGCATCAGCATGCTGCGGGAGCCCGACACGCAAAAGGGGGCAGGAGCAGCAGGCGCTCGGCAGGAGCCGGGGTGGGTTCAGCACCAAACTCCATGTGCGTGCGGAGGGTAAGGGCAAACTGCTCACATTTCTCGTCACGGCTGGCGAGCGCCACGAGCAAAGCATGTTTGAGCCACTCATGGAGCAGGGTGCGATCAAGCGAACGGGGCGCGGGAGACCACGGCTGCGGCCCACGTGTGTTGTCGGCGACAAGGGGTACAGCAGCCGGAAGGTGCGGCGCTACCTCGCTCGCCGTGGCATCCGTGCGGTCATTGCGCGGCGCAACAATGAGCCGCAGCAGCGTGACTTCGATCGGGCCTGCTACTGCCAGCGCAATCGCATCGAGCGCCTGATTAGTCGGCTGAAGCAGTTTCGTCGCGTGGCGACGCGGTACGAGAAGCTGGCTGAGAACTATGTGGCCATGGTAACACTGGCGGCCATCATGCTCTGGATCGCCTAATCGGCCTGGCCTAGGCGAGGCTCGCTGGAGCACTGCGCTCAAGGCGTACCGAGGCGTACCGAGGCGTAGACGAAGGAGGGCAGCTCCGTGGAGTTCGAGGTGATTGAGCGCGGTCCTGGCGATCTCCGTCAATCCTTGACGCCTGCCGACGTCCAGGCTGCCTGCCGGTGCGCCTTCGGGCCCGATGTCGCCGTCATGTCCGTCCGCGAGCTGGGCGGGGGCGAATTCAATAGCGTCTATTGCATTGCCCTCGCGGGACGTGCCCCTGTCGTGCTCCGCGTCGCTCCCCCACCAGGCCGTGCGCGTGCCTGGCACGAGCAGGATCTCATGCGCCACGAGCACACGATCCGCCCGTACTTCGCACCCATTGCGTCGCTGTTGCCGGTCACCCTGGCGATCGATTTTACCCATCAGGTGCTGGACCGGGACTACCTCTTCCAGTCCTTCATGCCAGGCGAGCGGTGGAAAGATATCGCCAGCCAACTCACGCCTGCGGAGGAGGAGCGTCTGTGGCGCCAACTCGCCCAGGTCGCCAGGTCCATCCACGATGTACAAGGCGAGACGTTCGGCCATCCCCACCCCGGGCGGCAGTTCTCGACCTGGAGTGCGACGATTCTGGACTGGATGCGCCGCAGCCTCGCGGACGCTCAGCGCGCCGGGCTGGATGCCAGCATTCTGCGCGAGCTGCAGGAGTTGTATGACTTCACCCAGGCGCACGCCGACCTTGTGGATGAGGTGACCGTCCCACGACTCCTGCATGGCGATCTGTGGCCCATGAATATCCTGATTGAGCGCGGAGTTGCCGGTGTGCACATCAGCGCGGTCCTGGACTCTGATCGGGTCTCGTGGGGCGACCCGCTCGCCGATTGGACCTTCTATCTCTTGCCGCGTCGCGCCTCTGCGCGCGTGCAGGCCATCTTCTGGGACGAGTACGGACGTCCGGACACCACTCGCGGCGCGCGCTTCCGCGCACACGTCTACGAGGGGCTGCATTTGGGCAACGTGCTCTCTGAGGTGCGGCGACGGGGCCGGACAGATCTCGAGCCAGAGGTGCAGATGGAGCTCCATGCGACCCTCGATCGGATGCGCGGGATGTCAGGATGAGTGCGTTCCGAGGCACGAGCCGCAGCGCCCTCACCGACATCGCTCATACCCCACCAAGGTCGCTTGGAATGCCGATGGGGCATCTGGTTCCGCATAAAGTCGCTTTTGCGAACGCGCCCTAGTCCTCTTCATTAAACGGAGGCAGGCGCAGTTGTTTCGCGGACATCCCCAGTAGTTTGCACAGCCTGTCGCGCGAGCTGATTTCAGGGAAGCATATTCCGCGTAACCAGTTCCCCACCGTGGCTACGCTCACATTCATTTTTTCAGCAAGAATCCGACGATTCCAGTGCAATTCCCTGAGGCGCTCGTGCAGGCGCCTGGGGAAATCACCCGTGCTGACGTTGCGTGGTACATCCATACATTCTCCCGCCGATATCACGACAACGTTGTCGCGCCTCTACTTTCGTCTTCTTGGTTTTTGAGTTACATTTGCAAGCGTTATCATACGCCAAAACCGGCCAGAAGGAAAACACTATGGCAAGTATAGCATCCACACCAGGCTATATGTGATAGCTGTTACTGCCATGGAAAGAATTGCATTGAAAATAGAATGGGAGAAGTGATGTGAGATCGCGCCAAAATAGTTCATCCCAGCGAAGGATGTATCGATGCAAAAATGAGCGCTGCTCGAGCGTCTGGCCATAGGGGATGCGCGAGTCATATACTGGACAAGGCATATGAGGCAGGTTCGGCACGGTGCAACGGACGCACAGCTCGCTCGTATGTAAGCGCGTGGAGCCTGATACAGCGGAAGTTCGAGAACATGACATGCAACAAGCAGCACAATCCAGCGTTTCCCAACTAGGGGCGCTGCGCCGCTTCGGTGAGGGCATCGGCATCTTCTGGCGCGTCGTCTGCTACGCGGGCATGGCGCTAGCGCTTCTGAGCATTCTGGTAGCAAGTCCTGGCTTCTATGCGTCGCCACCTGGATGGGTGGCGCTGGTGTTGGCGGCGTGCTATCTCGTCGTCTTTACCCGTGGCTCGTGCTGGATTGCGGGTGAAAACCCCGGCTCGTACTGGAAGTTGCGCTTCGACCAGGGGCGTGTGCTTTATCCCTGGCGGGCGGTGGCGCTCTGGGCGGCGTTGCTGGCGCTCTCGGTGACGCTGATCGCGCTCAACGGTAATTTCGTCTGGCTGATCTGGATTCCCTTTGGCATGAGCTTCTCCCTGCTGCCCATGCCGCGCTGTCTGGCGCTAGTCGTCCCCACGGCGCTGCTGGCATTGGCCTACCATCACGCCCTCCCGACAAGCCTCTCGCCGTCGGCGCTCCTCCAGTTCGCCGGACTCGTTCTCGGACTCGCCTGTTACTCCGCGATAATCTACATGCCCATGGCGCTGCTGCGTGGGCGGTTTCAGCGCGAGCGGATATTTCTCGAATTGCAGCAGTCTCATCACGCGCTAGAAGAGGCCCATCGGCAACTGGAACAGGCGGCGGAACAGGAGCGCGAACTGGCTGTCCTACGCGAGCGCGGCAGACTCGCCCGCGATATGCACGACACGCTCGGCCACTCGCTGGCGCTGATGACCGTGAAGCTGGAGGCGGCGCAACGCCTGCGCGCCGTGGACCCGGCCCGCGCCGATCACGAGGTGGCGGCGACACAGGCCATCGCGCGCGACGCCTTGGCGGAGCTACGCACCGCTATCACCGACCTGCGCACGCGCGGCAACGCCCACGAGAGCCTGGGCTGCACGCTCGTCGGCGCGGCGCAAGAGATCGCCGCCCGCACAGGCTGGCAGCTCACCTGCGAGATTGCGCCCGATGTCGAGCCCGTAGGCGAACAGGTCTATGAGGCGCTGCTCCGCACTGGCATCGAGGCGCTGACCAACATCGAGCGTCACGCCAAGGCGCGCATAGTGCATCTCGCGCTGATGCGGCAGGGTGACAGGATCCTGCTGTGCATCGAGGATGACGGCAATGGTATCCTGACGACGAATCCGCCGCGGCGCGTCGAGGTCAGTGTGCCGGGTGGCGACGAACTGGCCCACGCCAGCGCTGCCGGAGAGGCGCGACGCGACACGATCATCAGCCCACCGGGCCATTTTGGCATCACCGGCATGCGCGAGCGGACCACTGGCGCGGGCGGCTCGTTCACCATCAGCGCGGGCGCGGACGGCCACGGCACGCGCGTCGAGGTGCGGTTGCCCGCTTCAGATGCGTAGACTCCGTATAGGTCGAGCGGGAATGGAGGGCCATGCCAATGACGCCAGGAAGCGATCACGACGAGCAGCGGCCCATTCGCCTGCTGATCTGCGAAGATCAGACCCTGATGCGCGAGGGGCTGCACACGGTGCTGACGCTAGAGCCGGGATTCGAGGTGGTGGGCGAGGCGCTCGACGGCGCGCAGGCAGTCCAACTGGCAGAGCATCTGCGGCCAGATATCGTGTTGATGGACGTGCAGATGCCGGGACAAAACGGCGTCCAGGCGACGGCGGCGATCACCGCGCGCAACCTGCCCTGCCGCGTCATCATTCTGACCACCTTCGATTATGAAGACTATGTCTTCGAGGCTATCAAGGCGGGCGCGGTGGGCTATCTGCTCAAAGACACACCCGCCGCCCAGTTGGCCGCGACGATCCGCCAGGTCTATGCGGGCGAATCGTTCATCGCGCCGAGAGTGGCCACGAAATTGCTGATGGAGTTTGGGCGACGCGGTACGTTGCGCCCACAGGATCCGTCTCAGGAAGCGCCTGGCGAGCGCGGCGGCAATGGCAACGGGAACGGCAGTGGTGAGGGCGAGCTGAGCCAGCGCGAGGTCGAGGTGCTACGGCTGTTGGCGCAGGGCGAGAGCAATCGCGAGATTGGCGACCGGCTGGCGCTGGCGGAAGGCACCGTGAAGAACTACGTCTCGAACATCCTGATGAAGCTGCACGCGGCCAACCGCACCCAGGCCGCCAACCTGGCGCGCGAACGCGGGCTGATCTAAGCGCTGGCGAGCGCTCGTTGTAGCCAACGGGTAATTGATTGGAGTCTATGTAGCCATAAGTACCAGTAAATAATGGTTCTTGTGTTCGACTGCGAGTTTTCGCCGAATTCAAGGCATCGGGCGTGGCATAGCGAGTGAACGGTAAGTAGCCCCAAAGTTGGGACACGCGGGGTCCCAGTTGTTGCTTGGGAGAATACCGCTATGGTATACTCCTTCTGGTATGCGGAGTGATAGCCATGTCAATGAGGAATGGCGACAATAAGCCCCCATCGGCAAACGATTGGGCGGGTCTTGTTTTAGTCGGTCAGCTTGGTTTGACGGTCGCGATCCCCATCCTGCTCGGCATCGGGGCCGGGCTCTTCATTGACAGCAAGCTCCGCAGTTCGCCAATAGCGACACTTATCGGGCTGCTGCTTGGCCTGGCCGCTGGCGTCTACGGCGCGTATCGGCTCGTCTCCTCGTTAGAATGACGACGAGACGGGAAGCGCAGGAAGGCTGAAGCAATGCGGGCTACGCGGCAGTGAAGACACAGAGGGAGTCTACCTCGTGCTCTGGAATCTGCCACACATCGCGGTGCCTGTCGAGCCACTTTTCTATATTGGCCCGCTGGGGTTTACCAGCACCCTGCTGTTAGCGATTATCAACGCGCTCGTCATCTTCATCGTCTTCTTCCTCTTCGCCTCCCGCAAGAAGCTCCTGCCTGGGCGCATTCAGGGCGCCCTTGAGTGGCTGGTGCAGAGCATGCTGGGCCTGTGTGAAGAGGTGGCGGGCAAGACAAAGGGGCGAAAGTTCTTCCCCTGGGTCTTTGGCATCTTCATCGTCGTGCTGCTGGCCAACATCTGGGAGGTCATTCCCGGCGTCGAGACCATCGGCACGATCAACACCGAGCTGCCCGGCTGTGAAAACGCCGCATCCGCCGGCCTTTTTCTCGCCGACAAGGCCGTCTCCAACTGCATCACGCCGCTGTTCCGGCCGCCTTCGACCGACCTCAACTTTACGCTGGCAATCGCCGTCATCTCGGTGGTGGTGACCCAGATTTACGGTTGGCGCATGCTCGGCGCGAAGGCGCAGATCGGTCGTTACCTCTCCCTGCGCGAAGGTCCTATCGGCCTGTTCGTCGGCCTGCTCGAAGCGATTCTCGAGGTGGCCCGCATCATCTCGTTTGGCTTCCGTCTCTTTGGCAACCTCTTCGCGGGGGGCGTGCTGCTGCTGGTCATCGGTTTCCTGCTGCCATTCGTTGGCGCGATACCGTTCTACTTCCTCGAAATCTTCGTCGCCTTCATTCAAGCCTTCGTCTTCGCAATGCTCACGCTGATCTTCCTGACGCTGGGTACGACAGGCCACGGCCACGAGGATCCTGAGGAAGAGCACGCCGCGGAAGTGGCGCACGAAAAGCAGTTGCGCGCTGAGCAGGCGCTCGAAAGGTAGTTGCCCTGAACCCTTTTGTGTCCTTACCTCGCATCTGAGAGTCGCCTGAGGCTGCCTCAGGCAAGCTCGGGAGGCGAGTGCAGGATAGATGGCTCTGAGTTGACGTGCCACGCGCCACCGCATTCGGCGCACGCGGACACTCACCGTTGTTGTTCCCGGCGGGCTATTCCGGCCGGCATACCAGGCAAACGGCCTGGAGAAAGACACTGCGACCGTCTCGGCAGTTGTGCCGCACGGTGAAACAGATCTTTTGAGAAGGAGACCCTACTGTGCAGACCTTTGAGTTGGCGGCTGCCCTGGCTATCGGTATCGGCGCTATCGGCCCTGGCATCGGCATCGGCATCGCCGCTGGCCCAGCCCTCGCCGCAATGGGCCGCAACCCTGACGCCGCTGGCGTTATCCGCACGAACCTGATCGTCGCGATGGCGTTTGCCGAGGCTATCTCGATTTACGCGCTCGTCGTCGCGCTGATCATCCTGTTCGTCGTCGGCAACGCGCCAACGCCCTAGTAGCTCCTTCCTGACGAAATCCGCCGGGTGTGCTACAACACCCGGAGAAGGAGGAGTATATGGGTCTAGGTATTAGTATTTGGAATTTTGCCGCCCAGGTCTTTGTCTTCCTGGTCGTCGTGCTCGTCCTCTGGAAGTGGGCGATTCCCACCGTCAACAAATTCCTGGACGAGCGCTCCGGCCAGATTCAGCAAGGGCTGGAGAACGCCGAAACGGCGAAACGGCAGCTTGCCGAAGCCGAGAAACGCGTGTCAGACATGCTGGAGCAGGCGCGGCAGGATGGCCAGCAGGCGCTCTCGCGCGCCACGCAGGCGGCGGAGCATCTGCGCACCGAGATCGAGCAGGAGGCGCGGCAGCGCGCCGACGAGATTCTGGCGCAGGCGCAGAAGAATATCGAACAGCAGATCGCGCAGGCGAAGTCTGAACTGAGCCGTCAGGTCTCTGATCTGGCCATTATGGCGGCGGAGCGGGTCATCGGTCACTCGATGAATACCGAGGATAACCGCAAGCTCGTGCAGGAGTTCGTCTCGCAGTCGAGGGACCTCCAGTGTTAAAGGGCGCGACCGCGCGTCGCTATGCGGAGGCGGTCTTCGAGTTAGGGGTCGAGCAGAACACGGTTGACCGCTGGCTCCAGGACCTCCGACTGATCGCCGACTATTTCAGCGATCACCGACTGATCTTCCTGTTGAGCGAACCGAACATCCAGTTCCCCAAAAAGGAACTGATCGTCAAGGACCTGCTCGATGGGAAGGTTCAGCCAGGGGCGCTTGCCCTCGCGCTGTTGCTGGTCGAGCGCGGTCTGGTTGAACTTGCGCCGCGAATTCGTGATGAGTTCGCGCGGAAATACGACGACTACCATCACCAGATTCGCGCGAATCTCACCACCGCGATGCCGATTGATGACGTGACACGGGCGGGCGTGGTGGCCGATTTGCAGCGGCTCACAGGCAAAAAAGTCTTGCTGGATGAGCAGGTAGATTCCTCCATCCTGGGCGGGGCTATCGCGCGTGTAGGTGATACACTGATCGATGGCAGCGTGCGGCGGCGGTTGCAGTTGCTCAAGCAGCAGTTGCAGCGTGGCGGCATGTTCACCAGCCAGATGGATGGCGTGACCGGCGCATCCGCGTCGAACGGCGCTGGGACAGGCGTGAGCACGGCGGAGACGCCACTCGTCGTCACACCTCCCGAACAGCCAGACGATAGCGCCAATGGCGGGCCAGCCACGGCGACAGAGATGGCGCCACGCCGCGGGCAATCGCCACATATGGCGCCGCGACCGTCACAGCCAGCAAACCAGAGTAGCAATAGTTCTAAGAATCGCAATAACTCTCGCAAGCGTGGCCGTCGGCGCTAGTCGGTGTCGGCGCGCCGATTCGCACTGGCGCACAGTGGTTTACCAGGCTTGCGCCCAGGCCTGTACCCAAAGAACGAGGTTTAGCCATGGCAATCACGGACGAGATTACCAGAGTAATCCGTGACCGCATTCAAAGCTTTGAGGGACCGGCCGCTGAGTCCACAACGACCAGTGTGGGTACGGTCATTAGCGTCGCCGACGGCATCGCGCGTGTCTATGGCCTCTCCGGCGCGCATTATCTCGAATTGTTGGAGTTCACCCGCACCAACACCTTCGGCATCGCCTTCAACCTCGAAGAGGACTCGGTGGCCGTGCCGATCATGGGTGACTATACCGTGCTTCGTGAAAACGACGAGGTACGCACGACAGGTCGCATCATCTCGGTGCCGGTTGGCGACGCCTTGATCGGGCGCATCGTCAACCCGTTGGGCGAGCCGCTGGACGACGCTGGCCCCATCAGCACCACCAAGACGCGCCCGGTCGAGCGCGTAGCCCCCGGCGTCATCACGCGCCAGTCAGTCACGGTGCCGGTGCAGACCGGCCTGAAGGCGATTGACGCGCTGATTCCGATTGGCCGTGGCCAGCGCGAGCTGATTATCGGCGACCGCCAGACCGGCAAGACCGCCGTGGCGCTCGATACGATTATCAACCAGAAGGGCAAAGACCTCATCTGCATCTACGTCTCCATCGGACAGAAGAACTTCCAGGTGGCGCAGATGGCCGAGACGCTCCGGCGCTATGGCGCGATGGAACACACGATCATCGTCCATGCGGGCGCTGAGGACCCCGCCCCGCTGAAGTATCTGGCCCCGTACGCGGGCTGCGCCATCGGCGAGGAGATCATGGAGAGCGGGCGCGACGCCCTCATCGTCTATGACGACCTCTCCAAGCACGCCGACGCCTATCGCAACATGTCGCTGATTATCCGCCGCCCGCCTGGACGCGAGGCGTATCCGGGCGACGTGTTCTACCTGCATAGCCGCCTGCTGGAGCGCGCCGCGCGCCTGAGCAATGAGTACGGCGGTGGCTCGCTGACGGCGCTGCCGATCATCGAGACGAAAGGCAACGACGTTTCGGCCTATATCCCGACCAACGTCATCTCGATCACCGACGGCCAGATTTACCTGGAAACCGACCTCTTCAACGCAGGCGTGCGTCCGGCCCTGAATGTCGGCATCTCGGTCAGCCGTGTGGGCAGCGCCGCGCAGACGCCGGGCATGAAGCAGGTCGCGGGTACCCTCAAGCTGGACCTTGCGCAGTTCCGCGAGCTGGCCGCCTTCGCGCAGTTCGGCTCCGATCTCGATAAGGCGACCAAGGCCCGCATTGACCGCGGCCAGCGCCAGCAGGAAATCTTGAAGCAGCGCCAGTACCAGCCGATGTCGGTCGAGCATCAGATCATGATTATCTATGCCGCCGCCAAGGGCTATCTGGACGAGGTGCCTGTCGAGAAGGTGCAGGAGTGGGAAGAGCAGTTCCACCGCTTCATGGACGCCAGTTATAGCGAGCTGGTGCAGGGCATCCAGCAGCAGACCGTCGCCGACAACAAAAAGATTACCGACGAGCAGTTCGCCCAACTGGACGCCGCGATCAAAGAGTATCAGACCGTGGCGCCGCGCTAGTGCCGCTGGATTCCGGGCATGGGCGCATGAGCAGCCTCCGCCTGGAACTCCCCTGGAGGAAGTATGGCTACAGCCAGAGAAATTCGGCGGCGCATTCGGTCGGTCAAGAACGTCGCGCAGATCACACGCGCGGTGCAGATGGTCGCCAGCAGCAAGATGCGCCGGGCGCAGGAGCGCGTGGTAGCGTCGCGTCCCTATTCGGATGAGTTGATGCGGCTGGTCGCGCGGCTGGCAAAACAGGCGAGCGAAGAGGAAGACCTGCCGCTGATGAAGTCGCGTCCGGTCAGGCGCGTGGGCGTGGTGGTCATCTCGCCCGACCGTGGTCTGGCGGGCGGCCTGCCGGGCAACATCAACCGGCGGGTCGCGCAGTTGGCGACCGATCTGCGCCGGGAGGCGGGCAATTCCAGCCTGCCGATTTCGTACGTCGCCGTTGGGCGGCGCGGGCGCGACTTTCTCTCGCGCACGCAGCAGCCGATCATCGCCGAGTTCACCAACCTCGGCGACCAGCCCGCCCAGGCCGACGTCCGGGCGATTGCCCGCGCTGTCAGCGACGCCTATCTCAACGGCGATGTGGACCGCGTGCTGCTGGTCTATCCGAAGTTCATCTCGACCGTCGTGCAGACGCCGACCGTCATCCAGCTGCTTCCCGTGGAGCCGCCGGAAGAGGCGGATACTGGTGGCCCGACGCCGCAGTATATTTACGAGCCGAACGCCGCTGAAATCTTCGCGGCGCTGCTGCCGCGCTACATCGAGACCCTGATTTACCAGCCGCTGCTGGAAAACGTCGCCAGCTTCTACTCGGCCCAGATGGTGGCCATGAAGAACGCCACCGATAACGCGACCGATCTGGTAGATGATCTGACGCTGACCTATAACAAAGCACGCCAAACAGCCATCACCACCCAGATTCTGGAGGTTGTGGCTGGATCCAATGCCTAGCTTGCGCCTAGCACGTCTGGGCCTGGAGAAATACGAGGAGAATCATGGCTGCACCAGCAAAAGCCCGCACCCAGGGGACCGTCACCCAGGTGCTCGGCAATGTCGTCGATATCGAATTCCCGGCGGAGAGTCTACCCGCCATCTATAACGCCATCGAGGTACCCATCGAGGGACAGGACCGCCCACTCGTGCTCGAGGTCGAGCAGCTGCTCGGCAACAACTGGGTGCGTTGCGTCGGCATGGGTCCGACGGATGGCCTGAACCGTGGCCAGGTCGCCTTCGATACCGGCGGCCCGATTACCGTGCCAGTCGGGGAGGAGACGCTGGGGCGCATCTTCAACGTGCTCGGCCAGCCTGTCGATAACCGGCCCGCCCCCGCCGACGCGCCGCGTATGCCCATCCATCGCCCGGCGCCAGGTATCGAGGATCAGGCCACCAAGACCGAGGTGCTGGTCACCGGCATCAAGGTCATCGACCTGATTGCCCCGTTCATGCGCGGCGGCAAGGTTGGCACATTCGGCGGCGCTGGTGTTGGCAAGACCGTCATCATCCAGGAACTGATTAATAACATCGCCAAAGAGTCCGGAGGCTACTCCGTCTTCGCCGGGGTGGGCGAGCGCACCCGCGAGGGCAACGACCTCTACCATGAGATGACCGAGTCGGGCGTGGTGGATAAGCTGGCGATGGTCTTCGGCCAGATGAACGAGCCGCCGGGCGCACGTCTGCGTGTGGCGCTCTCGGGCCTGACGATTGCCGAATATTTCCGCGATGCTGAAGGGCGCGATGTGCTCCTCTTCATCGACAACATCTTCCGCTTCACCCAGGCTGGCGCGGAGGTCTCCGCGCTGCTGGGCCGCATGCCGAGCGCGGTGGGCTACCAGCCGAATCTGGCTGAGGAGATGGGCCAATTGCAGGAGCGCATCACCTCGACCAAGAAGGGGTCGATTACCTCGATGCAGGCGGTCTACGTCCCCGCCGACGACTACACCGATCCCGCCCCGGCGACGACCTTCGCCCACCTTGACTCGACCATCGTGCTGGAGCGCAGCCTGACTGAGAAGGGCATCTACCCGGCGGTGGACCCGCTCGCCTCGACCAGCCGCGTCCTCGACCCACAGGTGGTTGGCCAGGAACACTACGATGTCGCACAGGAGGTCAAGCGCGTATTGCAGCGCTATAAAGACCTGCAAGACATCATCGCCATCCTGGGTGTGGATGAGTTGAGCGATACTGACAAACTGACTGTCTCACGCGCGCGCAAGATCGAGCGCTTCTTCTCGCAGCCGTTCCGCGTGGCAGAGGTCTTCACGGGCCGCCCCGGCAAGTATGTGCAGCTTGCAGACACGATTCGCGGCTTCAAAGAGGTGCTCGAGGGCAAGCACGACGATGTCCCGGAGCAGTTCTTCTACATGGCTGGCGGCATCGACGAGGTCGTGGAGACCGCGCGTAAAGAGGCGCAGGCGTAGTAGCTAGCGGCCGTATCTGAAGGAGGCGCGTTATGGCGCAACGAGCGACGCTACACGTCCGCATCATTACGGCAACCGACACCATCTTCGATGGCGAGGCCGATATGGTGCTGGCCCCCGGCAGTGAGGGCGAGCTTGGCATTCTGCCACGCCACGCGCCGCTGCTGACCACGCTCAATATCGGCGAGCTGCGTGTCCGCCGGAACAACGCCGACGAGGGTGTCTTCATCGGCGGCGGGTTCCTGGAGGTCAACGCGAATGTCGTCACCGTGCTGGCCGACGATGCTGAGCGTTCAGCCAACATTGACGAGGCCCGCGCGGAAGAGGCCCGCAGGCGCGCCGCCGCTCTGCTGGAACGGCGCGATCTGAGCGCGGAAGCGGCAGCGATGGCCGCCGCCGAGATGGAGCGCGCCCTCGGACGCATCCGTGTGGCCGAGCTGCATCGGCGACGCGGCGGCCGCCGCCAGCCTACCCCACAGGAGCTAGGCCAATAGCCGCAAGCTCATCGGGCAACCATATGCCCTCTCCCAAACACATAGGAGGGGGTCTGTTTATCTCGTGCGCCTGCTACCCTCCGTACGAGATGAACTCCATCAGGGAGCCGTCGGGGTCGCGAAAGTAGACGCTCGTCCCGTGGCCGCGCGAGCCGAACCGCTCGGCCGGGCCGACCTCGACCTCGACGCCGTGCTGGTTCAGGTGGGCGATGGCCGTAGCAATCGGTTCGGGCCAGATGAAGCAGAGATCGCTGCCGCCTGGCATCACGGGAAGCTGCGCGTTCGGCGTACCCTCCACGTTAGGACCGTGACAGTTGAGCTGCGTCTCGCCGAAGCGATACGACCAGCCCGCGCCGATTGGCACTAACTCAGCCCCCAGCACCTCCTGATAGAAGCGATTCGACCGTTCCCAGTCGGAGACATGAATCACGCAATGATCGAGCTTGATGCTTTCCATCTTCCTCTATCCCCCTGAGCCGTACATCGGATGACTTTCTCCCTTCAACAGGATATTACGGCTCAGCGTTTCCAGCCCTCTGACGCCCCACTCGTTGTAGGAGGCTAGTGGTGGGGGTGAGGTCTACGGATACGTCGCCACGTAGTAGTACGGCTGCACAATCGTCCCGTTATCTGTTGTAGCGGTGCTGGGGTGAAGCCAAAATACCATCTCCTGCCCCGACGGGAACGCACTACACACGCCGTCACAAAAGGCGCCATCTGGTGTGTTTTTAGGAACAGCGCCCAGGCGTTGCCAATCGCTCCCCTTTGTGGCGCCAGGAGGGAGACGGTAGATAGCCATCGTCTGATTTGATCTGTTCGCGCTGTTGAAGCTGTTGAAGATATAGACGCTGCCATCTGGCCCAATGCCAAGCAGGTTCAGATCGGCCCCTGAGTAGTCGGCAACGGGCGATGCTAGTTCGTTCCACGTCTTGCCATCGTCACTCGTGCAATAGAGTTGCGTTGGGTTGTTGAAGATACCACAGACCGTTGGATAGGTTCTGGTATTTGACCCACCCGCAACGAAGGTCACCACATTGTCGACGGAGGTAGCATTCGGGAATGTGACCTCCGTCCAGTGCGCGCCATCATCCGTCGTTGACCAGAGTTGATTCGATGCCGTCTCCAAAATCACCTTACTTGTCGTCCTGTTGACCCAGAACTGGATGCGGTCGTTTCCATCTATGCCTCCTCTGGTGCGATTTGTTGAGGGCAACGTGGCGTCAATTTGCCTCCAGGTCCGCATCCCGTCGCCGCTGACATAAAGCCTGAAACTGGGATTCTCGCCCAACCCTCTGAGGGCATAGGTCTTCGCGCCAGCAAACGCCTGCATCACCGTGACATTGCTGTGTTGCAATCCAGCCGGCTTCGTCCACGTTTCCCCGCCATCCACCGACGCATACGTCACCCACTTGTCCGATGGCGCAACCTGGCCCAAATTATCCACTGGATAGAACGAGACGATCAGTGAGTTAGCGTTGTTAGCGTCAACCACGATCCGGCATCCACCTGTATCTGCCGGAAGATTACCGGGCGTGATGACCGACCAGGTTGCGCCAGCGTCACGTGTCGCCCAGACCACTGGCGAGGCCATATATTTCTTGTTGGCCTGGCAGGAGTATCCTATCTTCCCGTCGCTCTGGGCATGCGCGAACCACGTATTCAAGGTGTCATTGCCAGACTGATGAATCTCTGG
Organism: Ktedonobacterales bacterium; assembly: GCA_036273675.1. GTDB lineage: Bacteria > Chloroflexota > Ktedonobacteria > Ktedonobacterales > JADMIN01 > DAHUXT01. Next base: position 18,900 of record DASUHD010000150.1, on the reverse strand, counting down.
AAATCCCTGGGGAGTCACCACCCGCCGCCAGGTCAGGCTGCCGGGCGGGTTGACCGTAGGTGTGGCGTGTAACTTCGTTGCGGAGGGCGGCCAGCCTCCCCGGCTGACGAACAGCGCGATGAACCCGACACTCAGAGCCACCACCGCCGCGACAGAGCCGAACGCGGCCCAGAAGCGCGTGGAATGAGAATGCCTGCTAGCGCGCACATGATGCCTCTGCCGCGATGACGCTGACATCGTTTCAGCCGCGATGCTCGCCCGCACGTTGCGCCAGAGTTGCGCGTGATCGTTGGGTTCAGGCTGGGCGCGAAGGGCCTGCGCCATCGCCTCGAAGGCATCGAGCCGCGCCTGGCACGCCGGACATTCCGCGACATGCGCCCGCAGGCGCTCCATCTCCCTTGCGCTGAGGCCATCGCTGCGGAAATCGGAAAGCGTGCGGTCACCGACGCCGAGCGCGCAACGTAGCATGATATCCGTGCTCATTCGGCGCCTCCTTCGCGCTGGTATTGCTGGCGGAAGCGTTCGCGTCCGCGCCAGAGCGACATCTTCAGGCTGCCATGTGAAAGTCCGAGGGCGGCGGCTGCTTCGGCGCTGGTGAGGCCATACACGTCGCAGAGGACCACGGCGGCGCGCTGTTTCGGCGGCAGACCGCCGAGTATGCGGCGGATGGCGTCGCTTTCGGCGAGACGATGCGCCAGGTCACCGCCGAGCGCCACAGTGTTCTGAATTTCCTCCGTGGCTGCTGTCTGTTCGCCACGCCGGGAGCGTCCGCGCAGATGGTTGATGCCGAGGTTGCTGGCGACGCGAAAGAGCCATGCGCGCGGCTGCTCGTAGTGTTGCAGCGTCTCGAAGCGTTGCCAGGCGCGCACGAACGTCTCCTGGCTGAGATCGTACGCCACCTGCTCGTCGCCGGTCAGCCGCCAGAGATAGCCGAGAATATCGCGCTCGTAGCGCCAGAAGAACGCCTCGAAGGCATCCATGCCCGCCTGGCTCACGTCGGCGGCCGCGCGCAACTCTTGTATGGGTGCGGATGAGGATGACGCCGGAGAATCGCCGGAAAGCGCGCCCGTAGCAAAGATCATTCTGAACAGGGAAACGAGGGCAATACGCGGGAACGGGCGTGCCAAGGACGGCTCCGCTTGTAGCGCCGCCCATCGTACAGGGGCCATGCGGTCTTCGCCTTTCCAGTGAGCGCGCGCCGCGTAGCGCTCCGCGCACAGCGCCCCTTGTATCGATAACGAACCAGATGCGCATCATTCACCCCCATACACACCAGCAACGGGCGTGCGGTAACATCGCGCTTCAGCGGTAGACCGACTCGCGTAGAAACCTGACGGAAGGCGCTGCGACGGGCAGGGTACAATATCCAGGTGACGAGGCGCGCCGATGCCCTCGTATCCTTACTAGCAAGAGGTGAGCATGTTCGAGACATTGCCCGCGCTGCCCGCGACCAGCCAGGAGTTCGCCTCCTGGACGTGGGAGCAGATTGCGCCGTATTACGCTGACCTGGAGTCGCGCCTGTTGAGCGCCGAGACGGTGGATACCTGGCTGCTCGACTGGACGCGCATCGCGTCGCTGATGGACGAGTTGAACACGTGGTACAGCATCGCCACCACGGTCAACACGGCGGATACCGGCTTACAGGACCGCTACACCGCCTTCCTGGACCACATTCGGCCACCAGCGGCGGAGGCCGAGCAGCGCCTGAAAGAAAAGCTGCTGGCGAGCGGGCTGGAGCCAGTGGGCTTCACCGCTGTGCTACGCAAGCTCCGCACCGACGCCACGCTCTATCGTGAGGCGAACAATCCCCTGCTGGCCGACCTGCGCAAGCTCGACCTCGAGTACGACGGCATCACCGGCGCGCGCACCGTCAGCTGGGACGGCGAGGAGGTACCGCTCTCGCGCGTGCGGCCCGCCCTGCTCGATCCCGACCGCGACCGCCGCGAACGCGCCTATGGCGCCATACGCGGGCGAATCATCCAGGATACCCCGCAGCTGGGCGACCTCTGGCGGCGGATGATGACGTTGCGCGCGCAGGCGGCGACCAACGCGGGCTACCCGAACTACCGCGACTATCGCTGGCAGCAACTTTACCGCTACGACTACACCCCCGACGACGCCAAACGCTTTCACGACGCCATCGCCGAGGTGATCGTCCCCGCCGTCGTCCGGCTGAACGCCCGGCGGCGCGAACAACTGGGCGTGCCGACGCTGCGCCCGTGGGATATGGACGTTGACCCGACGGGGAAGCCCGCGCTGCGCCCGTACCAGACCACCGAGGAACTGGAGGCGAAGACCAGCGCCGTCTTCAGCCACGTTGACCCGCAGTTCGGGCAGTATTTCGAGACGATGCGCGCGGAGAAGTTGCTCGACCTGGACAGCCGCAAGAATAAAGCGCCCGGCGGCTACTCGCTCTGCTATAACGTCATAAGGCGTCCCTTCATCTTTATGAATGGGGCTGGCACCCACGACGACGTGCAGACGTTGCTACACGAGGGTGGCCACGCCTTCAACAGCTTCGAGATGGCGGTCTTGCCATATCTGCAGCAGCGCCAGGAAGAGATGCTACCCGCGGAGTTTGCCGAGGTCGCCTCGATGGGGATGGAGCTACTGGCCTCGCCCTATCTGACGCAGGAATACGGCGGCTTCTACACCGAGGCGCAGGCGGCCCGCGCCCGCGCTGAGAATCTGGCCGGAGTCATCTCGTTCTGGCCCTACATGGCGATGATCGACGGCTTGCAACTCTGGATGTACGAACACCAGGACGAGGCGGCGGACATCGAGCGCTGCGACGACTACTGGGTGACGCTCTCGGACCGCTTCCGGCCAGACTGGGACTGGAGCGGACTGGAGCAGGAGAAGCGGACGCTCTGGCACGGCCAGGGCCACGTCTTCCAATCGCCGTTCTACTACATCGAGTATGGGATGGCGCAGCTGGGCGCGGTGCAGCTCTGGGCCAACGCGATCAAGGATCAGGCGAGCGCAGTGGCGGCCTATCGGCGGGCGCTGGCCGTCGGCGGGACCGTCTCGCTGCCGGAAATGTATAGCACAGCGGGCATCCGCTTCGCCTTCGACGCCGAGATACTTCAGATGGCAGCCGATCTGATCGAGCGCACGCTAGAAGAGCTAGAGCCGCTGGCACGCGAGGGGTAGCGCAGACCCCTTCCCTATGGGCTGGCGACTAAAGTCGCGCCTCAATGGCCTACGGCCACAAAGCCCGCCTACGCAGGCTCCCAGACCGTGGGCCACGGTATATCCAGCCGCGCACGATTCTCTTGAACCCGCGACGGCGGGTTTTGTGGCCGATGCAAGCGAGACCGTTCAGACGCGGCTTCAGCCGCCAGCCGCCCTAGGCCACCTCACGCTGGCCGAAGACGCGGGCGACGACGGGCGCCAGCTCCTCCCATTCGACACTGGTCTGGCGGCCGTGGTCGAACTCGTCCAGCAGCCAGGCGTAGACCTCGCGCAGCCGCGGGTCGTCTTTGGCGAGATCGAGGCCGAGGCGCTGGCGCAGCACAAAGATCAGGCCCGCCACGCCGCTGTCTTTGGTCAGCGAGACCTCCAGCGGTCGGCCCAGCAATTCCGGAACGTTGAACGGCGCATACATCCACCAGAACTTGTTCAGCCCGTCGGCGTGGACCCCGGCGCGGGTGCGGTGGGCGTCGCGGCCATAGAGCGGATACTTCGGCGGAATCGGCTCGTTCATCGCGGCATAGAGGTCGGCCAAGTCATTGAGCGCGGTGAAGTCGGGCTTCTTCTCGGCGTAGTAGCCCATCCCCAGCACGTGCAGCAGCACGCCCTCCAGCGGCGCGTTGCCGGTGCGCTCGCCCTTGCCCAGCAGCGTGCCGTTGACGACAGCGCAGCCCGCGCGAATCGCCGCAAGGCAGTTCGCCACGACCAGATGCGTATCGTTGTGCGGATGAAACTCCAGGTCGGACGCCTCCAGCCCGAGGTCGCGCAGGGCGCGAATCAGCCGAGGGACGCTGCGTGGCAGGGCGACGTCGTCATAGGGCAGGCCGAGACCCATCGTGTCGCAGACGCGGAACTTCGGGCGCAGCGCCGGGCCATAGGGCGCGCACATCTCCATCACCGCCGCGACGAATGGGCGCATGAAGTCGAGCGGCGCGCGGGTGGCGTCCTCCAGGTGCAGCCGAGGTCGGATACCCGCATCGAGCGCGGTCTGGACGGCCTTCAGATAGGTCTGCGCGGCCTGGTTGCGTCCGCCAGGGGTAAACTTGTGGAAGGTGTGGTAGTCGGAGGCGGAGGCGAGCATGCCCGTCTCGCGCACGCCGAGGCTGCGGATCAACTCGACATCGCTGGCGGTGGCGCGAATCCAGGTGGTCGGCTCGACGGGCGCGCCGCCGTGGTAGCGTTCGAGCGCGCCTTCCAACGCGGCCTTATCAGAGGGGCGATAGACGAAGAACTCGGCCTGGCGAATGGCGCCAGAGTCGCCGGTGAAGCGGCACTGGATGTCGTAGATGGCGAGGGACTGCTCGGTGGTGAGGGGCAGACCACCCTGCTGGCCGTCGCGGTGGGTCGTCTCGGTCGTCCAGACCTCAGCGGGCAGCGTCGCGGGGCGCTCGGTCCACGTGTAGGCAGGGAAGGCATCGCGCGGGAAGTCTTCGAGGAAATACTCGGGATCTTTGGGATCGGGAATGGTTGGCAAGGACTCGGGCATGAGCTACGCTCCCTTCGGGCGGACTGCGCCTGATTGCGCCGTAGCAATCAATATAAATCAATAATAACTGGCGCCGTACGGATAATCAAGGGTCAATTTTGTTGATTTATATTGATGTCCCCGCCGCGATGCAGCGTTTGGGAAAAGAGGACAAGCGCATGCGACCGAACACGGCGGAGAGGAGGGTATTACGATGAGGTCAGTTGAGGGTAAAAGGTGGTCAAGGTCTATGGATACTGGCCGCCGCGCTCGTTTCCTGCCACGAGACGGCGCGGATCTGGCCTACTCGTCCGTGGCGGGCATCCATGCGCGCGCCCAGGTAGAAATGCTTTGGATGACCTCGTTGAGCGCGCGCCCGGCGTCGGTCAGCTCATAGACGACACGCACCGGCGGCCCAGGCCGCACCTCGCGCGTCACCATGCCCTCAGCCTCCAGCTCGCGCAGCCGCTCGGTCAGCAGGCGATCGGAGATATTCGGCACCCGCGCCAGCAGCTCATTGAAGCGGCACGGGCCATCCATCAGCACGTAGAGGATCGCGCCATTCCAGCGCCGCCCGATAAATTCAATGGCTTGCTGGAACCGACCGCATGAGAGAGCCGAATGTTCGGTGGCCGTTGAGGCAGGAGTGGCGGCCATGCCCACCTCGCCGCCGTTGTCTTCGGTCATTTTCTGCTCTGCCATAGCTTTCCTCCACATGCAATGCGTATCTGCCATCAGTCTATCACAAACCTACTTCTGGTAGCCTACGCACTTGACATTAGGTAGAAATACGGCTACGATACATGTGCAGGCTACTAATCGTAGCCGCGCTAATTGAGATCCAGAATAGCAGGAGATCGTGATATGTCTATCGCGTGGGCATTATTGATTATCCGGGTGATCGTGGGCGCGGCCTTGATCGGGCATGGCACGCAGAAGCTGTTTGGCTGGTTTGGTGGGCCGGGCTACGCCAAACTGGAGCAGGGATTCAAGGCGAAGGGCTTCCGGCCCGTCCAGCTCTGGACGGCGCTGGTGATTCTCGGTGAGGTGGGCGGCGGGCTTTCGCTCGTCTTCGGCTTCCTGACGCCACTGGGCGCGGCGGGCGCTCTGGGCGCGATGGTGATGGCCATCAGCACGCACTGGAGCAAGGGGTACTTTGGCAGCAAGGGCGGATTCGAATATCCGCTGGCGCTGCTAGCGATGAGCGTCGCCGTCGGCATTGCTGGGGCAGGCGATTTCTCGCTCGATCACCTTTTGGGGACGATTCTGCCGCCGGTGGTCTTCATAATACTGGCGCTGGCCGCGCTGATCGTCGATGCCATCGGCATTCGCATGACGCGCCCATCACCCAGCGCCTCGCAGCCAGGCAAAGCACACGCCGCCTAGCCGCTCCATTCCATGCGCGGGAGACTGGCGCAACGCATTGTTATGAAGCTGGTCTCCCGCCGCACCCCGCTAGCATATTCCCGCCAGGGTCAGGCGAATTTCCAGTAGAGCGAACCGCACAAACACCTATGGCAATGTGCCAGTTTCTGCTATGGTTGCGCTTTTGCGGCGGTGACATAGTACCCCCTGACGATGACGTCTATCGAACGAGCGATGAGCGCGATAGCTTGTCTCACAGGAGATACTCACCATGCAGACCAGAGACACATCCACCAACGCCACGATTGGCGCACCTGAAGAGATCGCGAAGTTCGCGAGTCTGCTGCAAGGGCAGATTGTGCTGCCTGGCGACGCGAACTTCGAGGAGGCCCGGCGCATCCACTGGCTATCCGGTGCGATGCCCGCGCTGGTGGTTCGAGCGGCCTCGACAGCCGATGTGGCGGCCACCATCATCTTTGCCCGCGAGCATGCGCTAGAGTTGGCGGTGCGCAGCGGCGGCCACAGTCTGGCGCGCTACAGCATCGTCGATGGAGGCGTCGTGCTCGATCTCTCCTCGATGAAGACCCTTGAAATCGATCCCGAGACGCGAATAGCGCGACTGGGCGCGGGACTCACCTGGGGCGAGGTCGCGGCGGCGCTACATCCACTTGGCCTGGGTCTCTCGTCCGGCGATAATGCGTCCGTTGGCATAGGCGGCCTGGCGCTTGGCGGCGGCATCGGCTGGTTCGCCCGCAAGTACGGCCTGACGATTGACCACATACGTTCTATCGAAGTCGTGACAGCCGACGGCCAGGTGGTGACGGCCAGCGCAGACGAACATCCCGACCTGTTCTGGGCGATACGTGGCGGCGGTGGCAACTTTGGCATCGCAACGATATTTGAGGTTGAGACACATCCCGCCGGGATGGTCTATGGCGGCGCAATCTTCTATGACGCTAGCGAGGCGGCGACCGTTTTGCCCGCCTACGCGCGCTATGCCGCCGCGGCGCCGGATGAGCTGACCACGGCGGCGCTGGTGATGGCCGCCCCGCCCGCGCCGTTCATCCCGCCTGATCTCCAGGGCAAGCCAGTAGTCGGGATTGCGATTGTCTATAGCGGCGACTTCGAGGAGGTCAATCGCGTGGTAGATCCGCTGCGCAAGCTCGGTACGCCACTCGTCGATATTGTCGGCCCCATGCCCTATCCAGCGATCTTCCAGTTCACGGAGGATGCGTCTGTGTATGGCATCCGACAATATACGCGCTCGGTGATGGTTGACGAGGTAGATGAGACGCTGCTCAGCGCGCTGCTTGTCAGCGGCGCCGCCGATGTGCCATCAGAGCACGCACTGTTCCAGGTGCGCATCCTCGGTGGCGCGATGAAACGCGGAGACGCCAGTGACGCTGCTTTCGCCCAGCGCGACAGGGGCGCGTTGCTGATGGCCGTGGTCTATGGCTACGATGAGGCAGATACCGAGCGCCATGTGGCGTGGACGGAACGGCTCTACGAGGCAATACGGCCGTTTGGGACGGGGGCGTATCTCGGCTTCATGATGGGGGATGGGCAGGAGCGCATCGGCGAGGTCTATCCGCCAGCGACGCTGGAGCGGCTGCGCCAGGTCAAGCGGCGCTATGACCCAACTAACTTCTTCCACCATAATCTCAACATCGAGCCAGCGGCGGAGTAGCTGACCGTCATCCTGGACCTCATTCCCGTCCCCTCCCCCACGGGGAGAGGGGAGGCAGAGCCAGAGAGCCTCTGTTGCCATCCGGCGGCCTGGGCGACCAGTCCGGGAGGGGGTTGCCCGTCACGGCCCTCTCTCCCCTAACAGGGAGGGGGACCAGAAAGCGGAGCGTTAGCCGCGGCATTCATGCCGCGAAGGTGGCCTGCCTCATATGATGCCGACATGAAACCGAACTGGCGCATCTCTCACACCGGCTGTAGAGGCTGATGCGGCAAGGGCGGCAGCTCGATAGTGACCGCGTCGTTGGGGCGCACGACGCCGCCCATGATGACCACTGCCATCACGCCCGCCTTGCGGATCAGGTTGCCCTGCTCGTCACGGTCCAGCACGGCGGCCATCAGTCCGCGCTGGATGCTCTCCAGCTGCGAGCAGGGGTTGCGCAGGCCGGTGATTTCGATGACCGCCTCGTCACCCAGCCGCAGCCGCGTGCCGGTGGGCAGGTCGAGCAGCGCAATGCCACGGGTGGTGATGTTCTCGCCCATCTGCCCGGCGGCGACCACGAAGCCCGCCGCGCGCAGCTCGTCGTGTAGCTCGGCGTGAATCAGATGCACCTGGCGCAGATTGGGCTGGAACGGGTTCTTCAGCACGCGCGAGCGATGCTTCACCGTCGTTCCCGCATGGGCGTCACCCTCGACGCCCAGCCCTTCGAGCAGCCGAATCTCCGCGTGATTCGGCTTCGCCAGAGTATGCGTCGCGCTGCTACTCACCGCCACGACGCGCCCGGTTGCCTGCTGCTCCATCTTACGCTTTCTTGGCCCGAAGCGTCTGGCGCGCAATCTCGGCGAAATCGGGCCTGAGGCTCGCGCCACCCACCAGCGACCCGTCGATATCGGGGATAGCGGCGAAGGTGGCCGCGTTGGCCGTCGTCACACTGCCGCCATACTGCACGCGAATTACCGACGCCTCGACCGCGCCATACATCTCCACCAGTAGCGCGCGAATCAGCGCCGCCACATCAGCGGCATCCTTGGGCGTCGCGGCACGGCCCGTGCCGATGGCCCAGATTGGCTCGTAGGCGACGACCAGCTCATCCAGGCGAGTCGACGGCAGACCCTTCAGGCTGCCGTAGACCTGCGAGGTGATGACACGCTCGGTCCGGCCCGCGTCGCGATCTTCGAGGTGCTCGCCGACGCAGACGATGGGGCGGATGTTGTGCTCGAAGGCGGCCACAGCCTTGCGATTCACCAGGTCATCGGTCTCGCCGAAGTGCGTGCGCCGCTCAGAGTGGCCCAGGATAACATAGTCGGCCAGTCCCTCGAGCATCTTCGGCGATATCTCACCCGTGAAGGCGCCCTGTTCTACGTAATACATATTTTGCGCGCCCAGCTTGACGTTCGTGCCAGACAGCACCGCATGCACCGCGGGCAGTGATATGGATGGCGGACAGAGCACGATCTCGACGCCGCGCACCGTCACCAGATCGCTGAGTATGCTTGCGGCAAAGTCGCGCGCCTCGTTTGGGCCGAGGTTCATCTTCCAGTTGCCCGCGACAATGGGCATGCGATTGGTCACCTAGAATCCTCCTCCATCGGCAGGAGCCTCGCGTTCGCGCAGTGCCGCCACGCCGGGCAACTCGCGCCCTTCCAAAAATTCCAGCGACGCGCCGCCGCCGGTCGAAACATGCGTCACTTTTTCGGCGGCGTCCGCCGCCTCCACCGCCGCCGCCGAATCGCCACCACCCACGATGGTCGTCGCGCCTGCCTCGGTGCGCTCCACCAGCAGCGCAATCAGCGCGTTGGTGCCTTGCGCGAACTTCGGAAACTCCGCGACGCCGAGTGTACCGTTGAAGATGATCGTCTCCGCATCGGCCAGCGCTTCGCCAAAGGCCAGGATCGTCTGCGGGCCGACATCGAGAATGCGCCAGCCCTCCGGGATGGTATCGGGCGTCGTGATGGTCCGCTCGGCGTCGTTAGAGAACTTCTCGCCGACCGCGACATCTACGGGCAGCACGAACGGCTTACCCGCTGCCCGCGCCTTCGCCTGAAGACGACGCGCCTCTTCAAGCTTGTCATCTTCCACCAATGAATCGCCAACAAACAGCCCATTTGCCTTGAAGAAGGTGTTCGCCATGCCCCCGCCGATTAGTATCGCGTCGGCAATATCAATCAGGCGGTCCAGCACGGCGATCTTATCGGAGACCTTCGCGCCGCCGGAGATGGCGACGAATGGCCGCTTCGGGTGCTCCAGCGCGGAGCCGAGGAAGTTCAGCTCCTTCTCCATCAGAAAGCCCGCGACGGCGGGCAGATCGTGCGCAACGCCTTCGGTGCTGGCGTGGGCGCGGTGGGCTGTGCCAAAGGCGTCGTTGACGTAGATATCGCCGAGCGCGGCAAGCTGCTTCGCGAAGGCGGGATCGTTCGCCTCTTCCTCGGGATGGAAGCGCAGGTTTTCGAGCAGCATCACCTGCCCCGGCTGCAACGCCTTCGCCTGCGCCGCGACCTCTGGCCCGACGCAATCGGACGCCAGCGCCACCGGCTGGCCGAGCAACTCGGCCAGCCGCTCCGCGATCGGCTTCAGACTGTATCTGGCGTCAACCTTGCCCTTGGGCCGCCCCAGATGGCTCATCAGGATGACTGCGGCGTTGTGGTCCAGCAGATAACGAATGGTCGGGAGTGCTGCGCGGATGCGCGTATCATCGGTGATCACGCCGCCCTCGTCGAGCGGCACATTGAAGTCAACGCGCACCAGCACATGCTTGCCCCGCACATCGATATCGCGTACGGTGGCTTTATTCATCGCTAGAGCCTCTCACCCACGAAGTTCGTCAGGTCGGCGACGCGGCTGGAATAGCCCCACTCGTTGTCATACCAGGCGATGACCTTGACCATGTTGTCTCCCAGCACCATCGTCGAGAGGCCATCGATGATCGAGGAGTGTGCATCGCCTCGGAAGTCGCTGGAGACCAGCGGCTCGTCGGTGTAGTCAAGAATGCCGTTCATCTTGCCAGCGGCGGCCTGCTTGAAGGCGTCGTTGACGGCGTCCACAGTGGCGGGCTTGTTGATCAGCGCCACAAAATCCACGACCGAGACGGTGGCCGTCGGCACGCGCAGCGAGAAGCCGTCGAACTTGCCTTTAAGCTCGGGCATGACGAGCGCCAGCGCGCGGGCCGCTCCGGTGCTGGTGGGAATAATGTTCTGGGCGGCGGCGCGGGCGCGTCGCATGTCGCTATGGACGACATCGAGCAGGCGCTGGTCGTTGGTGTACGAGTGAACGGTGGTCATCATGCCTCGGTCAATGCCGTAGGTATCCTGAATGACTTTGGCGGCGGGCGCGAGGCAGTTGGTCGTACACGACGCATTGGAGATGATGTTTTGGGTGGCGGGATCGTACTTGTCTTCGTTGACGCCGAGCACGATGGTGATATCTTCGCCTTTGGCGGGGGCGGAGATGATGACCTTCTTGACGCTGTCGTGCAGGTGGGCCTTGGCCTTGCTGGCGTCGGTGAAGAAGCCAGTGCTTTCGACGACAATCTGCGCGCCGAGGTCGCCCCAGGGAATCTGCGCCGGATCGCGCTGCTGGAAGACTTTTATCTTCTTGCCATTGATCGAGAGGTCGTTGTTATCGAGCACCTCAACCTGGCCATCGAAGCGCCCGTAGGTGGAGTCGTAGCGGAAGAGATGGGCGTTGGTCTCGGTGTCGGTCAGGTCGTTGATTGCGACGACCTCGATCTGGTTGGAGTAGCGCTCCAACATTGCCTTCAGGCTCTGGCGGCCAATACGTCCGAAACCGTTGATGCCTACGCGAATTGCCATGGAAATTCAACCTCCTGAGAGCGAAGCTGGAAACAGCCCAGGACGCGGCCCCATTGCCGCGCACCGCTCACCGGGGCTGGAAGGCTGGCGAAAGGCGTCTGCTTCGGCCCCGGCGCACCGGGAATATTGTATCACGCGAGAGCCCCCTTCCGGCCCGCATCCCGCGCGGAGGCGTTACGCCCATATCCCGACGGCATCGCCATGAGCCGCCAACATGATGACAATAAAGCTGATAAGAAAATTGCGCGCCCATCTGCCTTGCTTTCTGCCATGATGTGGGGGCTGGCGCGCGCGCCACCATGTGCAACGAGACGCCACGAACGCGCTTGCGAGCTGCGAATGGAGTAGAAATGACCAGGTACTCATGCTGACACCGCCCGACATCGCCACCGACACGATTATCGCCTTCCTGGGAGAACACTATGCGCTGCGCGCCCGCGAGGTGACCTTTCTGCCGATTGGGGCGGATGCCAACGCCGCCGTCTTTCGGGTGGACACAGACAGCAACACACCCTACTTCCTCAAGTTGAAGCGCGGCGACTTCGATGAGATCGCGGTCAGCATCCCTGCCTATCTCCGCGCGCATGGCATCCCGCGGGTGATGGCGCCGCTGGCGTCGGCGGCGGGCCAGCTATGGACGAACGGCCGCGGCTTCACCTGGATACTCTACCCATACTTCGAGGGCGACAATGGCTTTAGACAGCCGCTCTCCGACGCGCACTGGGTCACACTCGGTCAGAGCCTGCGCGCAGTCCACGCCAGCCTGCTGCCGCCGGAACTCGCCAGCCGTGTGCCGCGCGAGGACTATTCACCGCGATGGCGGGATATCGTGATGCGCTATGATCGGCAGGTCGAGGCGCGTGTCTATGATGACGCTGCTGACCCGTTTGCGCGGAAACTGGCGGCATTCTGGCTCACGCGGCGGGACGAGATTCACGCGATGGTAGAGCGGGCCGCACAGCTTGGCCAGATGCTCAAGCAGCGAACGGGCGCGGCGGACGGATTCGTCCTGTGCCACACAGACCTGCACGCCGGGAATATCCTGCTGAGCGCGCGCGATGACCTTGAGCTGGCCATCGTGGACTGGGATGCTCCGATCTTCGCGCTCAAAGAGCGGGACCTGATGTTCATCGGCGGCGGCATTGGCGCTATCTGGGATACCGCCCGTGAGGAAGCGTTATTCTATCAGGGCTACGGCGCGACTGACATCGATCCGGTGGCGCTCAGCTACTATCGCTATGAGCGCATTGTGGAAGATTTGGCGGCCTACGGCGAGCAGATTTTCGAGGCGCAGGGAAGCGCGGAAGACCGGGAGCATGGGCTTGAAGGGACGATAGGTCAATTCGATCCTGGCCGCGTGGTCTCCATCGCCCACCAGACGTACGAGCGGCTACGTTGACCTCACCCCCAAGCCCGCTCCCCCTAACCCTGCCCTGCGGGCCGCTGCCGCTACGCATGCTTATCGCATGCTCCGAGGCTCGTATCCTCGCCTCGCGCGTCAGCCCCCTAAAAAGGAGGGGGAACCAGAAAGGAGCGTACATTCTGAAACACGTCGGGGAATCAGCGACGAAGTGGTGTGAGCTGTATCTGCCTCGCAAGCCCATAGGCGGTTGGGAGATCACGGTCGCTCTCGACAAATACACGACCGACCACGAGCACCGCGTTGTTCGGCGAAGCAATCTGTGTCATTCCCTGCGGCGCGATTCCCTTCCAGCCCGGCCCGCTCACGAGGTAATCGCCAGCCGCGGTTCCCGTGGCGCGCGTGCCGACGTAGGCAAAATCAGCGCCGTCCGACGGATCGGTGAACTGCACGCTGTAGTACCGGCCCGCCATGTCTGGCACGTGCAAGACTTGCGGCCCTTTGGAGAGGTCGAGCCAACCGCCGATGTAGAGCACGTCGTCGGTCCCGGTGGCTAATAAGCTGGCGTCTGACGCCGCGGGCGACGCCCGATTGGGCGTCGCGTACAGCGTATTGACGGGAATGGGGCCGCCGCCAAGCCCATGCCGCACGGCCGCTCGTTTGTAGGCGCTGTACGCGAATGTTGGCCAAAGGTACAAGAACACGACCGTGCCGAGTCCCCAGACGATGACGGCCACAACGACGAACCCAATGAGCCCGCTCCCCCCCGCGGAGAAAATTCTGTAGACGACCCAGGCGAGGATGGCCAGGATGATGAATGTAATGGGATAACTGTATTTCAGAATCAACCGGTTCATCTCATCTCACCTCATCGCACTCTCTTGACCGGCGGCACGTGATACTCGCCGTCGAGGACCGCACGGCCGGGCAGATACGCGCGGAGCATCAGCTTGAAGTAGCCTGCTGGCGTCGGCAGCCAGTTGGACTCGTGTCCAGCAGGAGTCGCGCGCTGCAGATACACGTCGACGGAGCCATCGGCGTTCGGCGCGAGGCCAGAGCGGCTGCCAACGCTGTAGCGCTCGATGGGGTTCTTCACCATAAACCCTGCAACATCGGTTATGGTCAGCGACCAGAAGGCATCGTTCGGTGGGAGTTGTCCTTCAGGAAAATGCAGGACGTATTCATGCTGGCCGCGCAAAGTCTGCCCTGCGCTGTCCTTGGTTGTCGTCCAGTACGCCGCCTCTTGCACCACATTGACGGCGGGCAGAATTCTGGCGAAGGCGGCCCGCACCAGAACACCATTGCCGGGCTGACCAGCTTTCATGGTGGTGCTCCAGCCATTGACGGTCGTGGTCATGGCTCTCACCGCCGCGTTCATCAGGACCTGTGCCGTGAGAAACGCCAGTACGGCGCCGACAATGATTGCTTGCGCGACGTGAGAGGCGGAGAGTGTTGTGAGGAGGTTTGTCATGCCCTAGCCCTCAGAATGATCCGCGCGCCACCACCGCTGGCGGTGCGCGATGCGCTCGGATGAGCTGTTGTAATAACATAACTGCTTCAGCGGCCACGTGAACGGGACGAGTGAGCTTGGGGCCACGCAGTGACCTCTCTTCCCACGCTCAGTCTATCGTGGGTCGCTCCTCCTGTCAAAGGTGGAATGAACTTCGGAGCGCCTGCACATAGCCTCTATGTAGCCTGTCCTGAGGCCATCTCTATCGCGCACAGTGGTACACTAAGGATGGAAAGCACTACAAGCGCGCCCTCTGGACGGGAAAGGAGCGCCACTGATGGCAGATACGGCAGACAGCGGAGATATCGTTGCTCAGCCCGCGATTCCCGCGATTTCGCCGCGCATGCTTGATGAACTGCGCGCGATTCTGGGGGATGACGGCGTCATCATTGAAGAAGCCCAGCGCCGCACCTACGAGTCGGATGGGCTGGCGAGCTACCGCGCCACGCCGGGTGTTGTCGTACTGCCCACCAGCACCGAGCAGGTGCGCGATGTCGTCCGGCTCTGCGCGCGCGAGGGTATCCCGTTTGTGCCGCGCGGCTCCGGCACCGGACTTTCCGGCGGCGCGCTGCCCACGCCAGGCTGCGTGCTGATCGCGCTCTCACGGATGCGCCAGATTCTCGCAGTTGACCTGCCCAACCAGCGGGTGATCGTCCAGCCAGGGGTTATCAATCTTCAGGTGACGCAGCGAGTCGCGCCCTCGGGCTACTATTACGCGCCGGACCCCTCCAGCCAGCAGGTCTGCTCCATCGGCGGCAACATCGCCGAAAACTCCGGCGGCGCGCACTGCCTCAAATATGGCTTTACCGTCAATCACGTGCTCGGCATGCGGGTGGTGCTGGCCAATGGCGAGGTAGTCGATCTGGGCGGCTATGCCGTCGATCTGCCCGGCTATGACCTGCCCGGCGTCTTCGTCGGCTCCGAGGGAACGCTTGGCATCGCCACCGAGATTATCCTACGGATCGTGCGCAAGCCCGAGGCGGTGCTGACAGCGCTGGCCGCCTTCCCCCATACCGACGCGGCGGGACAGGCGGTCTCGGACATCATTGCCGGAGGGATTCTGCCAGCCGCCATCGAGATCATGGATCGCCTCTCCATCGAAGCGGCGGAGGCGGCGGTGCATGCGGGCTATCCTGCTGGCGCGGGCGCGGTGCTGCTGGTGGAACTGGACGGCGTGCGGGCCGAGGTGGACGAGCAGTCGGCGCAGGTGGAGGCGCTCTGCCGCGCGGCGGGCGCGACCGAATGGCGGCTGGCGCATACCGACGAGGAGCGCGCGCTGATGTGGAAGGGGCGCAAGTCGGCGTTCGCGGCGGCGGGACGCATCAGCCCGAACTATATCGTGCAGGACGGCGTCATTCCGCGGACGGCGCTGCCCGCGGTGCTGCGCGAGATCACGGCGCTAGAGGAGCGCTACGGGCTGCGCGTGGCCAACGTCTTCCACGCGGGCGACGGCAACCTGCATCCACTGGTGCTCTACGACGAGCGCGACGAGGGCGCCTTCGAGCGGGCGGAAGAGCTGGCAGGCGAGATTCTGCGCACCTGCGTCGCCTCGGGCGGCAGCATCACTGGCGAGCACGGCGTTGGGATGGATAAGCGCGGCTACATGCCGGTAATGTTCAGCGAGACCGACATGGCGACTCATCAACTCTTGCGGTGCGCGCTCGACCCGGCGCGGCTGGCCAATCCCGAGAAGGTCTATCCGACGCCGCGTCTCTGTGGTGAGACACCGGGCGTCTACCGTCCGCACCCACTGGAGACGGCGGGCATCGCCGAGCGCTTTTAAGGGAGGAACACAGTCAATGATAACGGAGCATCTGAAAGCTTTGATGGAGCGGATCGAGCAGCTTCCACCGGATATGCAAAACAAACTGGCCGAAGAGATAGAAGACATTCTCGATGATGCTGAGTGGCATGCATTGCTGGCCGATCCGCGTTCCGGCTCCGTATTGGATGACTTGATCGCCCAGGCAAAACGCTCCCCCAAACGTCCGTGGCCCACGCCACACGACATGGGGGATGACGAGTGAAGTCGGAGACGACCGATGAGTTTTGGGAACTCTATCGTGCATTGCCAGCAAAGATTCGCCGCCAGGCACAACAAGCGCACGAACAATTCGAGCGCGATCCATTTCATCCTGGCTTGAATTTCGAAGAGGTAGATATAAAGCGGCATCTGGGGTCAGCGCGTATCACTCGCGGCTATCGTGTTCTAGGCATTCGCGATGATGGTGAAATCACTTGGTTCTGGATTGGCACGCATCGCGAATATGACAAGTTGATCAAGGGCCGCTAAAGCGCCCGAAGCGCAAAGGAGTTGCTAGTTGGCACAGAACAAGCCCAAGCCGCCTGAACCAAACAAGGATGTCGCCTATGCCGCCGCGCAGACGTCGATCAGCCAGGCCGAGAAAGCGTTTGAGGAGGCGATGGAGCGTACCACACCGTGGTTGGTGGATGTTGGCTACTGGATCTTTGCTGGCCTGATCGCGTTCGACCTGGTGGTCATGGCCCCGCTCATCGTCACGGTGTCCGCCGATCAGGCGCTCACGATTTCGATTGTCATGTTCGCTCTCGCCTTGCCGCTGAACCTTGCCGGGCTTGTCATGCTCAGGCTCATCCAGGACATGGCGCATGTTGGCTTCTCAGAGGAGTGGGCGCGCGCCTACCAGGACGCTGGACTTCCCTTGGGAGAGCAGCTTGCCTCACCTCAGGCGCGAGAAGCTCAGCGAAAACGACGGGCAACGATTGTTCTGCGCTATGCCTTCGTGGTCCTAACGCTGAGCGTCGCGCTGACCCTGACTGGCCTGACGGCGGCGCTGTGGCATACCGCGTGGTGGATCGGGGTCGTCTTCCTCGCAATGTCGGCCGTCAGTCTGGGAATTGTCATCGCCGCGCTTGCCACCCTGGGACCGCGCGATACACCAGAAGACAGGGCGCGTCAACGCCGCTACTGGGACGAGGTGGTGAAGCAGGTACAGGTACAGGCCCAGGCCCAGGCGACACAGGCGCAAGCGGAGGCTCTGGCGCAAGCACAAGCACAAGCACAGTCCGAGGCAGACCAGTAGCTTTAGAGGAGAAGCCGCCATGACGCAGACCGCCGCCACGCTCCATGCGAAGCTGGAAGAACTCGCGCCGGGGCAGGTCCGCCCAGCGGAGGCGAGCGACGCGGTGCTGGGCGTGCAGCCGCTGATGGTGGCGGAGCCATCCTCCGCCGAGACGCTGGCGAGGTTGCTCGCGTTCGCTGATGGCGAGGGGCTGAAGGTGCTGCCGCGCGGCGGTGGCACGCATGCCGGTGTCGGCTTCCCACCATCGGGCAGCGATATCGTCCTGAGCCTGGCGGGGCTGAATGCCATCGTCGAGCATGCGCCCCACGACCAGACGGTGACGGTGCAAGCGGGCCTGCCAGTGGCGACGCTCCAGAGGCATCTGGCGCAGGCAGGCCAGTGGCTCGCGCTCGATCCGCCGCTCCGCCCCGGCGCGACGGTCGGCGGGCTGATCGCGACGGCGGTGGCGGGGCCGCGGCGGCTGCGCTATGGCGGTGTGCGCGACCAGATTCTCGGCGTGCAGGTGGCGCTGGCGGATGGCACGATTGCGCGCGGCGGCGGCAAGGTAGTCAAGAACGTCGCGGGCTACGATCTACCTAAGCTCTTCACTGGGTCGCTCGGCACGCTGGGCGTCGTCCTCTCGGCCAGTTTCCGCCTCTACCCGCTGCCTGCCGACTCGCGGACGCTCGTATGTGATGCGCCGACGCATGAGTCGCTCTGCGAAGCGGCGCAAACCATTACCGCCTCGACACTGACGCCAACGGCGATAGATGTGCTCGGCTCGGAGCGCGACGGGCAGCCCTATCGCCTGGCGGTGCTCTTTCAGTCGCGGACGGAGCGCGCCGTCACCGAACAGATCGCAACACTGCGAACATTGCTCGGCACGCTGGCAGATAACGCGGATGTGCTGGATGGCCCGGCGGAGGCGGATTTCTGGCACAAGTTAGACAGCATCGACGCGCCTGCCGACACGCAAACTGATTGGCTCAACGTGCGGGCGGCGCTGATGCCGGGCGAGTTGACTGGCTGGCTGGCGGCGCTGCAATCAGTGGCTACGGAGAACGCGCTGACGCCCCGCTGGCGGGCGCACGCGGGCCACGGCGCGGTACGCGCGCGACTCGTGGGCCAGCCCGACGCGCTGGTGGCGGCGGTGGAAACGCTGCGGGAAGCAGCGGAAGGCGCGCGCGGCGCGCTCGTCGTCGAAGAGTACGCGCCGACGCTCATCGGGCGGATCGACCTGTGGGGCGCGCCCGCCGCGCTCGATCTGATGCGGCGCGTCAAGGCGCAGTTCGATCCGCACAACACGCTCAATCCGGGCCGTTTCGTGGGAGGTATCTGATGACAGAAGTCAGCGTCGGCAACATCTCACCCACCTCCAACACCGTCAGCGCCTTTGACGCGCATCATCCGCCCGCCCGCGAGATCATCGAGGACTGCGTGCATTGCGGCTTCTGCCTGCCCACCTGTCCGACGT
>DASUHD010000149.1:0-39996 GCA_036273675.1 Ktedonobacterales bacterium | reverse complement strand
CACACTCAGAGGATCACTCGGAGCGCACAGCGGCCACCGCGGGCGTCTGGTGGCAGGACTTCTGCCCCGACTGCAAGCGGATCATGCGCGGCCAGGCCAATCTCGCCGCGATGGGCGGCCAGGGCAACCGCTTCCTCTAGCGAGCAAGCCGCGCTAACGGATCATGGTAACAACGCACCCAAGGCGATAACACCGGGAAGGCAGAGTATTCCGATGACAGTCGATAAAGGCATCTTCCATGAGGGCCAGCGCGACACCTATGACTTCCACGAGGGCAAGGAGACACCCTGGCGCTCGAACGAAGAGGTGGATCGCTATGTGCCGACGCACTGTTGCTACTGTGGGGTGCAGTGCGGCATGAACCTCAAGGTGTCGGGTGGCAAGGTCGTTGGCGTCGAGCCGCGCTATGATTTCCCGGTGAATCGGGGAATGCTCTGCCCCAAGGGTTCGACCGTCTATCAGACGGTGAATCATCCAGACCGCCTCACCTCTCCGCTGATGCGCCGCGGCGGCAAGAACAGCCCGCTGGAGCCAGTGAGTTGGAACGAAGCGCTCGATACCATCACCCGGCGCTTCCGCGAGATTCAGGGGCAGCACGGCAACGACGCCGTCGCGGTCTATAGCGGCTCCTCGATGACCAACGAGAAGTGCTACCTGATGGGCAAATTCGCGCGCGTCGCCCTCGAAACGCGCCACTGCGACTACAACGGGCGACTCTGCATGTCGTCCGCGACAGGGGCGAACGACCGCTCACTCGGCATCGACCGCGCCGCCAACCCGATCAGCGATATGCTGCACGCCGACGTGATCTTTGTCATCGGCGCCAATGTGGGCGAGTGTTTCCCCATCGTCACGAGCTGGCTCTGGCGCGCGCGCGACCGTGGCGCGAAGCTGATCGTGGCCGACCCGCGCCAGACGCCCATCGCCCGCACCGCCGATATCTTTCTGCCGCTCCGCTCCGGCACCGATTCAGCGCTGCTGAATGCGATGCTCAACGTCGTCATCCGCGAGGGGCTGGTGGACGAGGAGTTCATCCGCAGCCGCACCAACGGCTGGGACGAGACGAAAGCGCTGGTGGAACAGTATCCGCCGGAGCGCGTGGCGAAGGTCTGCGGGCTGCGTCCCGAGACGATCATCGACGCGGCGCGACTCTACGGGCGGGCGAAGGCGGCGATGATCTATACGGCGCGTGGGCTGGAGCACCAGAGCAAGGGCGTGGATAACGGCGTGGCGGCGGTGAATCTGGCGCTGGCCACCGGCAACTTTGGCCGACCCGGCGCGGGCTATATGACGCTAACCGGCCAGGGCAACGGCCAGGGCGGGCGCGAGATGGGCCAGAAGGCCTCGCAACTGCCGGGCGAGCGCGAGATCGAGGATCCCGAAGATCGCGCCTATATCTCGTCTGTCTGGGGCATCGACGAGAAAGACCTGCCGCACGCGGGCTATCCGGCGACGCTGATGATTCCGGCGATGCTCCGCGAGGAGATTCGTGGCTGCTTCATGATCTGCTCGAATCCGATGGTCTCGCTGCCCGACCAGCACACGACCGAGCGGGCGCTGCGCGCGCTCGATTTCTTCGTCGTCTGCGACTTCTTCCTGTCGGAGACGTGCGAACTGGCGGATGTGGTGCTGCCGGGCAATGTCTGGGCGGAAGAGGAAGGCACCACGACCAACCTGGAGGGGCGCGTCATCAAGTATAACAAGGCCGTTGACCCACCAGAGGGCGCGCGCCGTGATTGGCAGATCGTCTGCGACCTGGCGAAGCGGCTGGGTAAGGGGCAGTATTTCGCCTACAAATCCCCCCGCGACATCTTCGACGAGCTGCGCCTCGCCACCAAAGGCAGTAAAGCCGACTACTTCGGCATTACCTATGAGAAGATTGAGCTGCAGAACGGCGTCTTCTGGCCCTGCCCCACCGAGGAGAGCCAGGGAACGCCACGCCTCTACGAGGAGAGCTTTGGTTTCGCCGATGGCAAGGCGAAGTTCCATCCGATCACGTATCTGCCCCCCGCCGAGGAGCCGGATGACGACTATCCGATGGTGCTGACGACGGGGCGCGTGATCTATCACTATCTTTCGGGCAACCAGACACGCCGCACGCCGTTCTTGCTGGAGCAGGCGCCCTACCCATGGGTGGAGATTCACGAGCGAACGGCCAACGAGTTGGGCATCCGCGATAGCGAGTGGGTCACCGTGCGGACGCGCCGCGGTGAGTTGACCGCTCCGGCGCTGGTGGTGAAGTCCATCCGGCCCGATACGCTCTTCATTCCCTACCACTATGGCCACTCGCAGGCGGCAAACATCCTGACCAATCCGGTGCTGGAGCCGATGAACAAGATTCCTGAGTATAAGGTCTGCGCCGCGTCGATTGCGAAGGCGAAGCAGCCGCCGGAGTGGGCCAAAGATGTTGATCCAGCGCAGTTGCGGGCCGCGCGCGGACGCCGTCGCCGTCTGCCCAGCACGGGCGAGCCGCAGGGGCCAACGGTGAGTTAGGCGCGGAGGAAGCGCGCCGTGGCATGAAGCGCCACGGCGAGTGGGCAGGAGACTAGCTGCGGCCTTCGGGCCGCAGATGGCATCCTTTGATAATCAGGAGCATGCTATGGCGGTAAAGCGCATTTTTCTCGATCCCTCGCGCTGCATTGGCTGTCGCTCGTGCGTGGCGGCGTGTCGCGAATGCGATACCCACAAGGGCGAGAGCATGATCTTCATCGACTACATCAACCGGGACAACACTGTCGCAACCTCGCCAACGCTCTGCATGCACTGCGAGGAGCCAGTGGCCCCCTGCGCGCAGGTCTGCCCGGCGCAGGCGATTCTCATCAGCCCCGACGGCGTCGTGCATCAGGCGGATGAGACGCGCTGCATCAATATTCAGAACTGCGTCTATGTCTGCCCCTTCGGCGTACCGAAGTTCGATGGGCCAGGGCGCGTAATGCGCAAGTGCAATCTCTGCTACGACCGGACCAGCGTGGGCAAGCCGCCGATGTGTACCTCTGTATGCCCGACACAGGCGCTCTTTTACGGCACCTACGAGGAGTGGGTCCAGGCGGGACGCGGCCAGCAGGGCGCCAAGCCGGTGAATGTCTTTTACTTTGGCCAGCAGCGCGTACGCACCCGCAACTATGTGGTGATGCGCGAGCAGGATGACGCGCTCGACCTGATGGCGCTGGCCGAAGAGGCGCAGCTAGGCAATCTGGGAGATATGCCAATCGCGACCACCGCGCAGGAATCCGAAGCGTGGGTGGAGGCCGGGGATGCGGGAATCCCCGAACGGAGCGCGCCGCCGCAGCCGTGGGCGCCTCGCACGCCGCCAGAAGTCCCCGCGCAGCCCGTTCCAGTCACCACACCTGCGCCAGCTCACTGATAAACGTGCTCGGCCATGAATGGTCAGAGCAGGTCTGGTTTCCCCTCCCTCTTCAGGGGAGGAGGCTAGGGGGAGAGGGCCGGTGGCCATACAAATTACCAGATCGCGAAGTCACATACCATCAAGGCCGAGACTGTACGCCAGTTCACCACTAGAGGAGCACCTATGACAGATATCCACGATGACCCAGGTGGCGAGAAGCCAGTGAGCGCGCAGGAGCGCACGCCAGAAGAGATCGCGGCGGAGGAGGCCTCGCGCACCCGCCGCGCCCGCGCGTCTGCCCGCCGGTTACGCCGTGTTGTTCGGGGCCAGCAGTGGCGCGAGGAGTTCCCCTACCACTGGCGTGCCGACGATCTGGTGACACGGCGCGATACGCTACGGTTTCTGGTGGCGGGCAGCGGCGCGCTCTTCCTCGCGACGACCGCCCTGGCAGCGGTGGGCAGCCTGCGGTCTACCGGCAGCGTGAACCAGGTGGCGGTGGCGCGAGTTGGCGAGTTGGCGGAGGATGAGTGGCGCGTCTTCAACTTTCCCGACCAATACGCGCAGGGCATCCTGGTCAATCTGCCGGAGAAAGGGCTGGTAGCCTACAGCGATGTGTGTACCCATCTTTCGTGCGCCGTGCTCTACCAACCCGGCGAGCGGAAGTTCCACTGCCCCTGTCATGAGGGTTACTTCGACGCGTTCACCGGCGACGTGCTTGCCGGGCCGCCGACGCGCCCGCTGCCCATCATCGAGCTGCGCACCAGCGGCGGCATCGTCTACGCGGTGCGGGAGGTCGAGCGATGACGGACGAGATGGACCACTACGACGACGATGACCACGGCGCCCCTGCCTGGGGGCAGATCGCCGACGACGAACAGGCGCTGATGCGCCGCCAGCATCTTGCCAATCCTGACGATGCGCCAGGCTATGCGACGCGAGACGAGCATGCGAGCCATTTGCGCGGCCTCGACTATACCGGTTCGCCGGGATTCGTCGCCATCGTGCAGGGGCAGGTCTATTTGGTCGCCGCATTCCTGTTCACGCAGCTCTTTCTCGTCACCCTTGGCCTGTTCGAGCTATTGTCTGGTCGGACGAATACCCTCTGGTGGATCGCCGGGGCCAGCCTGATCGCCTTCCTGCTTGCCTTGCTGATTACGCTCTGGCCACGCAGGCGCGTTCTCGGTAGGTCTGGGGCCAGCCGATAGCGAATAGCGGGTAGCGGATAGACGACGAGGATGAGTATGACGACTTCAGATCCCGGTGACACCGAGACACCAGCGGCGCCAGCGAGGCCAGACACCTCGCGGGACGGCTATCATATCGACAGCCAGCACCCCATCGGCGGCGAGATGTCAGACATTCTGGCGGGCCTCTTTCGCCGCTTTCAGCTTAAGTGGCTGCTGTCGCACTATTCGCGGGTGCCAATACTGGCGCTCTTCAGCTTCATCAATGGCTGTCTCAGCATTGGCATCATGGCGCTGGTGGCGGTCATCACACGTTCTCCATTCATCTTTCCCTCACTCGGCCCGACAGCGTTCCTCTTCTTCTACACACCGACCGCTCCAACCGCCTCGCCACGTAACGCCCTCGTCGGTCATGCGATTGGCGTGTTCGCGGGATACTTCAGCCTGGTCGTTACGGGGCTGACGATGGCAGGGCCGGCATATGCGGTCGGCGTCACCGGGCCGCGCGTCATCGCCGCCGCGCTCTCGCTGGGGCTGACGTCGGGGCTAATGGTGCTATTGAAGTCGCCACATCCTCCGGCGGGCGCGACCACGCTCATCATTTCGCTGGGCATCCTGACCCAACCGATACAACTCGTCATTTTGATGCTGGCGGTGGTGATGCTCACCGTGCAGGCATTCGTCATCAATCGGCTCGCCGGCATCGATTACCCGCTCTGGAGTCCTCGCCGCGATCCCTCAGGCAATCCCGTTCGGACACGCTAAGCGAGACAGGTAGAACAGGTATATAAGGACTTATCCATGGCAACCATTGCTCCGACACGCCTCGCGCGTCGCCAGGAATCATTCTCACGGGTTGCGCCGATGCTGGGCACGGCGCTGCTGATCGGCGCGAGTGGCGGCTTTGTGCTGGCCACCGTGCTGACGCTGACGCGAGCCTTCCACGTGCCGATGGGCGTCTGGTGGGTGGCGCTGGCCCAGGCGCATGGCCACCTCCAGCTCTATGGCTGGGCGGGCCTCTTCATCCTGGGCGTCGCGTTCCACTTCCTGCCGCGGCTGCGTGGCGCCGGGCTGGCGTACCCGCAGGCGATTCCCTGGCTGCTAGGGACGCTGGTGGCGGGCATCGTGCTGCGGGGCATCGGTCAGCCGCTGTTCGCCGCGACGGGGCAGGGCATCTGGAAGATCGCGATGGTCACCAGCGGAGTAGTTGAATTGGTAGCGTTCCTGGGGTTTCTGACTATCGTCATCGCGACGGCGATGCAGGGGCCAAAGCTCAGCACGCGCCCGCAGTTGCAGAAGACGATGCCCTTTCTGGTCGGCATCTTCGCCAGCCTGGGTCTGGCCGCCATCATCAATTTGTTCAATGTGTCGTTGGCCAGCGTCGTGGCGGTCGCGGGCGTCGTGCCAGCCAGCGACGACGCGCTCAACGTGACCCTTGGCCTGCTCGGCTTCCTGGTCCCGATGGCGCTGACGATGTCGGCGCAGACACTGCCGATGTACGCCGGGCTGGAGCCGTTCCCCCGCAAGTTGTTCTGGCCGCTCGCCATCGGCTACTTTGGCGGGCTGGCGCTGGCCCTGGTGGGCATTGGCAGCGGTGTCGGGCTGCTGGAGGGGCTAGGCACTTTCCTGGTGGGCGCTGTGCTGCTGGTCTTCGTCAGCCTCTTCTTGCGGCTGATGCGCGCGCGGGGCAAGCTGCCGCAGCGGGTGGCGAAGCTGGCGCCCGAGCCTGAGGCAGCGGCGCACAATTATCGGCGGCAGATATCGAGCGACCGTAGCGCCTACGGGCCATTCGTGGCGCTGGTGGCGAGCGCCTATACCTGGGCGATTATAGGCGGCGCGCTGCTGGTGATCGACGGCGTCGCGCGCGCGCTGGATCTGAGCGCGCCATTCTCACTGGACGCCGCCCGCCACAGTCTCGCCATCGGTTTCATCGCGCTGCTCATCTGCGGTATCGCGCCGCGTATGGCGCCTGGCTTCTCCGGCGGCCACATCCTCTCGGCGAAGCTGGTGACGGCGACGCTCTGGCTCGGCAATAGCGCCGCGATTCTGCGGGTGGGATCGCTACTCATCGCGCCGCTGCTCGATGGACTTGGCCCGGCTGGCGCGTTCGTGGATTCGCTGCTGTTCGGCCTCTCGGGGCCGCTTGGCCTGGCGCTCGCCATCTGCCTGGCGGTGAACCTCTGGCCCGCGCTCTTTCCGAAGACCTCGCACTGAAGAGAGACCTATATCACTCCTCTTCGCGCCGTGTGGTAAAACCCCATATGTCGGTTGTAGCGTCCTCACAGCGTGCGCCCTCATGTTGTAGTCTGACCCCGTACAGGTATTATGTATATGCGGGCGTGCCAACGACATGGCGCGAACAAGCAGGGATAGCGCTTGCGGAGGAGGGGTGGCGCGATGGCGGTGGAACTTCTCGAGCGCGACTCCTTCTCGCTCACGCTGGACGATCTGCTGAACCAGGCTGCCGTCGGACACGGGCGGGTCGCTTTGATCAGCGGCGAGGCGGGTATTGGCAAAACCTCTCTCGTCGAGCGTTTTCTCGAACAGCATCAGGCGCCGACGCGCACACTCTGGGGCGCATGTGAGGCGCTGTTTACCCCGCGCCCGTTAGGTCCGCTCTACGACATCGCGCCACAACTACAAACGCCGTTGCGCGCGCTCCTCGATGGTGAGGTGAACCGCGCCACGCTCTTCGCCACGGTGCTGGATGAGCTTACCCGACATGCCGCGCCAACCATCATGGTGATCGAAGATATCCACTGGGCAGATGAGGCGACGCTCGATCTGGTCAAGTTCCTGGCACGCCGCATCCATCGCACATCAGCTCTGCTCATTCTGACCTACCGTGACGATGAGCTGACCAAAGACCACCCGCTTCGTCTCGTCCTCGGCGATCTGCCAGCAGATAACGTCACGCGCGTCTGGCTGCCGCCGCTCTCCGAGATGGCGGTTGCCACGCTTGCCCAACAAGCAGGTCGTCCAGTAGGAAATCTTCACGCGGCCACCGGGGGCAACTCGTTCTTTCTCAAAGAGGTGCTAGCAAGCGATCTGCCAGGGCTGCCGAGGAGTGTGCGTGACGCGGTGCTTGCGCGAATTGCGCGCCTGTCGTACGAGGCGCAGCGCTTCCTCGAACTGGCGTCCGTCGTGCCTACGAAGCTAGAATGGCGGACGGTCGAGGCGATGCTGGTCGTGGACAATGTCTGGCTTGAGGAATGCCTGGCGTCTGGTATCTTGCGGCTCGAGAATGGATTAGTGGATTTCCGCCATGAGCTGGCGCGCCAGGCCGTAGAAAGCACACTTTCACCCACACGGAAGCGGACGCTGAATGCCCAGGTACTGCGCGCGTTCATGGAACTGGGGGAAGGGCGGGTAGCGCTGGCCCGGCTGGTCCACCATGCTTCTCAGGCTGAGGATAGCGCGGCAGTGCTCCAATTTGCTCCCGCGGCGGCGCGACAGGCGACGGCTCAGGGGGCGCATCGCGAGGCGGTCGAGCAGTATCGGACCGCCCTACGGTTCGCGGAGGGGCTGGCAGCCGACGCGCGCGCCGAATTGCTTGAGGGGCTGGCGCGCGAGTATCTTCTCATTGGGCGGGCAACTGACGCTATACAGGCTGGCGAGGATGCGCTGGGCCTCTGGCAAAGCCTCGATAGACCCCAGCGGGTCGGCTACAATCTGCGTTGGCTCTCACGAATCTACTGGTGGGTAGGGCAGGGGACGAAGGCCATTCATTGTGCGGATGCTGCGGTAAACGTGCTGCAAACACTGCCGCCTGATAGCGAATTAGCCTGGGCATATAGCTACCGGTCGATGCTCGCGATGCTCGCCGAGGAGACCGCTGACGCTCAGTCATGGGGCAACCGCACGGTTGAGTTGGCTGAGCAGCTTGGCGACGAGGAGCTGCTGGTTCACGCGAGCCACACACTTGAGATGACGCGGCTCAATGCGGACGATCAGCAGAAGGAAACCGAGGCGGGGCAGAGCCTCAAGCTTGCACTCGATCACAACTTGGTAGAGCATGTGGGACGTGCCTACGCCAACCTCTCGTCGTATTTCGTCAAGATCCACAACTATGTAATGGCCGACCGCTACATTGCAGCAGGCATTGCATATTGTACCGAGCACGACTTTGAACTGTTTATGCCCCAACTGATTGCCGCACGAGCAGTGGCTACCCTTGAACGCGGAAACTGGCTGGCGGCCAGTGAAGATGCAGATATCGTCATCGACGCTCAACGAGCTTCGCCGGTCTTCACGATACACGCGCGAGTGGTCCTAGGCCTGGTGCGGATGCGACTCGGCGACCCCGGCATGGACGCGCCATTGGACGAGGCGCGTGACCTGGCGCTCTCCACCGGCGAATTACAGCGTATTGCGCCGGTGATGGCTGCCCGCGCCGAGGCGGCCTGGCTGCGTGGCGATCTCGCGCAGTGCGCGGCGGAGGCGCGTGTGGGCTACGAGGTAGCGCGCGCGCACACCAATACCTGGGCGCTTGGCCAGCTGGCCTTCTGGCTCTGGCGCGCTGGAGCGCTGGCCGAGACCCTACAGGGAACCGCGGCTCCATATGCGCTGCAGATGGCGGGCGACTGGCGCGCGGCGGCGGACGCCTGGGAGGCGATTGGGTGTCCCTATGAGCAGGCGCTAGCCCTTATGGACGGCGATGAGGCGGCCCAGCGCAACGCCCTGGCGATCTTCGAGCGGCTTGGGGCGCGACCCGCCGCCGAGATGCTACGACGGCAACTCCGCACGGCGGGCGCGCGTGGCCTGCCCCGTGGCCCGCGTCCGACGACGCAGGCGAACCCGTATGGCCTGACCAATCGCCAGTATGAAATCCTCTTGCTGCTGGCCGAGGGGCTGCGCAACCCGGAGATTGCCGACCGGCTCTCGACCACCCCGAAAACCATCGAGCACCACGTCTCGGATGTGCTGGCCAAGCTCAATGCGCGCTCGCGGGCCGAGGCGGTGCGCCTGGCCTTTCAGCTTGGTCTCGTCCCCCAGCCATTGAATCCTCCCACCGGCAAAATGGGAGTCTGATTTCCCCAACCTGGGTGTTCCTCCCGATGTGACTCACCAGCTCGCGCGGGTATGCTCCTGACGCCTGGAGCAGGTGACGCAATTTAGCGTCAGCCAGGCGAGGAGGATCGGCATGGCGTGCTATCTCATGCGGCGCGCATTACGGGACGCTTGTGAGATCCCCGTGAACGAGGGAACTGAGAAGAATCGAGAGGAATTGACATGCGTATCAACAGGCTTGCTCTGACAGTCGCCGCCGCCCTTGCCACCGTCGTTTTGCTGGCGGCTGGCATTGCGGTCGCTTTCGCCCACGGATCGACGACGAGTAGCTCTCACCCCGATCCGCTCGAGGCGGTCCGTAGCGCAACCGCGCGCTACCATTCACTCACCGTCGC
The DNA here is from genome assembly GCA_036273675.1 of Ktedonobacterales bacterium. GTDB lineage: Bacteria > Chloroflexota > Ktedonobacteria > Ktedonobacterales > JADMIN01 > DAHUXT01. Next base: position 30,061 of record DASUHD010000149.1, on the reverse strand, counting down.
ACAGGGAAGTGGCTATGCGCTGCTCAAGGATACCGCCGGGATTGCGTGTATCGATAATCCAGGGGTCGGCGCCATGGGTGTCCACTACGCCAATGGAGACCTGGTGAAGGCAGGGAAGATCGATCCCAACAAGCCACAGGCGCTCGTCTATGAGCCAATGGGGAATGGTCAACTAAGCCTGGTTGCCGTCGAGTACGTCGTCATCCAGCAGCAGTGGGACGCGGCGCACGACTCGCCGCCGATGCTCTTCGGCCAGCACTTCATGCTGACGCCTGATGGTAACCGATTCGGACTGCCAGCATTCTATTCGCTGCATGCCTGGATCTGGCAGAACAACCCGTCGGGAATGTTCAGCATGTGGAACCCCACGGTGAGTTGCAGCAATGCGACCACCACGGGATCACCCGCGCATGTGGCTGCCCCCGTCGCTCCGGCCAACACGTCGGATGATTCGCCACTTCCACGTGGCAGAGGGTCGCGCTAGCTATCCGCAATGAGTTCACCCGATGGCCCGACGGTTCGGAAGAATCGCCGGGCCATTCTCATCTGCGCTCGCGGGCTGCTCTTGCTTGTATCGCGTAGCAACTATCGCGCAGCGCACATCCCTTAACACCTCTCAGACGCCGCCTTCCAGCAAAATGGGTGCGTGTTACGTCCAGTGTTGGAGTTCCCCCCGATGTGGCGCACCAGTCAACCGAGATATGCTGCCTTATGCCTGGAGCGTTCGACACGCCAATGAAGTGTGTCAGCCAGGCGAAGGAGGGCAGGAGTATACATATGCCACGCTATCTGATCGAGCGCACCTTTCCCGAAGGTCTGCACATTCCTCTCACGGAGGAAGGCGAGACCATCTGCCGCACGGTGGTCGCCACCAACACCGACGACCTGGTGACCTGGGTCCATTCCTACGTCACTGAGGATAAATCGAAGACCTTCTGCATCTATGACGCGCCCTCGCCTGAGGCGATCCGCCGGGCAGCGCGCCGCAATAACCTTCCTGTGGACAAGATCACCGAAGTCTCGGTGCTCGACCCCTACTTCTATCGGTAGGGGATAGGGCGAACCGGATGAGCCATCGGTGCTGTCTGTCTATGGCTCATGCGGTTCTTGCCGCGGGATTCTACCTAACACGGCGAGGCTATTACAGTAGCGTGTACGAGGCGAGCACCATCAGCAGCACCGTTACCAGTAGCAGCAAGACTGGCGCGCCGATCAACAGGGCGAGCTTGAAGCGCGTGCTCAGCTTCGAGCCACTGGCGAAGTAGTAGACAAACGGGCCAATGACCGGTACCGCCAGCACCAGCGCGCCCCAGCCCAGTTTCTTCCCGGCGCTCAGTTCCTGGCGCTGGCCAAGCTCCACGAAGGCGACGGCGATCCAGGCGGCATAGAGCGCGAAGAAGAGCGCGTTGCCATAGAACGAGAGCAGAATCTGCACGACTGAGTATCCAGTGAAGCCGAGCGGCTGGAACATGGCGGTACCTCCTGAGTAGCCTGACGTGTAGGCTGCGACAGCGGGCGGAATCCCATCATTCGAGGTGGTATCCTCAGGGAACGCATCGGTGAAGATTGGGCCGGGACCTGCGTTGACATTGGGCATATTCGGCTGAGCGGCGGGCGCGGGCGCCTGGCGATAATCAGGAGGGTTGTAGCTGGGGCCGGGCGTGCTGAAGCCGGTATTGAGATACTTGGCCACCAGTCGCAGCGTCGCGCCGAAGTCGCCGCCGCCAACCAACGACGCGGGCGAGCCGCAGGGGTGCGAGACCTCCAGCAGCGGCGGGGACGTCGTCGCCGCCTTGTTATTGGCGAAGCAGTTGTTCGCGCCGCTGGGCGCGGAGAGCGCCAGATCGGCCACACCAGAGCCAGTCACTGTGTTGCCCTTGACGACGTTGCCTGACGCCAGCCAGAAGTTCTTGTCGATGTTGCCGAGCACTAGGATGCCGTACTCGCTGTTGTTGGCGACGCGGTTGTTGGCAATGTAGTTCAGGTCGCCGCCGGGAACGAGAATGCCGTCGCCCAGCGGGATATGCGACCAAAGATTGTAGGGGGCCTTCTCGTTGCCGTTGTCATGCACATAGTTGCCAATGACCGATGTGCCACGCTCCGGCGGGCCTTTCTCGCTATCGAGCGTATTCGGCACGATGCCCGCGCTGTTGTGCGCCCACTCAGAGTTCTGGATGATCAGATTGCCGCCCGCATTGGTACCCGAATAGCCCAGGCCGTTCCACTCCGAGATTACGTCGGTGATGATCGCGTCACAGGGGTAGCACTGGCCGATGTAGAAGCCAGAGTCGGGGCTGCCGGAGGCATAGGAGCGGTCGAACTCGCCACGCTTCGAGCCAAAGGCGTAGATGCCGTAGTCGCCGTTGTCGTAGGCCGTCAGATAGCTGCCACGGTAGCCGGTCTGGTCCGTCCAGTAGAAGCCGTTGCCCGCGTAGTGGTGGGCGGTCATGTTCTCGATAATGACGTTATCGGCCTGGACTGTGAAGCCATTGGTTAGCTTCGATTGGCCGTCGAGGACCGTTTGATTGCGGTCCTCGCCGCGAATGGTCAGGTCGGAGGTGCAGACCTTGACGGCCTCGTGGTAGGTTCCCGGCGCGACCAGGACGAGGTCGCCCGGCTGCGCGGCGTCCACGGCGCCCTGGATAGTCGGCTTATCGGCGGGGACGTGAATTGTGTGGGCGAACTGCGACGGCGGCCCGAGTAGCGAGCTACGCAACTGCGAGCCAGCGGGGCAGAGCGTGTTGGCCGCCGGAGGACGCTGAGCGCTTGCCTGCGCGGTAGACGCCTGCCCGGCGAGCGCGAACAGCGGGAGGGCAAGGAGCACGGGCAATGCAAGAGCCATGAGCGCTGGACGGCGAGAACGAGGTTGTGGCATGACGACTCCCTCGATAAGCGGTAGATGAGCGCATTACGCTGGGTGACTCAGTAGAAGATCAGCCTATGATACGGTGACGACAACCTCCATGCCTGGGTGAATGATGCAAACCACATGGTAGGTTCCCGCCGTCGGGAAGACGATATCTTTGCTATCGCCCGTCTGAAAAGATAGCCCCTCGTCGGTATTCAGGTCGGCGGGCGCGCCAGCCTGCGGGACACACTTTACGCCTTCGCCTACACAGATGATGTGCGTGCCACCGCTTGCAGGATCGACGAAATGGACGGCCTGCCCAGCCTTGATCGAGACACTGGTCTGCTGGAACGCGGCGACCCCCATATCCACTTGATTGGATGGAGTGCTGCCACAACCCACCAGCAGCAGCGTCACCGTCAGCAGCGCCATAACAAGTACACTACCACTGGCGAGGCGCAGGCGCTTGCCCACACGCATAGATTATCCTTACTCGCTAGTCTCACGGCGCGTATCAGCCGAGATACCTCGCCGCCTGCCATCGCCCAGCCCATCTAGGACAGCGGGCGTGCAGCGCGCAATACCGTGAAGGTTAGTTTCGACTGGACACGAGTATAGCGGAGCTTGTGTATGCTGTCCAGCCCTTGCGAAGCAGGGAAGAGGCGCCGTATCGGCAACACGAGGAGACGCGGGTAGCAGGTACTGACGTATCTGACCCACTGGTCCACCTTCGTTGACGGCCAACCAGTAATGTTCTACCATCGGCAAAATGGCTGCTGAGGGCAAGCAATAATCAATGTGACCAAAAAATGAGGTGGGATCGCGATGGTCGAATCTGGGATGGTGTATCAGATAACGGTTGATGGCACGACGCTCGCACTCGAAGGCATTCGCGCCTATTTTCAGTCACAACGCGCCGGGCTGGACGCCCATCTGGTGGCTCGGCTCGTCACCTTCCTGGATGACGCCCATGACTCGATTGACTGTGCGATCTACGATCTGCGCCATCCGCGTATCCTGGACGCGCTGGCGCGCGCGGTGGAGCGTGGCGTGCGGGTGCGGGTCGCCTACGACGCGGGCAAGGAGCATGCTGGCGGCATGAGCGCCGACCCAAAGCCCAGCGGAACCGAAGCGGCGCTGGCCAACGCAGGGCTGCTGCCCCACGCCACCGCGGTCCACGAGCACGGTCGCCACCTGATGCACGATAAGTTTGTGCTGCGTGACGAGCGCGATGTATGGGTTGGCTCAGCCAACTTCACGGTGGGCGGCCTGGAGCTTCAGGATAACACCTGCCTGACCTTCTCATCGCGCGATCTCGTGACCCACTTCGCGACAACCTTCGCGGGGCTGCTCCAGCCACAGCACCGGCATACCCGTTCAGCCACAGCGCTAACCACCGCCGCATCGTCGAGGGTGATGGTCGGCTCGACCAGCGTCGCGCCGCTCTTCGCGCCTGCCGCTGGTGAATCCATCGAGCAGGAGCTTATCAGCGCCATCCGGAGCGCGCGCAAGATTCGCCTGTTGGCCTTCCTGCTGAGCGATCCGGGCGTCCTCGAGGCGCTGGCGCCGCTGGCACAGCAGCCGCAGTTCGACATCCGTGGCGTCTACGACCCGCATGGCATGGAGGATGTGCTGCGCTACACCACCCAGGACCATGCGCTCTTCTGGTTTATGCGCGACCCACGATTCGTCGCCGCGCCCTCCCACGCCTTCTCGGCGCAGCGCGAGCAAGACTTCATGCACAACAAGACGTTTGTATTCGATGACCAACTCGTTTTCACGGGAAGCTACAACTTCTCTGAGAATGCCGAGGCCAACGACGAAGTGGTGCTCAAGATCGCGTCTGAGCCACTCGCGGCAGCATACACCCACTACACTGACGTGCTCTTCTCGACGTATGGCGGCGCCATCGAGGTACCCCAGACCCGCAGACGCCTGAGCGGCGGTCCCCGTCTGAGTGGCGGCCCGCGCGTAAGCGCTGGCCCGCGCGTGGGTGTCAACACCGCGCCGCGAATGCCAGCCATTACCGCGCCACCCGCGCGCAAGCCCACAGCGCCGCCGGCCGTGGCTCCAGCCGCGGCCGTGGCGCCTGCGGAGCCCGCGGAGACGCATGCCAGCAAGCCGCTGAAAAAGTCGCGAGGGAAGCTGGATATCCTCATCTTCGTGATACGCCTGAAGATCGTGGCGGTCGTCATCGCGATCATCGTGTATCTGGTGCTTTCTGGTATTCTGCATTTCTAGCGAAAAACCGAGGAAAAACAGTCTCGCGGGCTTCTGCGAGGCGTATAGGCCGTTGCCAAATCCGGGCGCTGGCACGTCGCTTGCGGGAGCTATTCGTGCTGCTTGCTCATCGGCGGCGGTACGACTCCTGCCTTGTTCGCTTGAAAGGATGGTCAGGAGGACTGGTTTATCAAGGAGGGCTGACTATTATGAGGACCACAGAACCGGGAGACCCGCGCGGTCCACAGTATGCCGATACAGAACCGCGCTATTACGAGGCGACCCAACCTACGCCCGTGCAGCCTGAAACACGCGTGCGACGAGTTGAGAACGACGCCACCTACGCGCCGAGCTGGCGGGGATGGCGCGCCAGCCAGATTGTCTACACGATTGGCGGGATCGTCGAGGCGCTGATCCTGATCCGCTTCGTCCTTGAATTGCTCGCCGCCAACCCGAACGCTGGCTTCACCAACCTGATCTACAGCATCACCGATCCGCTCGTCGCGCCGTTCCAGGGCGTCTTTCCTTCGCCCCAGACGCATGGCAGTGTGCTCGATCTCGCGGCCGTGCTGGCGATTATCGTCTATGCGCTGCTGACGTGGGCCGTCGCACGGCTCTTCGAGTTGATACGGCGCCGCTCAACACCAGCCGTCTGATAATGGACACAGCGAAGTAGTAGCACCTTCGGCACAGACGACAACGATTTTCGGGGAATCAGGGGTAGCGCCTCTGGTTCCCCGCGTTTCCTGTCTCCGCCCCCATTTCGCAATCTCAAACGACCGCCAATCGGCCTATCGCGGCGCGATACATATTGACAGATTCAGCGCTTGCCGCTATGCTGCGTCATGCAACCTGCCACGTATTGACATTGCGTGAAAGAGCGCTGCGCGATTCTCCATATCGCGGTATCGGCATTGGCTGTGGGAGAAGCGCCTTCAGGGGCGCATGGCGAAAAGGAATGGGACATGGTACGGCGCGGCCGGAGGATGTGGGCTGGGAGGCAGGCAGATTCTCGGGTAGCGTCGCATCGGCTCGCAGTGGCGCTGTTTTGCGCGCTCGCGCTGTTCTTCATCGCCGGATCGCTGCTATGGAGCCTTCCGGTCAAAGCGGCAGCGACGCCTGGCGCCTTCTACGGCGTGGATAGCCGTGTGCTCGCCAACGCGCTCGTCGATACGCCCACCTCTACCAACACCCCCGCGCCAACGCCAACCGATACCCCCGCGCCAACGGCCACGAACACGCCCGCCCCAACGGCGACGCCGAACAATCCCTATGCGCTCAATGTGACTGGCGCGGCATCCGCGGCGGGGTGGCCGCAGCGTTACAGCAACTGGTGCGGTATCGCCACCGTTGCGCTTGTCGCCAACTACCTCGGCAACTCAATCTCGCAGTCGGCGATTTATAACATGCTCAACAGTCAGCAGAACGAGAGCATGTGGGGCTACCCGCCGCCATCCTCGTCGTACTGGGGGCCGTATGTCGCCGCGGATATCGCGGGTGACTTTGGCACCGATCCGCGTTCGCTGGCGGAAGGTATGACCCTGGCGACGGGTCGCCTATATCACGTCAAGGTGGGTCTCGGCGGCGCATGGGACACCACGATTCACATCGTCGACGATCTGCTCATCAGCAGGCAACCCATCAGCGTCTTCGTAGACCATGGCATGCACTCGGTCATCGTTTCTGGGGTGGAGGCGACGGGCGACCCGCTCGCCAATCCCAATAACATCACCGCGATTCACGTCTGGGATCCTGGCGGTGGGGTGAACTCGGTCGGCATTCAAGCGACCCAGGAGGCGGTCGTCCCAATCAGCCAGTGGCTCTCGGGGACCATCGCCTGGAGTGGCTCCTCCTATCTCAAATCTCCCTACGCCGCCAATGTCTACCAGGGTAAGGCGCTTGACCCCGATCCCGCCGTGGGGCCGTACGCCTATGTCCCCTCACAGGTCAACCATCTCTGGGTCGGCCACAACGTCTATATCTCGCCGCTGGCGTCGGGCGACGCGGCGGGCCTCAGCTCTGACTGGGAGCTGAACCAGAACGGCGTGTTGATTGCGGGGCTTCCGGGCGGCACATGGCCGAACCTTCCCGATGGCTATACCGGCTCCTCGATTCCGATGCCGTCCAACCCGCCGCCACCGCCGCCACCGGTCAAGCCACCGGTGATCGCGCCGAAGAAGGCTGCGCTGCCGCCGCCACGGCCAACGCCTACACCACGGGCAACGGCGACCTCGACGGCTCTGCCCACGGCGACCTCGCTGCCCACCGCCGCGCCAACCGCGACGGCACGTCCGGCGGCGTGCGCGCCACTCAACTGCGCGCTATCCGCGATGCAAAGCGACGCGGGCTTGCTCGTTATCTCGCTGCTACTCTTATTGATGACGGCGGTGTGGTTCCCCGCCGCGATCCTCGTTGCGCGTGCGCGTGCGGCCCGGACGCAGTGGTCGAAGGAGAAGATGCTCCAGGAATTGGCGGCAAGCGATCTGGCGGCGAGTGATGCGCCGACACTGGCGGAGTTGCTGGCGAACGACGCCGCGCCCGACGACTTACCAACCGCGCCGCTCAAAGCTGTAACGGCAGATGTGGGAGACGTATCGTCTGGTGCGCCCGCCGACGTGGCGAATGTAATGCCTATCGACGCCACTCACGAATTGTCCGGGATGTCCGATGGTCCATCCACCGCCGAGGCGCAGAGCGAAACGGATGCCGCAACGCTGGACTGATGGCATGACTCGCCGTCAATCGTGATCGGGTCTATCAGCAGCCAGCGATTGTGTAGCTGAAGATGGGTGGCGCCAGACACTACTGCGCTCAGGCTGAGCGGGGAGCTGGCCGGTTCGATCATCTCGTTAGCAACTCGCTCACTTCTTGGATCGGTATCTGTCGGGACGATAGCCGGGGTTGCGCTCGTGGGGCCGACTCCCAGGCTGCCTGTGGTACCCGGTGCGGGACTAGGCATCGCGGCGGGGGCAGATGTGATTCCCATGCCTAGCATCTGGACGCCCTGCGGGCTATTGCCAGCGTTGTCGCTGATATTTATTCGCACGCTACGGAGTCCGATGGCTGCGGGAGTAAACGTCGCATCGATAGTGCAGGCAGCGTGCGGAGCAAGTGTAGCGGGCATCAGAGGACAGGTCGTGGTCTCGGCGAAGTCAGCGACATTTCTCCCCGTCAGGCTGATGCTACTGATCGTCAAAGCGACCGTCCCAGAATTGGTCAGTGTCGTCGTCTGCCTGGCGCTCGTCGTGCCAATACGCTGACTGCCAAATCTGAACACCATTCGTTTGAGGGTCACCTGTGGCGTCGAGCCAATTCCAGTTCCACTCAGAGAAATGTTCTGCGGGCTGCCAGTCGCGTTGTCGTCGACGCTGATACTGGCTGCTCGCGCGCCAGTCGCCGAGGGCGAGAACGTCACACTAATAGCGCAGGAAGCGTTGGCAGCCAATGTGTTTGGGCTGGTCGGGCAGGTATTTGTCTGGGCGAAGTCGGAGGCGTTCGCGCCATTCATCGCAATACCGCTGATGGTCAGTGGTGCGGTACCGGTGTTGGTCAGCGTAACTGTCTGGGCCGCGCTCGTCGTGCCAACATTCTGGCTGCCGAAGCTCAGGCTTGTGGGCGAAAGAGACACCGCCGGGGCCAGCTGAGGCGCATAGATAGTGGTGGCGGCCCACTGCTCCCAGATGCGCTGATACTGCTCGTATCCGTTCAACTGTCCGCTGGGCGCCTGGTAGGTAGGATGGATGCAGTCAGATGAGATCCAGTCGCGATGCTGCGAGAACGGCGTCCACAGATCGGGGCCGCGAATTGCGCCGGGCCGATCCGTGGCGAGATGCGCATTCACGTAGTTATTGAGCGCCTGGGCGTTCTGACCGAGGTCACCACTGCAGCCCCATGGCACATAGGGCACGACGACATGCTTCCCGGCGTTCTGGATGGTGTCGATCATCGTAAGCATGTTCGCGTAGTAGGTCTGGATTTGGCTCGCCGAGAGCAGATAAGGCTGGTTGGCGTCGTTTGTGCCGAATGCCAGGCTTACATAGTCGCCGGTAAAGCCACTCAGCAGCGCGGCGATGTTCTGCGCGCCGTCATCGCTCGTCCAGCCGCCCATGCCGCCATCGATCTGTAGCGGATAGTACGATGGGTCAGCGCTATGCACGAGCTGGGCATAGTCCCCGCCCGTCCAGGGGCCACCCGCGACATTCGCCTGAGTCATTCCCTCCTCAGTGATACTATCGCCAAGGAAAAGCCAATCATCCTGATCGCCCGCGCTCGCGTCGTAGAGGTCGAGATTGAAGACGGCGCTCGTGTTGCCACTAGAGCCTCTGGTTCCCGTCACCGTCATGCGCACCCAATTATAGCCGGAGAGGTTCAGTATGTGCTCGCGCGCATTGCGTGTATTGCCAGTCACAGTGATCAGCGTGGCCCATCCAGCGCTGGGCGGGGCACTCGCGCCACCAGCCGCCGCATTAGCATCAATCGTATAGTTCGAGGGCAGGTTGTAGAAGACGCTGTTGGCGCCCGGCACATACTCACCCGTATCGTTGAACCAGGCCAGGATGACTTGCTGCCGCTGTGCCACTGGCACTGTCGAGAGATCGAGGGCGATCCAGATGGGGTGCGTGCTGCTGGGCGTATCTACGCTGTCCCATACCGTTCCATAGTTCGTGTCGTCGACGAGCGATGGATTATAGGCGTTTGCGTCGTCGGTGTAGGCGGGAAGATTCGCGGAGATCAGCGTGAGCGGCGCGGGCGAGGTCAGCGCGGCGGCATGCGCCTCGTGTGGCTGCCACCACAGCAACCCGGCGCACACCAGCGCCAACAGAGCCAGCGGAACGCCCCATCGTGGGGATGGATGCCGTCGCGCAGTCATGGCAGAATAAGCCTTTCTTGGCGGAGCTTGGACACTATATCAGGAGGCGTTGTATCGAGGCAGCCTGAGAGTGGATTAGCTATAGAATAGGGTAGGGCCAGCCCGGAGAGAAAGCGCCACTGCGGCGTGCAGTGTACATGACGCGGAGTATATCGTTCTATCGACGGTCTCATATGAACAGCGCACGAGGCCATGCTACGTTGAGGCGCTTGCTCGGCCCCACACCCCATCACCTTTACTCCATGCAAGCATACAACGAGTATACGGGAATATATGCCGTGTGTCAAGTTTTGCTGAAAAGCAGCGGCCCGCTTGCCTAACAGCCAGCGGTTGTGTAGCTGAGCGTGGGTGTTGACCCAGCCGCCTGCGCGTCGCTGTTGAACGTGATGACTCCCTGTTGGCCATTGCCATTCGAGATGTTCTGGAGGCGAATCACGATGCTGGTTCCGGGCCTGAGTGTGCCATGCCGGGGGGAGATCGAGACGCCCGCCTGGTCTAACCCGCCAGAGACCTCCAGCTGCCAATCAACGCTGTCCGATCCGCTATTGATCAGGACCACATACTGTGACTGCTGGCCTGAGTCGCAGCCCAGCTGCACGCTGGTCGGCGTGACCTGTAGCCCGCCTGCGGCGGGTGTGGCGCTGGGCGAAGGCGCTGGCGTGGTGGTCATGGTGCTAGTCGCGGATATGCCCGTCCCGGCAAGTGGAGACGGCGCGAAGTAGCCCGCGCGCGCCAGCAGAACCACGGCCAGCAAGGCGGCGATGAGGGCTACATTGGCTCCGATGCTGACGGCGAGGATGGCGGCGAGCGTCGTCGGACGCGCACCCCCAGCGGAGTAGCGCTGGCGGCGCGCATCGGCGCCCGGATTCATCTCCGGCCAGGCTGGCATCCCTCCCGGAGTTCGTCCTGGCGCATCGTACCTGGGGAAAGTTGGCCCATCGTCCTGCACGCGCTGCTCCTTAGCATCATGAGTCTGCTGAGTCTGCTGAGTCTGCGATGCTGTTGCCGCGCCTCGTAGAGCAGCAACAGTAATCATCGTAAGGTTTCATGATACCGAACGGCGGCGCGGCATGGCAAATCAGGCGCCAGAGTGACTCCTAAATCGGGACGAAGACCCGCAGGTAGTAGTTTCCCGGGCTGGACACGCTCACGTCGATACTATATGTCGGGTTGCTCCCGGTCTCGGCGTGGAACCCACTCGCAGTCACGGACGAGATTGCGTAGCCGCCATTTTGCATCGCCTGCTTCAAAAAGCTGACGATGGTGGCCTGTGTGCCAGCGCTGCAGAAGTAGGCATACGACGAGCCAGCGGTCCCGCCACCCAGGTAGGTGCTGACGCGGGTACCCGGCGGCATGAGGAAGTGGTACGTTGGCGAGCTTGAGCTTGCCGTGCTGCCATCCTCGTAGATGGTGTATTTCGGTGTCCCAGAGTAATACTGCGGGTCGTTGAGACAGCTGGGAGCGGCGATCCTCCCTACCTGCAACTGTACAGTGGTATAGCCGCCAGTGTGGCTGGCGTACTGATTGAAGCCCACAAAGGTGAAGGGTGCGCCTGACCCGGAGCTATTCACGCAGATGTGAGCGTTGCTGCAATAGTCGAGGTAGGCGAAGTTGGAGGGGTCGGGGAAGAGGTTGTTCAGCTTCCAGCCATCGTGCACCAGATGCCCAATCGTCGATGTCGGCGTGGCCGAGGGAGTGAGCTGGCCACCATCGATGCTTGACTCACTGCCCTGGAAGCAGAGCGTGTAGGTGGTGACGGTATATTGGCCCGCGCCCCCGCCGCTGGTGGACGCTGGACTGATGTAGGACCCGGCGGGCGCCTGAAGGCCCGGCACGCCGCTCACCGATTGAAACGGCGTTGCGCCCGCGACCAGTTGCGTGCAGGGCGGCTGCGGTGTCGGGGTAACGGTGGGAGCGGATGTCGCTGTGGCCGAGGACGCTTCATTCGTGGCGGCCGGCACGGCGCATCCGCCCAGCGCCAGCGCAATCGCTCCGGCAACGATGAGACAACAAGAGAGCAACCTGCGTGAGTCCCAGAGATGTGAGAGGCGCATAGAAATCTCCTCAAATGCGGGGGATGGGGCATCGCCAACAATAGCAGGATAGTGACGGCTCTCCAGGGGCATTCTCCATTCACTGCCGACGAGTGTAGCAGCATAGCGCCGATTCTTCTATGCCGGGGATCACACTGGCGTGGCCGCGCGCCTCACTCAGCGGCCAGCCAGCAAATATCGGGGCGGAAGCGCTATCTGGCGAACTCCATCGTGCCGTCTTCCAATCTGCCGAATCGCAGGCTCAGCAGGTCGAGCGCGTAGTTCTGATAGAGCTTCCATGGCCGCCGGGAGCCCTGGTGGGGAAGTGTATCCATCGCGCGCTGGATGTAGCCAGAGGTGAAGGTGAGCAGCGGCTCCTCGGTAATGGACGGATCGCGCCTGCGCGGGGTGCAGTGGGTGTAGCCATGGCGCGCCATGTGGTTCAGCAGGCGGCAGACATAGGCGGAGGTCAGCTCGCACTTCAGCGTCCAGGAGGCGTTGGTGTAGCCCATGGCGGTGGCAAAGTTGGGGATGTCGCTATACATCATCCCCCTGTAGCTCATCGTCTTCGACACATCAACTGGCTTGCCATCGACGATGAGGCGCGCCCCGCTCATCAGCTTCATGCTGAGGCCCGTGGCGGTCACGATGATATCCGCGGCAAGCTCCTCGCCAGAGCGCAGTCGGATGCCCGTCTCGGTGAACGTCTCGATAGTGTCGGTGACCACCGAGACCTTGCCGGACTTGATAGCGGTGAACAGGTCGGCGTCTGGCACGAGGCACAAGCGCTGGTCCCACGGGTTGTAGCTTGGCGAGAAATGCTTCTCGATATCGTAGTCGGGGCCAAGCTGTTCCCGCGTCATCTTCAGGATCGCCTGCTTCGTCTCGGCGGGCTTGCGCCGGGCAAGGTTGTAGAAGTACATCCCAAACAGCACCGACTTCCAGCGCGCGGCGCCGGGCGCCACGCTGGCGGGCAGATGCTGCCGGAGCCAGTTGGCGATGGCGTCCTCGGAGGGCCGGGCAACGATGTAGGTTGGCGAGCGCTGGAGCATCGTGACATGCGCCGCCCGCTCGGCCAGCGCCGGAACGAGTGTCACGGCGGTCGCGCCACTGCCGATCACCACCACACGCTTGCCGTCGTAGTCCAGGTCGTCTGGCCACTGCTGCGGATGCACGATGCGGCCAGCGAACCGCTCGATGCCCGGCCAGTCGGGCGTGTAGCCATGGGCATAGTCGTAGTAGCCGCTGCACATGTAGAGGAAGTTACAGGTGAAGCAGGCGATTTCCCCGTCCGGCCCGGTCTCCGCCTCAACCGTCCAGGTCGCGTCGGCTGAGGACCACGTGGCGCACCGCACCTGATGGCCGAAGCGGATCTTCTGGTCAATGCCGTATGCCGCCGCCGTCTCCCGGATGTACTTCAGGATGGATGGGCCGCCCGCGATGGCTTTCTCCTCGCGCCAGGGACGAAAACTGTAGCCCAGCGTGTGCATGTCGGAGTCGGAGCGGACGCCTGGATAGCGGAACAGATCCCAGGTGCCGCCGATCACGTTCCGCCCTTCCAGGATGGTATAGGTCTTCTTCGGACAGCGCGTTTGCAGGTAATAGGCCGCGGCGATGCCGGATATTCCCGCTCCAACAATCAGGACATCAACGTGTTCGGCGCTGCCCATAAGACCCTCCGGCAGACTGCAAACAGGTTACGGCTCTACACGGCGGAGAACGACGACTGCATTGTGGCCGCCAAAACCCATAGATTCCGACAAGGCGACCTTGATCGGTGTGCGGCGCGCTTCATTTGGCACATAATCGAGGTTGCACTCCGGGTCGGGTGTCGTGTAGTTGATCGTCGGCGGGAGAATGCCGTCGTGCAGCGCCAGCGCCGTGAAGGCTATCTCGACGCCGCCCGCCGCGCCCATCAGGTGTCCCGTCATCGACTTGGTAGAGCTGATCGGCAGCTGGGGCGCGTACTCGCCAAACACGGAGTTGACCGCGGCGGTCTCGTTGCGGTCATTCGGCGGCGTGGAGGTGCCATGCGCATTGATGTAGTCCACCTCGGTGGGTTGCAGACCCGCTTTGGTCAGCGCCCGGCGGATGGCCCGCGCCAGCCCCGCGCCTCCCGGCGCTGGATCGGTGATATGATGGGCGTCGGCCGTACCAGCGTAGCCGATGACCTCCGCATACATATGCGCGCCGCGCGCCCGGGCGAATTCCATCTCTTCGAGGATGAGGATGCCCGCGCCCTCGCCAGAGACAAAGCCATCGCGGTCGGCGTCGAACGGACGGCTGGCGCCCTGCGGGTCGTCGTTGCGGGTTGAGAGCGCGTGCATGCTGGCGAATGCCGCGATGGTCATCGGCGTCATGCCCGCCTCGGCGCCGCCCGTAATCATCACGTCCGCGTCGCCGCGCTTGATGACCTCCGCCGCCTCGCCGATGGCATGCGCGCCGGTTGCGCAGGCCGAGACGGTGGCGTAGTTGTGGCCGCGCGCGCCCAGCAACATCGAGACATTGGCGCCTGCCAGGTCAGCGGGCATCATCGTGATGAAGAATGGGTTGAAGCGGTCGGGCGGTCGCTCGAAGATCTGATGGAAGCCCTCTTCCAGCGTCCAGAGGCCACCGCTCCCCGATCCGATCAGGACGCCAACCTCGTCAGCTATCGGCGCGATGTCCAGTTTGGCGTCAGCCTGTGCCTCCAGCGCCGCCGCCAGCGCGAAATGGGTGAAGCGGTCGGTGCGCCGCGCGAGCTTGCGGTCGATTACCGAGAGCGGATCGAAGTCTTTGACCTCGGCGGCGATCCGCACATCATGGCGACTCGCATCGAACCGCGTGATTGGCCCAACCCCGGATTTCCCCGCGCAGAGCGCTGCCCATGTGCTCGGCGTATCGTTTCCCAGCGGCGTCACCAGCCCGATGCCCGTTATCACGACCCGTCTCGTCATCGTTGCGTTCCCCTCTGCCTCAGCCCCAGAATTGTACGGCGCGTGGCCACCTTGTCCGACCTTATGTTACCCCAAGATGTCGCTATCAGCTAGTCTGCGGAAGTGACACCCTTGAGCTAATAGTCTGTCGGTCTGTATGATAGCACGGCCACACGATTACCGGGCAGCGAGGAGCAGCGTCGCGGCGAATTCCAGATGCCAGAGGATCAAGGCGAGCGTCAGCACGCTCAACGCGGTATGGAGGTAACGCCAGACGCGAATGAGATGCAGGCACAGCCGCTCCATGCCCATCTCCTGGCGTATCGCTACCGCTTCCGACGCCAGCGCGCCTTCTACGGCGGGTGAGGCAGTGCGCGCGTGGCCGCTGTGTTGCTGGTGGAGCAGCACAGGAATCTCTTCGGGTGGCACGCTCAAGTCGTAATACGCCAGATCCCAGGGAGCGCTCGACGAGGCCTGCCGGGTCTGCTGGCTGATGGAGCGCGAACGCTCCCGCCTTCGCAGGCGCTTATGGGGGAGCGTGCTGACCAGCGCATCGAGGCGCTCTTCGCCATCAAAAGTCAAGGTCTTCAGGGCGGCTCTGGCTGCCAGGCGCGGCGCGATCCGGTCAAGCTGCTTGCCGATGATGCCACTGACGACCAGCGCGATCAGGCTATAGAGCGCATAGGAGCCTGTCCGCGGGTGGAAGTTGCCCGCCGAATGCGCGAAGATAAGCGTCAGCGCCAGGATGCCGCCCACGACATGCCACGAGAGTGCGGTATGCAGCAGCCCAAATCGCCCGCGCCAGAGACGCTTGCGCAACACATAGCCCGCGCCGACGATGATGAGCAGCAGCGTGCCAAGGATGGCGAAGGCGTAGCCATATTGACTGTCGGGCGCGACATCGTCTCCGCGCAGATAGGTCACGTAGCCATATGCCAGCGCTCCGCCGAGCGCCAGCCCAACCAGCGCGGCCGCCCACTGGCTGCGCGACCATCCGCCGGACCGCTGGCGCCGATGCGACTGTTGCGGCTGACTCCGCCCGTGCGACGCGCCTGCTCTCATCGCCATCGCACTGCCCGCTCATCATGTCCATCGCCCCGCCGACTCCTGGCGCCATCGATACCGTTGTGCAAGAGGCGCATTTTGAGCCAGAGCATCATCGCGTCCCGGTGCAGACCGACGGGGCAGACTGGCACGCACGCGCCGCACTGATAGCAGGCCTGCGCAAAGCGAGCGACATCAGGCGAGATGCGCTCGCCCAGCGTCTCGCGATTCAGCGTCTCGATATGGAGCCGTGTGGGCAGCGCCGGGCAGGCGGCAAGACATTCGTTGCAGCGAATGCACGCCGACACTTCTCCCGCGACCTGCGAGCGCGACTGATGCATCATCTCCTCCTCTTCCATGCGGACAGATTCGCGCGGACTGCGCTCTCCCTCATGTGGGGCGGCGTCATGCAGGCCACGCGGCGATGGGCATGATCGTCTGGTCCGAGACGGGCTGGGGAATCGCGGCTGACTCGCCGGTCTCCAGCGCATGCAGACGCCGCTGGGTGAGGAATGAGCGGAGGTCGAAGTCCTCGCTGAGGAGCTTGCGCTTGATCTCCTCGATATTGATCCGCTCGTCGATCAGGCGCTTGATGCCGAGGCCCGGCGGCGGATTGGCGCCCACGGCGAGAAACCCGACCAGGTGGCCGTGGCGCACGACGAGACGCCGATAGAATGCGCCCGATCCGTTGGTGAGCACCTCATTCTCAGGATTCTCCCGCTCTGAGAGCATCGGCGCGCCCGCCGTAAGCACGTTCAGCTTCTCGAACTGGGTCGCGTGCCAGAAGTTGCCGACCGCATCCAGCGCCACACCCTCCGAGTTGCCCAGTCCAGTGATTGCGGCGGCCGCGAGACGCCCCTGCTGGACGGCGAAATACCACTGGCCGCGCGCGTCGTACTGGCCCGTCTGTGGATCGAGCACCGCCGCCACCGCTCCGGCGGCGTAGATGTCTCGCGCCGTCGTCTGAAGGCGCCCGTTCACCCGCATGCCGCGACCGGGCTTCGCCTCGATCGGCGTGCGCTGCGCCAGGGTGATGTCTGGCTGCGTCCCGATGGCCGCGACCACCAGCTCGCAGGGAATGAATGCATTCTCGGTGGTGATAACCCCCGCCGTGACGCCCATGCGCCCGACGATGCCGCTCGCCTCCGACTCTAGCCGAATGTCTACGCCCTGGCGGCGGACCTGCCGCAGCAATAGATCCGAGGCTGCGGGATCGAGCTGCCGTGGCAGCAGGCCGCGCCCACGGATGAGCCAGGTGACCTTCACGCGCTGATGGCGCAGCAGCATAGCGGTTTCGGCGGCATGGTAGCCACCGCCGATGACGACTGCCGCCGAGACGGTCGCCAGCCGCCGCCGCAGATCCAGGTAATCGCTCAGTGTGTGCAGCGTTACGACGCCGTCGAAGTCGCGGCCAGGCATCTCGTCCGATAGAGGTGTTACCGTGGCTCCAGTGGCGATCAACAGGCTGCGGTACTGGATGGCGCGGCCATCGGAGAGGCGCACACGATGGCCTGATGGCTCGATGGCCGCCACGCGCCGATGGATCATCCCGATGCCCAGCTGCTGCTGTGTGCCAGCGGAGTAGGCCAGCAACTGCTCCAGTTCGAGCCGGCCAGCGCCAAACTGTTTGAGGGCTGGCGTGTTGATCGTCGGGTGATTCTGCTCGGAGATGACCAGAATGCGCGCGTCGGGCGCGTGCTGGCGGGTCTCCATGGCGGCGATGCAGCCCGCGATGCCGTTACCGATCACAACCAGGTCCGCGCGGTCGGTGGGTAGCGCGTTTCCGCTGCCATGCGAAGCGGCGTCCGCTCCCCGGCCCGGCGGCCCGGCGTGCTCCACCGAGGGAATCTTAAACGTTCCCTGCGCGTCGAAGGGTTTCAGATCCTCCTGTGAACGCAACGGCAGCCGCAGCCGCTGGCTCGGTCGCAGATTCGGCCGCCGCGCGCGTGACGGCTGTGCTGGTTGAGATGGTTGCGATGAATAGCCTGGCCGCATAGGCGCCTCCTCTTCCATATTTCCTGACGCCTTCTGGCTTCCTTGCCTCAAATTTGCCTCCCTGCGGCCCGAGTGCTTCCCTGCACTCCCTGGCGCCTCCCTGCGCCGCGCCGACCGTTCCGCTAGTCTGCTACTAGTCTGCCACCCAGGCCAGCGGCAATCCCTGTGGCTGGTCCAGATAGAAGACGTCGGTCGGCGCGTGTTCCCGCATATGGCGTTGAATATGGGCGAGCGAGATGGGCGCTCCCTGTGCGATGCGAAACCAGACCATTTTGGCGTGGCCCGGCACGCGCACCGCGAACCGACCTCCCGCCTGCATCGCGACGACGATGCCGTGGATGTGGTCCAGGTGCGACGGAGTCTCTGGCTCGAGCGCCCGCAATCCCTGCAAGGCACAGAGCGTTCCTACCCCGACCAGCGCCAATACCACGACCCAGGCCGCGAGCCTTGGGAATCGGACAAGGAGGCCCATCCTCTTACGCCCCCGCCTGGGCCTGTTGCGCGGGTGTGGGTGTCGTGAACGTCACATCCACGACGACACCGTCAGAGTTCTGGACGAGCTGGATTGGGCTGGACTGCTGCAACAGACCCGTGCAGTTCAACTCATCCGGGCCAATGGTGACTGACAGACGGGCAGCCAGGAAGGTATAGAGACTGTTGGCGACACCCGAATCCAACGACGACGCCGACTCGGTCCACGCCTGATCCTGCTGGATGCGCTTGGGAGCGTCCGACATCAAGTGCTGGCAATAGGCGCGGTTCTGCGCGGTCGCCTCGGCGGTCGAGCGCACCCACGGTTGGTCCACGCCGACGCGATACAGGTTCTGCTTGAGCAGATTCGGTCGCCCATTGACCAGTGTCATGGGGTCGCCGCTTGGCACGAGCGCGACGGGCGCGGCCTGATACATCGCCGCCTGAAGCTCGTTCAGTGGCTGGGCGGTCACCATCTGGCCGGGATCGGCGAGGTTGGGCGCTTTCCATGGCGTGCAGCCGAGCGCTGAATCCATCGCAATGGCGACCAGACGGTTGTCGCTGCCATTCGCGAGTACGCTGCTAACTGGGAACTGGGACGCCGTCGCGGCGGTATCCTGAGCAAGCTTACCATCTTGTGTAATGCGATACGACGTCGTGACGTTATCGCTCTGATCCTGGTCTACCACCGAGAAATCGCGCACTGTCGGGCATGTCATGCCATCTGTGCCTGTGCCGAGCGCTGGCGGCGTGAGCTTCTTCATCTGTATCTGGCGATTCGCGGCGGCGAAGAAGGCGGGCGCATGGCAGTAGGAGACCTGGCCAAATGCCGAGCTTCCCAGGCCATCAACACACTGACCTTCCAAGAGGGTGGTAAACGTCGCGCCTCGTAGGCGGAGCACCGACCCATTCGAGCCGAACCAGATGCCGACGACCGCGTTTGCCGGCAGTTTCGGAACGACCGGAGCGGCCGCGGGCTGTGTCCCCAGGTCAATCACCAAGGGATTATAGATAGAGATCTGCCCAGTCGCTGGATCGAGCACCGCCGCCTGCACAAATGCCGCGGTCCCTCTATCCGTCTCGTGGCAGGGCGAGCCGCCGACGTCGCTCCCCGTCAATTGATAGGGTGTCGCCAGCCCCTGCGCGGTGAGTGGGTGTTGCGGGACGATCAACGCGCACCCACTCTGACGCCACTGACCAAACTGCGATCCAAGCGCTGCCTCCGACTGGTAATTTGTCCCGCCGCTCGTGCCGCTCGTGCCGCTCGTGCCGCTCGTGCCGCTCGTGCCTCCTACGGCTCCCGCGCCGTGCGCCGATGTCCATGGGAACTGTCCCGAACCCACGAATGCCGCGGCCACTGCCGCCAATACCATCACCCAGCCCAGCACGGGCAGGAGTATCATCCAGCGACGGGACTTTGCTCCCAGTTTCCGTGCATGCGGCTGCTCACTGTGCATCTGCTGCCGTAGATGCGACTGTTGCATACCGTGACGCCTCCTCATCCTTGCATTGCGTGTCACGAAAGGAATCGCGTTCGAGGCCAACATCCTGCGCGCAAAGCTCAGCCTCAACAGGGGCAATAGTAGCCGCCTATCTTGTGTAGTGGAACCCAACTAGTCCATATTGGCTAAATAAAGTTACCAAAACATACTGACATCGTTTTAAGGATTTCATTGGCAGTGTCGTCGCAGGCGCGGGCGTGGAGCAGGATAGTTCAATGGCATGACGCTTGCGTCTTCCTTGTATCGGAATAGCCTGCGGGCGCAATTGGCCGATGGAGGTTCGCAGCGGATGTCACAGCACACCGAGTCCGAAACCCCACATGAGCATCTGACCTCAGGTCCAACGTGCTGGGCGGTGGGCGATTTTGCGGTTCACCCCCTTGCCCTGGCGGCGCCGCTGATCGACGGGCGCGCGGCTATGCTGGGCATGTGCGCCTCGTTCCTGCTGGCGCGCACGAGCATCTGGATTGCCGATTGGAGCATCTATGCGCGGCTGGCGCTGGTGCGTGGCCGGGACCAGCGGGCAGGTCAGGATGGCTCAGACGCGCAATATGCCCTGCTCGATCATCTGCGCGCTGCGGGACTGGATCACGACGCGATCGCGCTCTGGCGGGCCGCTGGCCTCTCGCTGGCGGATGTGCTGGGGCTGGCGGTGCGCCGTGGCGTTGACGTGCGCGTGTTGCTATGGGATCCGCTTGACCCCTTCTATCTGGGCCACCTGGGGAACGATCCCAAAGACCAGGCTGAGATTCTATCCCGACAGGGCGTGCAGTGTCGGCTGGACAAGAACTGTCGCTCGATATTCCATCTGGCGCAGGGACTGCACCAGAAATGCGCCGTGGTCGATAGCCAGGTAGCCTTTGTCGGCGGTATCGACCTCACCGTCGAGTATTCCGGCGACTTTGATCGCTGGGATACCTCCATTCATCCCTTCGCATCGGCACTGCGCAATACCGATCGCGGCGCCTCGCCGCATCCCTGGCATGACGCCCAGGTGATGCTCACGGGGGCCGCCGTGCTGGATGTGGAGCGAAACCTGCGCCAGCGCTGGGACGCCTCGGCTGGCCGCGTGCAGCAGCGCATTCAGCCCCCAGGTGACCTCATTCGCGGCATACGCGGAGCAATCGAGAAACGCGGCGACCATCCATCGGGGCGGACAGATAAGGCGGCACAAGCTGTATGTACCCCGCAGACTCAGTCTCAGACTCAGACTCAACCCAGCCAGACCGAGAGTCGTCTCCAGATCGTACGGACGATTCCGGCGCTGACCTATCGTTTTGCTCCTGGCGGCATCTATGGTATTGCGCAATGGTATCAGCGGGCGGTTTGTCGGGCCGAGCGCTTTATCTATCTCGAAAGCCAGTATTTCTGGGTCGAAGGTCCGCCAAAGCTGAATTTTACGCGCCTGGGATGGCAGAGCCGCAAGATGCGCGTGCTGGTGGAAGAACTGGCCGCGGCGGCGGAGCGCGGCGTCTCTATCGTGATGGTGTTGCCGGACCACCCGAACATTGGCCGTGCCGTGACCGACGAGACGATTGATTGGCTACGCAGCCACGCGCCACACGCTACGGCGGCGAATCGCCTGCGGTTCTATACGCTGGCCACTTCCAGCGCCGCCGATGATGGCTCCATGCGTTACCGCCCAGTCTACGTCCACGCGAAGATCGGCATCATCGACGATCACCGGGCAATTGTCGGATCGGCTAACCTCAATAGCCGCGGCATGAGCCACGACGCCGAGATGTGTGTCGCCATCGAACAACAGGCGTTTGCGTCTGGATTGCGGCGGATTCTCTGGGCGGAGCATGCGGGGGAGTCGCTGCCGGGCGACATGCCGTGGCCCATCGGCGACATCGCGCAGGCGAACAAGACGCCGGGCATACAAATCGCCGGGCGCGCGTTGTCGCTCGTGGAGGCGCTGGTGGGGAAGTCTGCCTCCGATACTGGTCTGCCCCAAACTCGATCAACGCCATCGCCAGAAACGGCTGCACTGGCCGCCAGCCTGGCCGATCCAGAGCGTGGTATGTGGGAGCTTGCGCGCCTGGCGGACGAGAATCTGGGCCACCTGCGCGCTGGCGAGCCGCTGACTGGCCATCTGCTACCATATCTACGGGCCGCCGAAGGTCCAGCGTATGGGCTGAACGTTGAGCGGCATCGCGGCCTGCTGGATCCACTGCGTGAGGTCCACGAGGGTGTCGCCGTTCCACACTATAACCGCTATATTTAGCGAATACATGTGTGGGGTGCGATTCGAGAACGAAGTGATAAAGAGGACAAAGATGCAATCATCCTCGGAGCAGTTACCGGATAAGGCGAATGGCGCGGCGCTCAAGCCGGTCTCGCAGCAGTGGACGCGCCGTGATACCGCGCTCATCGCTGGCACATGGGCGGTTACCGCCATCGCGTTGGCGCTGCTCTCCATCGCGGCGCATATTAGCGCGGAATTTCCCGGCGACGAAGGTCTCGCCGTGCTCATCCAGAAGATTACTTTTCCGCCACTGGTTCGCTTCATCGAGTTCAGCAGCGATGCCAACTGGCCCGCACCCGCAGCCTATGCCGCTCTCACCATCATACTTGTCCTGCTGCTGGCGCGCCAGCTCGGCGCTGCCATCGCGGCGGTGGTCGCGTCGTTTGGGGCTGACCTCGCTAATGTCACCCTGAATGCGCTCGTTGCGCGGCCACGCCCTCATGACGTCCATATTCACGTGGTGGCCAATCTCGGACTGCACAGCTTTCCATCGGGCCACGTAACCCATGTCGTCACATTCTACGGCTTCTTGCTCTATCTCACATTCCGCTTCGCGCGCGAACATTCGCGCTGGACGCCGCTGCTTTGGGGCGTGCGCGTTATCTGCCTCTACTTCCTGATCTTTATCGGCCCGGCGCGGGTGCTGGAGGGCGAACACTGGCCGAGCGACGTGCTGGGCAGCTATCTGCTCGCCAGCCTGATGCTCGTGGTGGCCATCGCGCTCTATCACCTGCTGCTGATGGGATTCGCGCGGCTGCGGGACTGGCTTGCGATGAGGCGGGCGCGGCCTGCCTGAGCGTATGCTGACAGATCCTCTGGCCCATGCTCGCTACGGGCCAGAGGCTGCGCTGTAGGTCAATCGGTGAAGAACGCCTGGAGGGCCGGGGCAAGGACATCGGGATCAACCGCATGGGTCTGGCCTTCCAGGGTGAGGCGCCGCGCATTGGGGAGAATATCGGCGACCGCTTGGGCCGCGTGGTGCATCCAGACCGGGCTGCCGCCGCCATCCATGACGAGCGTCGGTATCGTGACGTTCGCCCACTGTCCCGGTGAAAACGGCTTGCCCGACATATTGTCACCCATAATGGCGCCATCATAGGCGAGCGTATGCGCTATCGCCTCCATCGCGGGCCACATCGGCGACTGTTGCATTTGAGCCACCATCTCAGCCGGAGCCTCCACCGCGTTCGCCATGAAGTATTCGACCGCCTCATTCCGTTGCCCAGACCGGGCCAATTCGCCCAGATGGGTCACATAGTCCGCGGGAATGGGCTTGCGCGCATCATCAACGATAAACGGCGGCTCGTAGAGCGCTAGCTTGGTGACGGAGAGGCCGTGACTCGCTGCTTCGAGGGCAAGCGCTGCCCCAGACGACATGCCGAAGATGAAGGCAGACCCGCCAGCCTCCTGGATGAGGGCGGCGATGTCTTCTATCTCGCGCTCGACCGCGTAGGGTTGCGTGTCGCCGCTATCCCCGCGCCCGCGTCGGTCATACGCGAAGACCGTGAAGTGGGGCGCGAGGCGAGTCGCTAGCGGAATGCCAGCCGCACGGTCGCTGAGCGCGCCGCCGACGAGAATAACCGTTGGCCCCGCGCCAGACCGATCCAATGCGATGGGAGTGCCGTCTTTCGAGGTAACCGTCTGCATTGTCCGTGTCTCCTGTGTCCTGTCTGAAGATGTCGCATTGCTGGCTGATCTGGCGCGCTGGCTAGGCGCACACCTCTACCTGCTCGTTCTCATTCTCATTCTCATTCTCTTCCGCCGCCGCATCTTCCGTCTCGACCTGCGCGCTCGTGCCGCGTCGAAGCACCGTCGCCGCCAGCGCGATCGCCAGCAGCGTGAGGCCCGCGCCGATGGCCCAGGCGAGGTGATAGCCGCCGCTCAACGATGCCGTGAGGCTCCGGCCATCGGCAAGCAGTTGTCCTGTCCGCGTGGAAGAGAGCGTGGCGAGAATCGCCAGACCCAGCGAGGCGCCCACCTGCATCGTCGTGTTGAGCAGTCCTGAGGCCAGCCCCGAATCACTGGGGGTCGCGTCGGCCATCGCCACGATGGTCAACGCGGGGAAAGCCAGTCCGCCGCCGATGCCGAGCAGCGTCATTGGTAGCAACAAGTCGCGCAGATAGTCGCTCATCATCGGCCCCTGCGCCAGCAGCACAAGCCCCGCCGCGATCATGACCAGCCCCACCAGCAGCATGGTGCGCGCGCCGAAGCGCATGATGAGCCGGGCCGACCAACTGAGCGAGAGCGCGCCCATTCCCACCGCGACCGGCAGGAAGGCGAGGCCAATCTCCATCGGGCCATAGCGGAGCACGCGCTCCAGATTGAGCGAGCCGAGGAAGAAGAATCCGAAGAAGGCGGCCACCATGACCGCCTGAATCAGATTCGCCCCCGAGAGATTACGCGACCGGAAGAGGCGTAGTGGCAGAATCGGGTTGCGGGCCAGCGCCTGGCGGAGGATGAACGCGGCGAGCAGCCCAAGCGCAACTGCGCCCAGGATAAGTGTGCGCGCCGATCCCAGTCCATAATTCGCCGAGTCAACGATGGTATAGACGCCCAGCATCAGCGCCGCCGTGACGAGGATCGCGCCGATGACGTCGGCTCCCTCGCCGAGGCCGATGCCGGAGTCGTTTTCGAGCAGGCGCGCGCCCACCAGGGCGGTCGCCAGGCCAATGGGCAGGTTGACGAAGAAGATCCAGTGCCACGACATCGCCTGCGTAATGAGCCCGCCCGCCAGCAGGCCTACCGATGCGCCTGCCGACGCCACGAAGCTGAAGATGCTAATCGCGCGCGCCCGCTCGCCCGGCTCCGGGAACATCGTCACCACCATGCCCAGAATGACCGCCGAGCTTATGGCTCCGCCGACGCCCTGCACAAATCGCGCGGCAATCAACAGCGGCTGGCTGAATGACAATCCGCAAAGCACCGAGGCGGCGGTGAACAGAATCAGCCCGATCAGAAAGATACGCTTGCGGCCAATCAGATCGCCGAGCCGCCCAGCCAGCAGCATGATCCCGGCATAGGCGATCAGATACGCATTGACGACCCAGGCCAGGCTGGACTGCGAGAAGCCGAGGTCTCGCTGGATCGACGGCAGCGCAACATTGACGATGGTCGAGTCGACGACGATCATCAGAAAGCCCGCGCAGAGGATGAAGAGTGATAGCCAGCGCGCGTTGTCTGGCCGGGTAATCGCCATGATGCGTAAGCCTGCTTTGGTTCGCCTTGCAGTGGCGCTCATTGTTGTCTCCTTCGGTTGGGGTGTTGTTGGTGTTGGATGTCTATTCTTTGCCTTGTAAGTGCATATGGAATCCGCAAAGCCGCCATCCGTGCCGGGCATGACGATGCAATGCGGACGTTAGAGGAAACCAGGATGGCGCACCTTTCGATGCGCCATCCATCGTCCTTCCAGGCAGAGCATGTCACCTCATGCCGCGCTCGTCGCGCTGAAGAACTCGGTCATAACGGGCGCCAGCGCCGCCGCGTCAACATCGTGCCGCTGGCCCTCCAGCTCGCGCTGCTGGCCGTTGGGCAGATGATCCACGATTGCTTGCGCCGCGACCGGCATGAAGGGCATGCTGGCGCTTCCATAGAGTACGAGCGTCGGAATCTGGACCTGGGCCACCCGCTCGACCGGCAGGGTATAGTCGCCCATGATGGTGGCGTCGTAGGCGAGCGTATGCGCCAGCGCCACCTGGCCCGGCCACCATGGCGAGGTCCGCGCCTGAGCCACAAACTCCGGCGGCAAACCGACGACCTTCGCCATGAAGAACTCGGCGGCGTCCTCACGTTTGCCCTGGGCAATCAGATCGCTGAAGATTTGCGCTGTATTTGCGGGTGGCCGGGGGAAGCCGTCGGGGATGTAGGGCGCCTCCCACATCACCAGCTTTGTGATACTGTTGGGAAGCTGACGCGCTGCCTCCATAGCGAGGGCGGCGCCAGACGATGAGCCATACAGGTACGCCGACCCGCCCGCCGCATCCGTCACGGCGGCGATATCCTCGATCTCGCGCGCGACCGCGTACGGCGGCGTATCGCCGCTCTCGTTGCGCCCGCGCCGGTCGAAGTTGTAAACAGTGAACTGTTTCGCCAGCAGCTCCGCCAATGAGGCGTTTGAGAAGCGGTCTACCGACCCACCGGAGACCAGAATGACCGCCGGGCCTTCGCCCAGCCGGTCGTAGGTGATGATCGTGCCATCCTTTGATGTGACATTGTCCATGTGGTGCATCCCTTTCGTTGATAGTGAACATTTGTACTGGTGATATGGTTAGTATGCCTCAGAGTACAGGGGAAGTCTTGTACAGAAACGACAACTGCTTCGTCGCCCCGTTGCCCGTGATCTGCGCGGGGGTCTGGCCGATGAAGTGGCGCAGCGCACGGGTGAGATGCGGCTGATCGAAATAGCCTGCCTGAAAAACCGCGTCGAAGATGGACGCGCCCTGCCGCAAGAGAACCGTCGCGTAGCGGGCGCGCTCGATCTGGCGAACGGCGCTATGTGTCAGCCCGGTCGCGCGCAGGAATCGCCGCTGTGCGGAGCGCGGCGAGAGGTCGCTGGGGCGTCCCTGTAGCTTAGCCTCGACGGCTGGATCGAAGCCCAGTGCGCCATCATCCGCCAGCCGTTCGATAAACGTATCGGCATTGTCATAGGTGGGGAATTGCCATGCGGAGCCATGCAGCCAGAATGACTCGCTCGTCGCCTCGGGCAGTGTCACCGCTCCATCGATCAGATTGCCCAGCGGCAGATGGGGCATGAACGCGCCGCATTTGAGCACGATGCCGACGAACTCGGCATGGACCGGGCAGTGCGCAAGGGTTGCTTTGGTTTCCGGGCCGCGCACGGTGAAGTAGGTCTTGCCTCCCTCGTCCCAGATGACCACCTGCATGCGGTTCAGCGCCATCGAGATGAACGGGCCAGCGGACTCACTGCTGCTCCGCCAGACACGCTCGACGAGCGGCGAATCCGACACCCGGCTCTCAAAGACCATGCTCATGTGCTTGCTCCTAATGCAAGGGAAATCGGGCAGATGCGTTTGTCAGAGTGCGGCGCGCAGTCGGGATGCGGCTGGCATCGCGCGTAGCGGCGGAAAGACGCCCAGAATCGGCGGATCGGTCAGGCAAGGTGGGCGCAGCACAAGCTCAACTGGCGCGCTCGCCTGACCGTCACGGACCACCACGGACTGTTCGGAAACGCCCACCAGCATCCCGCGCTCGGGCAGCAGATAGGTTAGCGCGTTCTGCGACCAGGGCAGCGCCGCGGCCAGGAGATAATAGCGCCCATCGGGTACCGGGCCGATCTGGAATGCGCCGGGCGCAGAGACTGTCGTGCAGGCCACCGGGCCGTTCTGCGCGATGAATTTCGGAAAGAGGCCCGCAAAAATCAGGCCGCTGAAGCTGTCTGGCGCGGTGATCGAGCCACGTACCCCGCCGATGCGAGTCGCGCCCAGCAGCCGCATTTCACTATGGGCGACGAGCAGCGGCTGAATGGGGGCGCTGGCTAACTCGTCGGCCATCTGACGCAACTGAAGCGGCGAGAACCCAACGAACTGCTTGAAGCGCGTGGTAAAGGTGCCAAGGCTGGTATAGCCCAGCTCGAAACAGACATCGGTGACGCTCAGTGTGGTCGTCAGCAGCAGCCGTTTCGCCGCCCCCAGCCGCAGCGAGGCCAGAAACTCGCCCGGTGGGATATCGGTGATCGAGCGGAAGATACGGTTGAAGTGAAACGGGCTGAGATAGGCGATCTCGGCCATCTCTTCGAGTGAGAGCGGCTCCGAAAGATGCGCGCGCATGGACTGAATCACACGCTCAACAGTCTGCCCATAGGCGGTGAGGGTGGCGGGGCGAAAGGCGCGCTCACCGGATTGTTGAGGTGTTGCTTGCGACATGAATCCTCCAGCTATCTCTCACACTGTCTCTCACACATGGTGCCGATGCGCCCTTATTTCTGTCTCGTGTTGGTCGTCCCTCCATTCCGCTGCTCAGCCCGATTTGCGGAAGCTGGCCGAGTCACGAGCAAGAGCGTCATGAGCAACAAGCGCCTGTTCGCCGAATGGGAGGATCGGAAGAGGCTTCGACTCGTTGACTGCTCACCTTCGCTGGACTATAACAAGTGTGAGGAAGCCCAGTGAAAGGTCTCGACTCATGACGACGATGGCGATTGACGTCTCCCACCTGGTCAAAACCTATGCGGGCAAGACGCCTGTGCGTGCCGTGCGCGACATCTCCTTTCAGGTACAGCGCGGCGAAATCTTTGGCTTTCTTGGTCCTAATGGCGCGGGCAAGACGACCACGATCCGCTGTATGCTGGATGTGTTGCGCCCAACCAGTGGCGCCATCAATATCTTCGACCTGGATGCCCGCCGCGACGCCCCGGCCATACACCGCCGTATTGGCTATTTACCCGGAGATGTTCGTCTGCCTGGTGACCTGACGGCGAAGCAGTTCCTCAACCGCTACTCGCATATGGCCGGACTGGAGCCGACGCTGTTGCCGATGCTGCTGGATCGCTTTGACGTTCCGCTTGACCGCAGGCTGAAAGGCTTTTCCAAGGGAATGCGCCAGATGGTCGCCATTATCCAGGCGTTCATGTGCGCGCCAGAGCTAGCGATTCTGGATGAGCCAACCAGCGGCCTGGACCCACTGGGCCAGCGCGCCTTCAATGAGTTTCTGTTGGAGCAGGTGGAAAAAGGGCTGACTGCCTTCATGAGCTCCCATATTCTCAGCGAGGTGGAGCGAATCTGCCAGCGCGTCGCCGTGATTCGTAGCGGCGAGTTGGTGGCAATTGAGGAAATCGAGCGTCTGCGCGAGCGCGCCGGGCAAATGGTCATCGTCGAGTTTGCCGATGGCGCCAATGGGGCAGTGGAGCATGAACTGTCCACCATTCCCGGTGTCCAGAATGTAGAGCGGCAAAAGAACGGCGCCTATCACCTGAAGCTCGCTGGCAGTATTGATCCGGTCATCAAAGCGCTTGCGCGCCATACCATCCGGCGGCTGGCAGTAGAGGAAGCGCCATTAGAAGATGTCTTCTTGAGGTTCTACACTGAGGGCGCCAAAGGTCAATCAGTGGACGCACAAACGCTTCCGCCATCTCCGACCGCGGAGGGCCAACAATCATGACCTATTCATCTATCACCCCAACAACGCCAGCGGAAAGCGTCAGCCGCGCCAGGCCACGCAGGCGTGGCTTCCCTGTTTTCGCCGCGACACTGCTCGAAGGCCGCGGCCTGCTAGCCGCAGCCTGTGGATACATTTTGATCATTGGCTTGCTCGTTGGCCTGCTATTGCCAGCATTCGAGACCCTGAAAATCGAGGCCTATCTAACCGGCAGCCTTGGCGCGCTCATCGGCGGCGCCACGTTAAGCCCAAACACCCCGCTCTTTGCCGCGTATCTGGCGCTCGAACTGTACGGTAGCTTCTTCATGCTGCTCTTTGGCGGCGTGCTCGCGTATGCGTCTGGAGCGAGCATTGCGCGCAACATCGAGGATGGCACGATTGATCTCTCCCTGGCGCGTCCCATCAGCCGCACCCGCTACTATCTGGAGGCGTGGGCGGCGATGCTGGCAGGCGCTTTGCTGATCATTGCTACATCCCTCTTGACAGCCTGGTTATGCACGCTGATCTTTGCAAATGCCCGGCTGCACTGGCAATGGTTTCTGCTCGCGAACGTGGATATTGCGGCGCTGCTGTTCCTCGTTGTAGGGCTTGGCATGTTCGTCAGCGCCCTCATGCGCGCCGGGCGAGCCGCTGGTGGTGTCGCGACGCTGGTGGTCGTGCTGTGGTATCTCTTTCAGACGTTCGGCACGGCGGGAGACACGCTGTCGTTTCTGAAGTATCTTGGCCCATATTACTATGCGCCTAGCTCTCAGGTGATCACCGCGGAAGAGTGGATCGATCCCTGGAAGCTGCTGATACCAGTTGCCGT
>DASUHD010000148.1:0-19856 GCA_036273675.1 Ktedonobacterales bacterium | reverse complement strand
GAGGTAGACGCCATGGGCTGGGATGTCACCGCGGACGGCAAGAAATTGGCCTACCAGCGAACCGTTATCGCTGGCGGCCCTCTGAACAACCCTCCTGGCTATCCTGCCGTCAAGACGACATCCGAGTTTCACGTCGTCGCCACCAACAATCCAGGCACGCCCATTTCGATCCTCGCTGGAGCCGTCTCCAACGCCAACGCCTATCTCGCCATCGCGCCAGATCAGAAGCAGGTAGCCGTGGTAGCGAGCAATAGCCTGCTCATTGGGATACCGTCCACGCCTGACCCGCTCATCTTCACCGGCTTCCTGAATGGAGGCGCCGCGACGAAGCACGATCCTTCAGCTGGGGGCCTGCCCGCATGGTATGCGGATAGCACGGGCTTCGACACCTCGGCCCTGTGGAGCGAGGTTCCCGGCGTAGACTTCCCGGTGCTTGAGCAATGGCAGGTAGCGGCTCCGTCCTCCATTGGCACAGTCACCGGAGCGCACCACCCCGCAAGTCTGCCGTAGCCCTGCATCGAACATCAAGAGTCCGCATGGCGCAGCCGCGCCCGCACTTCCATCAGCGTCGTGCCGAGTCGGTTCAGGCCGCTGCCGTCCGCGCCGCCATCCGCGCCGCCACCCGTGACGGGGAGAGACCAGTTTTCCTGTCTGCCCGGTTTTGACATCTATCGCGTGCTCATGCGTTTACTGACCACGGCTAACGAGTTGTAGCTGGGTGGCAAGAAGAGGTGTACGCTCTGGTGAAACTTGACGGGCATTATGTGGACCCACGCCTGGTTGCGCTCTATGATCACGATAATCCGCGCGGCGCCGACACCGACTTCTATCTTCGTCTCGCCGCAACCCTCGATGCCCGCCGGATTCTCGACCTGGGCTGCGGTACGGGGTTGCTGACACGGGAGCTGGCAGCGGTCGAAGGCCGCGTCGTGACAGGCGTGGATCCTGCCCCCGCGATGCTGGCGGTCGCGCGCCGACAGCCGGGCGCCGAGCGGGTAGACTGGATTGAGGGCGACGCCAGCGCGCTCGGAACCCCAGAATCTGACCTGGTGGTCATGACCGGCAATGTGGCCCAGGTCTTCCTTGACGATGCGGAGTGGAGCGCGACACTGCATGCTATCTACGTTGCACTGCGCCCAGGCGGCTATCTTGCCTTCGAGAGCCGCAACCCCGATGCCCACGCGTGGGAACAGTGGACCCACGGCGCCACCTACGAACGAATCGACTCACCGTTCGGGCCGATGGAGCGCTGGCTGGAACTTGTCCGCGTGGGTAAAGATCGGGTGCGCTTCGAGGGTCATAACATCTTTACCGCTACTGGTGAGGTGGTGGTTGTGGGCAGCGAACTGCGCTTTCGCAGCCAGGCAGAGCTGACTGACTCCCTGAGCAGCGTTGGATTCACTGTGGAAGATGTATATGGTGACTGGGATGGCAGTCCTTTCACCAGCGCAGTCCGCCTGATGATATTCGTCGCGTCGCGCCGCTGAGAACGCCGAGTCAGATTGCTTTATTGCCCCTCGCATGCGGCGGGGAGAGACCAGACTCCACCAGGCGTCCGTTCGGCCGATGGGGTCAGAGAACCGTTTGCATCGTATCGGTATCGGCTTCGGCCACCTGCTTTAGGTAGCGATTCCTGGTGAGAAGGAGTCCTCGCATATAGCGCGTGAGAAACAGCGCTTCCGCCACCTTCCCAAGGAACCCCAGCGGGGCCTGGAACGTGAACGTATCAATCAGGAGTGTCCCCGATGATTGGGGGATGAAGGCATGATGGTGCTTCAGTTCCCGAAAAATGCCCCGGATCATCTCATCGATAAAGTACCGCGGGCGCTCATACGCCGTGATTTTGGTGGTGAGGTGCTGCTTGACGCCGAAATGGACCGCCTCCCATGTCACAGTATCCCCCAGGCGCATAACGCCAGTGGTCACGCCAGCAACTGGGCGCTCGTGGGAATGCGCCACCGACTGGCGATGGAGGTCAACGCTGAGCGACAGATCGAAACACCGGTCCGGCGACGCGGCGATCAACGTTTCGAGGTGGATAGTAGGCATGCTTCGCGTACTCTCCCTCTCATTTCGCGCTGAGGAGCGAGCCAGCAGCAGACGATACAAGGCGCTGCCTGAACATATTGTAGGCGTTCTGAGGCGGCTTGCACTCATTTCGAGACGTTGAAGCGGAACTCGATGATGTCGCCGTCGCGGACGGTGTAGTCCTTGCCCTCCAGGCGGACGTGGCCATGCTCTTTGGCCGTCTTCATCGAGCCACTATCGGCCATCAGGTCGTCGTAGTGGACCACCTCGGCGCGAATGAAGCCGCGCTCGAAGTCGGTGTGAATCTTGCCCGCGGCGGCAGGCGCCTTCGATCCGCTCGTCACCGTCCAGGCGCGCACCTCATCCTCGCCCGCCGTCAGGAACGAGATCAGATTGAGCGCGCGGTAGCCCGCCTGAATCACCCGGTCGGCGCCCAGCTTCGGCAGGCCCAGCGCGGCCAGATACTCGGCGGCGTCCTCCTCCGGTAGCTCGCCTAGCTCGGCCTCCAGCTTGGCGGAGACGGCGACGATTTCCGCGCCCTCGGCCCGCGCGCGATCACGCGACGCAGCCACGCACGCCAGCTCGCCCGTCGCCGGGGTGGCCGCCGC
This sequence comes from Ktedonobacterales bacterium, assembly GCA_036273675.1. Lineage (GTDB taxonomy): Bacteria > Chloroflexota > Ktedonobacteria > Ktedonobacterales > JADMIN01 > DAHUXT01. Next base: position 17,220 of record DASUHD010000148.1, on the reverse strand, counting down.
GCTCTCCACCAGCGCCCCCGCCTCGCCCAGAATATCCTCGCCGACGTTCACCACGTAGAGGCGCGGCTTCATTGTCAGCAGGAACAGCTCACGCAAGACGTTCTCATCGAGCGTGCTATAGTGCAGCTCGCTCGCGGGACGGCCCTCGTTGAGGTGGTCGCGCAACCGCCGCAGGAACTCTAGCTCCTCGCCGAACTTCTTATCGCCAGATTTCGCCTTGCGCCCGGTCGAGTCGATGCGCTTATCCACCGTCGCCAGGTCGGTGATCGCAAGCTCCGCCATCAGGTCGTCCAGGTCGCGGGTGGCGTTGACACTGCCCGCCGGGTGGGGCGCCTGCGGGTTCTCGAAGCAGCGCACGACAATCGCCAGCGCGTCGGCGTTACGGATGTGGCCGAGGAACTCCGCGCTCAGCCCTTCGTGCTTTGCCCCGGCGGCTTCCTGGCCAATGCCCGCCACGTCCACGAACTCAATCGCAGTCGGCACAATCTTGCGTGGGTGAAAAATCTCCGCCAGCCGCGTCAGCCGCTCGTCCGGCACCTGCACCACCGCGCGGTTCGCCTGCACCGTGCTGGTGGGATAGCCGGATATTTCCGCGCCCGCGCGTGTCAGGGCGTTGAAGAGTGTTGTCTTGCCTGAGAGGGGCAGGCCGATGATACCAACCGTAAGCGCCATCTGGCGTCTCCAATTTCGCTGAATTCACGGTGTGCAATCCCTTGCACAGTCGCGCCGCCGTGGCGCATATTTCCGCACATGAGAGACGGCCCCGCAGAGCAGCGCTCCGACAGAGCCGTCAGATAGTATATCACGAACACGTCTGGGCTGTGGCTAGTCGCCGTTCGTCGCGCCGTCCTCGGGTGGGCGAGCGGGCTGCGTCGCGGGCGCTGGAGGATACGTCGTCACCGGCGCGCTACTGGCGCCATTGGCATTGGGCATGACGGGGCGAGAAGGCGACGTGGCCGATGGATCAGCGGGCTGCCCGTCAACCGGCGCCATGGCGGATGTCCAGCTTGAGGGATTCCAGAATGGCGCGGGAACCGAGTTAGCGGGAGCGGACGAATTCGCCAGATCGATGTGCGCCGGAATACTGGCTCCGCCGGAGCGCGGTCGCGGCGTCGAGCGCGCGGCGCCCGGTGGCGTGGTTGAACGCCATGTGCCTGCGCTGGCTGGATCGTCCGCCGAGAGCGCCGCGCGCTCCGAGAGATCGTTCTCCACATCGTCCAGCGCAATCTGGTGGCGCACTTCGTTGATCATCTCCTCGACCTCTGGGCGGACCTCCAGATTGGGCCGCGGCAGGCGTTCCCAAATCCGCCAGGCGTCATCCAGCGCGCCCGCGCGATAGCAGTAGAATCCCAGCAGCGCGCGCGCATCGAAGACGCTCATCCGCTGCCAGAGCGAAAGGTCTTCCGCTGGGCTGGTCAGGTCGGTCTCGCGCACGCTGGTTAGATCGACGCAGTGATAGAGACGGCGACCAAAAAGCTTATACGGATAGCCATAGAAGAGGCCGACGCGGCGCGGGCTGTTCGGCGAATCGGTCCGCTTGAGCGCCAGCCCCAGGAAGAAAAGTTTGGTGCGGGGGCCAAGCTGCCAGACGGCAACCAGCACCAGCAAACCCACGAAGCGCGCCAGATAGCGCTCCCAGGTCAGCGGCGCGATCACGCTGGCAACGCCCAGCAGCCCGAGCGCCGCACCCAGCAGCCACGCCAGATAGACCAGCCGCTCGCGGTTCCAGTTGAGCAGGTCATAATGGTGGTGCATCGGCGTTGCCAGGAAGGGCAGCGGGAACTCGGTATGCGGGAATCCCTTGGTATCGCCGAAGCGTTCGAGGAAGAGGAAGCGGCGGAAGAACTTGACCAGGATGCGCGCCGAAACCAGCGCCGAAAGCCCCTCCAGGACAAAGACACCGCCAATGATAATGAGCAGGACTTCTAGGCGACTGACAATCGCGACCAGCGCCAGCGCGCCGCCAAGCCCCAGCGAGCCGGTGTCGCCCATGATGAGCCGCGCCCGCCGTTTGCGTCCTGGGACGCGATTGCGCCACGGAGAGGGCCAGTTAAACGGCAAATAACCGAGCGACGCGCCCGCAACCGCCAGCGAGACGACCACCAGCGGCCAAAGGTCTTTCTGATTCTGGAAGAGCAGGATCACGGCGAAGGCCAGCGATGCGCTCACCAGCAGCCCGCCGCACAGGCCATCCATCCCATCGGCGAAATCGACCGCGAGCGGCGTGGTGACGCCGACGACGACGGTAATCCCGATGAAGAAGATAATCCAGGCGAAATGGGTATCGATCAGCACATTGCCGAGCAGTGGAATATCGCTATATGGCGGATAGGGGAAGCGCGCCGACAGGTACTTTGTGACGATCAGGCGATTGAAGGCTATGCCGATGCCTAGCGAGACAATGAGGACGCCGACGAACTTCTGTACCTCAGTGATGCCAACCCCGCGATGCACCTTCTGCCAGTCATCGATAAAACCAATGAATCCGTATCCCGCGATACCCACAAGCAGCAGGACGAGCAGCAGCCATTCCGGCGTATCAAGCCCCAGCCAGAAGGCGAACCCGAGCGACGCCGCGATGGTGGCAAAGATCAGCGCCGGGCCGCCGACGAGCGGGAGCTCGCTGCTGCTCACCCGAAACGGCTGCTTCTTGAGTTCTTTTTTCTTAGGATCGAAGCGAAAGCCGCCAGTCGATTGATCGGCCTTGAAGTTGCCCTCTTTGCGCTCGCCGCTACGGAACCAGGGGAACACAGCCCACGCTAGCGCGCAGAAGAGCGCGCAGAGAAGCGCCGCTGTGAGAAACGCGCCCAGGAATGACTCTATCATCTATCTATCACCCGCTCCGCCAGATAACCGCACCAGATTTCTACGGCGCGACTCACTGAATAAAACGGCACGATTTCGCGACCGGTAACGGCGTATATGACCGCCAAAAAGCAGGTGCCCTACGTCCGCGCCGTCTGACGCTTAACGGTACCCTAGCTCGGACAGCACATCGCGCGCCACCAGCCGGTCGTCCCACGGGAGCTTCTCGCGCCCGATCACAATGCTCTGCTCGTGTCCTTTGCCCGCCAGCAACACCGTGTCACCTTCGCGCGCCATCGAGAGCGCCCGGACGATGGCCTCGCGCCGCCCGACGATAGAGACATACTGCTCGCCCTCGCGCGCGCCCGCCGCGTCCGCGCCCGCCGCGATCTCCGCCAGAATGGACGCCGCGTCTTCCTCACGCGGGTCTTCATCGGTAATCACAGCGAAATCGGCCTCACGCGCCGCGACCCCGCCCATGACGGGCCGCTTCACCCGATCACGGTCGCCCGCTGAGCCAAAGACGACGAGCAGCCGGTTGCGCGTGAGTGGACGCAACGCCCGCAGCACCTTCTCCAGGCTATCGGCAGTGTGGGCATAGTCCACGACGACAGTAAACGGCTGCCCCTGCTCGATGCGCTCCATCCGCCCGGAAACTCCCGGAAACGCCTTGAGCGCCCGCGCCATCAACTCCGGCGGGAGGCCGTGCAGGTAGCCGACCGCCAGCGCCGCCAGCGCATTCGAGACGTTGTAGCGCGCCACCAGGGGCGTATCCACCTCGAAGACGCCGCCATCCGGCAGACGGACACGGAACTGCGAGCCGTCGGCCCCCAACCGCACCTCCTCGGCGCGGACGTCCGCTGGCGCATCGATGCCATAGCTGACAATCGGCGCGCGGCAAAAGGGTTTCAGATAATTGAACGAAGAATCGTCGGCGTTGAGCACGCAGGCTTTGGGAATCGCAAACGGAAGGCCTTTGCGCAGGTCAGGGTCAACCGCCTCCACCAACATCGCTTTGGCGCGCCGATAGGCTTCGAGCGTGCCATGGAATTCGAGATGCTCGCTGGTGATATTGGTGACGACGGCGATATCGTAGGCAACCTGGTGGACCCGTTGAAGCGCCAGCCCGCTGGAGGTTGATTCGACGATGGCGCATTGCACCTGCTCGTCGCGCATCTGCGCCAGCAACGTCTGCACCTCAGGCGCTTCGAGGGTGGTGAAGCGCGTGTTGTTCGCCCAGCGCTTCTCGCCAATCTTGAAGTCAACCGTGCTCATCAGGCCAGTGCGTCGGCCAGCCGCCGTCATCAGCGCGTCGATGATATTGCTGGTGGTCGTTTTGCCGTCGGTGCCGGTGACACCGATGATCTCCATCTGATGCGATGGCTGGCCCGCCACCAGCGCGGCGACCGTCGCCAGCTCTCGGCGCGAATCGGCGACTCGCGCGTAGGTGTGGTCAGTGGGGAAGTCGGGCGGAACGGACGCCTCGCCGACGATGAGCGTCGCGCCACGCGCCAGCGCCTCACCAATATAGGTATGGCCATCGGAGCGTTGGCCGCGAACGGCGACGAAACACGCGCCTGGCGTCACTGCGCTCGAGTCGTAGGTGACGCTGGTCACCTCACCCTCGCCAGCGCCATCGCGTTCCTCGACAGGCAGTGCCGCCAGCAACTCGGCGATCCGCATTCCGTGTAGTCCTTCCTGACCCTGAGGCGCCAGACGCGCCTGATCTTCAGCGTCTATGCTATCACGGATGGCCGGGAACGCGGTGGTTTCTATGACATACGGGCCGGGTAATTGGCCAACTCACGGCAACAGCAGTTCGCCTTCGGCTACCAGCACCGATGCCCCGCCAACGCGCACATCCTCGATGTTCTCGGCGCTGCCGGTGATGGCGATATCCAGCGCGCTGGGCCGCCCCATCTCGATGCCCTGCTCTAATCGCGCGCGCGTCTGCCCGGTCTCGTCGGGTGTGAGTCGTCCGTGGCGCAGGAGGTAGACGCCGAGCGGGCCTGCCGCGGAGCCGGTGGCGGGATCTTCGCCGATGCCCATCGCCGGGGCGAACATGCGCCCGTGGATATCGGCGCCGCTTTCCGCGCGTTCGAGCGTGAAGAGGAAGCAGCCGGGATGCTCGTTCGGCAGATTGAGCGCCTCCAGCAGATCGGGTGTGGAATGGGCGCGCCCAATGGCGTCGAGCGAGCGGATCGGCACGAGCACGTGATTGACGCCAACGATGGCGCGTTCGATGGGCAGTGCGTCGTCGAAATCATCGGGCGTGAGGCCAAGCGCGCTGGCCAGCCGGTTGGCGTCTCCCTGCCAGGTCTCGAAGCGGGGAATAGGCTGGTACATCCAGACAAAGACGGCGCGCTGGCCCTCGTAGAGCAGCTCGACCGGTACCAGCCCAATGCCAAGTTGGAGCGTGACTGGCGACTCGCCCGCGCGAATCATCCCCTCCTGCGCCAGCGCGAAGGTCGTACCGATGACGGGATGGCCCGCGAAGGGTAGTTCGGCGGCGGGGGTGAAGATGCGAACGCGGCAGAGGGCTTTGGGGTCGCTCGGCGGCAGGATGAAGGTTGACTCGGAGTAGTTCATCTCGCGAGCGATGGCCTGCAACTTCTCATCGCTCAGGGAGTCGCCCTCGAAGAATACGGCAAGCTGATTGCCTCCAAAGGGTTCGCGGGTGAAGACATCGAACTGCAGAAACCGCAGGCGTCGCATGCTCTGTTCTCATCTTTCTTTATCGAGCGTTTCGAGCTTTTTGATGCGCGTATTCAGAAACGGCACGAAGTGGCCCGCGTAGCGCCGCTGCACGTCGGGCAAGCGCCAGTCGTCCCCAGTGACGATCTGGCGGCAGAGCGGCGAGCCACACTGGCAGAGACGATCCAGCCGCCAGTCGGGGTCGCTTGTCACCAGCGCGTAGTCGAGCGTTAGCTCTTCGCCCGTGGCAATATCCCGACGCGCGGCAATGGTCACCTCGTCGTTCATCCATAGATTAGAGTCGCACGAATGGTTGATGGAACCCTCTACCTGGTCAGGCGTCTGAATCAGGTCGACTAGATGGAGGTCTTCACCAATCTGGGATGCATTATACCGCTCAACGGTCCCGCGATAGATGGCGAATTCGGCGTCGGTCATTGGCGTGCCACCGATGATGGCGACCGCCTCGCCCGCGTGAATCGGCGCGCGGGCATACATGCCGCCGCCCTGGATGCCCGAGGGGCGAATCTCCACACGAGGATCGTACCAGCTAGTCTCGCGCCACCACTGGCCAGCCATAACTCACTCCTACTTTCCCCACAGATCACAGCCATTGTACACAATCCACTTACTGCATTGTCGCTCTACTATCCAGCTCTCCACCTTGCCCTATCCAAATAGACACTGTCCGATACCTCTTGATAATTGAGGTACAATGGAGCCAGGCAGGCAGAGACAAGAGATCTAGGAGGCGCATATTTGGAGAAATGGGAATATCTCTCATTCCTCATCCAGGGCCCACAGGTGCAGACTCGATTAAATGAGTTGGGCAAGGATGCGTGGGAGTGTGTGGCGATGGTGGCGGTACAATGGTCTGGTGCTCTGCCTGGGTACAGAGTCAATGAATATCGAGTTCTACTCAAGCGCCGCAAGTAGACCAAATAATGATGCCCAGAGCGCACGAGATTGCTTGAGCGGTCGCTTCATCGCTATCAGGTGCAAAGGCTGCCTTGCCACTCGCTAGCTGGTCATATCGCGGACGATCTCGCTGACACGCTTGCCGTCGGCGCGGCCCTTCGTCTCCTTCGAGGCTAGCGGCATCACCTTGCGGAAATCCTTGCCCTGCTCTTCGATCAGATGCGAGACCACCGCGCGAATCTCGTCGTCGGTCAGCTTCGCGGGGAGATACGCCGCCAGCATCGCCGCCTCGCGCTCTTCCTTCTCGGCCAGCTCGTCGCGCTTGGCGGTGCGGAAAAGCTCGGCGGACTCGTGGCGCTGCTTGATCAGCTTATCGAGGATGGCCTGGCGCTCCTGCTCGCTCAGCTCGTGGCGCGCGCCAGTGACCTCTTCATTGCGGAAGGCCGCCAGCGCCATGCGAATCGTATCCATCCGCACCTGATCGCGCTGGCGTGTCGCATCTTTGAGGTCGTTGCGCAGCCGCTCCTCGACCGAAGCCTGCGGCGTTGCGTCGCTCATACCCGTTGCTGCCTTCCTCGAAACCACTTTCCATACACGATACAGTGCAATACTACCCGATGGCGCCCACACTCACCATCACATACACAGGGCTAGCGCCTGGGCCAAGCCCTGTGGGTGACGGTGTCACGTTTGGCGCGGTGCTCGGTGTTACCGCTGGCACGGTGTTGGTGGGTACGGTTGGCGTATTGTCCAGTTGCGGCGTGGGTCGGCTGACCATGAAATAGAGAAACGCGATACCGACGCCCAGCAAAAACATACCGGCAATAATCCCGGCGCTTCGGCCAAAGGTGAACTCGCCCTGCTCCGGCTCGGACGCCATGGGTCTTCTGCCGCCAGCACGCGCGGCGCGCGGGTCGCGTGGGTCGCGCATCGGTGGGCGGCCCCGTGGCTCATCGCCCCAGAGGCCTCCGCCCTGCCCCTGTGGCGGACGACGTCCGGAGCCGGAGTATCCCGGTCCACCAGGGCCGCCGCGCCCACGTGAAGGCGCCTCCCAATCGTCGCGCACCGGCGGACGCCCGCCACGCATCGAGCGATCACTCCGATCACCGGAGCGGTCTGGCGGTCCGCCACGGCTGCCGCGTGGGTCATCCCAGCCGCCGCGATTGGAGCTACCAGCGCGCCCGCCCCGGTTACTGGAGCCGCCGCGTCCGCCGTTATCCCGATCATCCATGTCGCGGCGTGGATAGCGTGATCCATCGCGTGACGACCGGTCCCATCCGCTTGAACCACCGTCGCGCGAGCCTGCCCGGCCCTGACGCGGATCATCATCCATACGTCTGTTTCGTGGAGACCGCCCCTGATCCCGGCGACCATCATCATCCCAACGGCCTGATCCCATTCCCCTCTGTCTCCCACGCTGGATGTCGCGCGCGACGGCTCCTCGCCCCCGCACCAATCGGCGAACACATACAACGTCCGAGGGTGATCCTCACCCTGTTGCGTACCCGCCGAGTGTATCATATTCAGCCGTGACAAGTACAACAGTGTAGTGCATCCGGGCTGCAATGCGCACAAAGCGCCCGCGTCGCAACCGGACAAGGGGCGACGATGCACAGACAATCACAGGGCGACGAAAGCAACCATCCGCCGCTATTCGTGGTCGGGGTCGCGCTCTGGTTCCCGTTGCGGCTCCCGTTGTGGCGAAAGTCCCGTCCCCTGGAGGCCGACCAGACCGCCGAGCAAGGCAGAACCCGACTCGTCGTGCGAGATGGGCGTGCGCTCAAGCTCCTCACAGAGCGTCGTGACCTGAGTACCCAGGGCGTCCGGCCCCACACCCGCGCCCGAGAGTACCAATCCAGCGAAGCCGAGCCGCGCCAGGATAGGCACGCTGTGCGCCTCCGGCGCGCCATCCAGCGTTGCCAAAATGGGGAAGCGGAGCGACTCCACCGCGAACTTGAGCCGGGTGTAGTCTGCGACGCTCATTTTCGCGATGGCGCTGGCGCTCAGGCCGACACGGAGCAGCGCCGCCTGCGCTGGCGCCAGGTTCTGCACGCGCAGCAAGAGCAGCGCCATATCATCGCGGGGCGCATCGAATGTCACCACACGGTCGAAGTGGTCCAGCTCCTCGAAGAGCATGTGCGCCGACGCGCCCGTGCCGACCACCGCGAAGCTCGCGCCCGCGTCCCGAAGCTGCTTGAGCGTGCCATAGCCGCCACTCTCGCCCTCGGCCAGCCCAACGCCCAGTAGCGTCGTCCCCGCGTTGGTTGCCGCCGTGAATGCGCTCAGATCGCTCTTGGGCGTCCAGCCGGTGAAGAGCAGCGCATCGGCCCCCGCCTTCACTGCGGACTGCGCGGCGGCGGCGTCTTTCGCCCCAACGCTCACGACGATTGCCGCCGGGCGCGGCTTCGACCCGGCAGCCTGAGAGCGGCCAAAAAATCCAATGCCCGAGCTGGAAGATTGTCTTACCTGCTGGAGCTTATCAATCAGTTTGCCCATTGTCTTTGCATTCCTTCCTGCGCGCGGCATAATCGCTCGCCACGCGCTCCGCGAAGCGCGGCTGGTGGTAGGACATCCGTGGCATGCAGTGACATACGCCAACGTGTCATCGTCATTCTACCAGCCACGGGCCCTCAACCGCTATGCGCCCGCTGGCACAGGAGCGTACGAAAAGGAAGTGAATGTGATAGGCGAAGGTCAGGATACCTGGATAGTGAACTGCTCGGCGCGTGCGATGGCCGGGCAGGCCTGCGTGGGGTCGCAGAGGGGCGCGCCGGTAAAGTTTAATGTGGCATTGCCAGGCGCCGCCGCTTTATAGAACCATTGGCAAGTCTGCGAGGCCTCGTCCATGCCGCCCTGTGGCTGGATGGCTGTGAGCGCCGGGGCCGCGTCGTGGGCAGGAGTGGACCAGTGGGTCTTCGCGTCGAGTTGCACCTCGATGGTGTCTCCGACGTGCGCCTGTGTCGTCTTATAGGAGTCCTTTACTGTCAGCACAACTGTCGCCGATGGAGCCGATGTGACCGAATTGCCTGGACATGGCTTCACTGACATCGTCCCACCATTGTTGATCCCAGGAGTTGCGGTCTGCTGCGAGCCATCGCCACCCCCGCCGACGTTGGTGGTGGTGACGCCGCACCCAGCCAGCGCCAGCGCGCCGAGCAGACATGCCGCGCCCACCACCAATAACGTCTTCGAGCGAATACGTGGCTTATTCACCCGCTGGGACGACGAGAATGACCGAAACAACAGAAACGAACGATGCATTGCGCAACTCCTGTCTCTCATATCTCACCATCACAGTCAGGCATTCTCCGGGAAATTCGAGGCGAACAGACAATTAGACGGCGCAGCGGCGATTCTGGTTCCCACTGACTTTCCCACGCGCTCACTCACTGGGAAAGCCAGCGAAGCTCGCCACAAACGCGCCAATGGTATCCCGCGTGCGTGATGTGTCATAGACGGCAAAAGACACATGGTGAAAGCGCCCGCCGAAGACGCCATGCGGGCCGAGGTGGTCCGCGAAGACCCGCGCGACGGTCGCCGGATCGTTCTGGAAGACGCCGCAGCCCCACGCGCCCAGCACCAGCGCCTCACAGCGATGGTGAGCGGCGAGGGCGAGCACTTTGCCCGCGCGCTGCATGAGGGTCGGGGCGATGCGCGCGCGATTGTGCGGCTCGTTGCGGATGACAGCGCCCGCGTTGGGCGCCGGGCTGGTGATGAAGTCCACCAGATACGGCTGCGCCAGCCAGTTGCCCTCGTCATCGCGCAACACCGGGCATGCCGGGCTGTAAATCATACGGTCGGAGTAGAGCGTGGTGTCCAGGGCGCGATGGTATTCGTAGAATTGCGGGTACTGGCGCAGGCTATAGTAAAGGCCCGAGCTACGCGCCAGGCTCTCCTCCTGGGCGCGCGCGCCACGCAGGAAGCCGCCGCCAGGGTTCCTGGCTGAGGCGAAGTTGAGAACGCCAATTCGCTGGTAGCTCTGGCTGGCAACCAGTCGCGCGCATGCCTGGAGCGTCGTCTCATTCGCGAGGGCGAAGGTCGTCGCGCTACCGCCGGGCTGGGCCACACCCTGCTGATACATTGCATCCAGGTCGTCAGGCTCGTAGTAGCGCGTGTTGCTCACGCAGGTGGCAAGCAGATCGCGAATGGCAATGGTCGCGCCATCGGGCAAGGTATACTGGCCCGCCTCAAGCGCGGCGAGCGTGCCATTGGCAATAGCTTTGGCGTCCATGATTTGTTGCTCCGATTCCATCCAACGGGTGCGGAAAAGTAAAGGCAGATTCAGTGGCTGATAGCATATGATACCTGATGGAACACGACACATCACCGGACTCATAGACAGCGTGAAAGGATAATCATTGATGGAGCTTCCCAGACACAATACCCTGATACCGCTTTTCGAGGAGCTGCGCGGCACGCGGGTGATCGTGCGGCCCTACCGGTTGGACGACGCGGACGAGCTTTTCGCGGCTGTCGAGGAGTCGCGCCAACACCTCTGGCCCTGGATGCCATGGGTTAACCAGCACCAGACCGTCGAGGATTCGCGCGACTTCATTCTGCGCACTCAGGCAAAATGGCTGCTGCGAGAGGATGACTTGACGGTGGGCTTCTTCGAGGCTGGCAGCGGGCGCTATCTGGGCGGCTCGGGCCTGCATATTCGCGGCTGGGATGTGCCAGCGTTCGAGATCGGCTACTGGATTCGCGCCAGCGCCGAGGGGCATGGCTACGTTGCCGAGACGGTGAAGCTGCTGACCGACTTCGCCTTCGCATCGCTGGGCGCGCAACGCGTGATGATCCGCTGCGATGCGCGCAACACCCGCAGCGCGGCGGTGGCTGAGCGGCTGGGCTTCGTGCGCGAGGCGCTTCTGCGTAATGAACTGCGCACCCACACAGATAGCGAACTGCGCGACACGCTAATCTTCAGCCTCATCCCCAGCGATCCCCGCTGGCCGTAGACGCTCTCACCCCCCCTCTCCTTGCGGGAGAGGGGGGAGGGGTGAGGTCCGTTGCTAGATCTTGTTGATCGTCTTCCCCATGAACTTGCCAAAGAGCTTATAGGCCCACTTGCGCAAGAAATAGCGGCGGATGCGCTTGGGATTGCCGCTGGCCAGCACCTCGGCCATGTAGACGCTGCTGTCTACCTTACGCACCGCCTTGGCCGCTTTGTGTCCCTCGGCGGCGGCGTGCTTCAATTCGTGGCTCGCGCCGCTGGATTTCGTCTTGGCCATCGTTGTATTCTCCTTCGGTTGCTGGCTTTCTGGCTGTCATGTCCGGTGGCTTCATGGTATTGTCTCGCCCCTCGCTCGTCAAAACAGGCAGCCATTCGTACCGGCGGCACTGGGAGAATTGTCCTGCTCTATTCCCACTGCGGTTCCGCTGGAGGCCCCTACTCCTCAATCGTGATTCTAAAGACTGGATGGCGGGCCGCCTCACGCTCAAAATCCTCGATGGACGAGTCTTTCGTGGCATCGAAGTACTTCTGAATATCGGCGGCGCGTTGCAACGCAAGATACTGCTTGAGCACAGGCGCCGCCTCCCGCGCCGACAGCTCGGTCACGGCGATTGTCTCCGAACGGCGTCCGTGGGTCAGCGTTGCCGTTCCAACAGCCCGGATGTTGCGAACCCACTGCACCACACCGTACGGCGCGACCAGCCAGCGTTGCGCATCCTGCTCAACCACGAGCACCGGAACCGTATGCGGTTGACCACTCTTGCGGCCGCGCACAGTCAGCAGCGACGCCGTCCCTATCTTGACTCCAAGGCGCAGCAGCATCGCGATGAGGGCGTCGTTCAGGCGATCGACAAACGTTCGGTGGAAGGTGTTCATCATGAATCTCTCCTTGATCCTTGCTGTCGTCGTGGATGCCATAATGCCAAATCTTGCGCAAACTCCCGCGACCTCACCCTGCCCGGTCCCGTACGATGGTCACGATGACACGCAGCAGCAGCGCGGCGCCGCAGTAGAGGCCGCGGTAGCCGAAAAGCTGACAGGCACTCAGCGCTGCGATGATACGGGAACCGCCGTTCAGGACCAGCAGCGATGCCAACGCCCGTGAAGGCCAGCTCGACACGACCAACAAACCACATGGCAGCAGACCCCACGCCACATGTTGCCATATTCAACACACACTGCACAGACATTATGCTCGTGCGGATGACTTGGATGTAAGCTTTCGCGCATGACTCGCGTATCTTTGGGTGTAGCTGCCAATCAGTGGCACGCCTGAAGAGTCGCGAGGTAGTCTGATGCACTCTCCTCTGCCGCGATCGCTCGTGCTGTCCGTCCTCGCGTCGCTTATCCTCGCGGTTCTCGTGTTCTCCGCGTGCGGACTTGCGCCAGCGCCTTTTAGTCGCATCACGCCTGCTCCCTACTACCTCCCAGACACCGCCGCCTCGGCCCTCGATGTCACCGTGAGCATCTCTGTCGGCGGCAATTCGCTCTCCAGCGTCGGGACTCACGTGCGTGTCTTTTTTAGTGTGCCGGGACATCTCGTCGCGTTTCGTGATGGGGAAACGCTCTCTTGTGACGGGGCAGCGCCCGTGGCGCTCAGCGGCATGCGGTATGAGACCAAAGATCAGTTCTCCACTACAGACGTTGGTACGGACCATCCCTTCTCCTGCACCTATACCACGAAGGGACGTTCTTCCAATTTTGCGGTGGTGATCCCTGCCGCGCCGGAGATCATTACACCCACCGAGGGCGCTACGCTCCCGCGCGCGCAAGATCAGCTCGTGACGTATCAATCCGTCACTGGCAGGGCGGAACTTGCCGCGTTCAGCTACGCGCCTCCCGGCGCGAACTTCCCGGACGTTAACACGAGCGCCAAGATCACCAGTCCCGGTTACATGACTCTCGACACCAGCGCATTCGATCCCGGCCAAGGGCATATCGATATCACAGAGACGCCTGCTGTCCGGGTGATCGCGGCAGGCGGCTTCCACGCGTTCGCCGCAAACTGTGGCGCCTCAGCGCTTGTCCATGTGACCTGGGAATGAGTTTCCTCGCAATCACGTTATGACCTTGTAGTGTTGGGGGTCACGTCGGCGCGACGAAGGCTGATATAGGCAAGCGCGCCCGCCAGCAGACAGAGCAGCCCCGTCAGCAAGATCAGCGCGTCGTAGGCGTCGAACGACTGCCCCAGCAGATTGGCATGGAAGCTGGCGAAGACCGTGCTGGCAAGCGTCCCGAAGATGGCGATGGAGGTCACCTGCGCGACGGTCACCGCTGGCTCGATGACGTTCATGACGCGCCCAACCATTTCCTTCGGCGTGACACGTAGCACCAGCGGCATCAGCGCCACATTGATCGAGCCGTTGGGGATGCCCACCAGAAAGGCGCAGATGAGGCCGGGAATCAGCGCAGTCTGCCGCGAGAGTACAATGGCGGCGATACCTACCAGGATGATGGATCCCCAGAAGATGCGCACCAGGCCGATGTGCTTCGCCAGCATGCCGCCGAGCAGCGATCCCAGCACCACGCCCACGCCAAGCACCACCGGGAAAAGCCCAATGGCCTGCTCTGAGGCGTGCAGGTCTTGCGCCACGAAGAAGACGAAGAGCGCATTGATCGCGCCCGACCCAAACAGCACGATCACCAGCGTGATGAGCAGCGTCCGCGTGACCAGATTGCCGAGCGCGAAGCGCAACCCAGCGACGAATTCACGGCGGACGTTGCCGCGCTCGCCCCGTTTCACGCTGCGCGCCGAGGGCGGCGCGTGGACCGCCAGAATCGCGAGGAAGGCGACCACGAACGATAGCGCGTCGACGGTGAGTGCGACGCCGATGCCGAATGGCACAAAGAGCAGCGGCGCGACGCCAAAGCCAATGATGAACGAGAGACCAGCCACCGTCTCGATCAGCCCGCTCGCCTGCGGCTGGTCAGGCTCGGCCACGATATCGCCGATGAGCGCAGTGCGCGCCGCGCGGGCGAACTGCGCGAGGCCATAGACAAGGAAGATGACGACATAGAGCGCCACCAGCTTCATTGCGAGCGAGGGATGGCCGCCGGGGAAGACCGGCAGCGGCGTCAGGTCGGCGAAAAGTAGCAGCGCGGCAGTCAGGATCGCCTGGATCAGAATAACGGCCATCATCGTGCGGCGCTTATCCCACCGGTCTACAAAGACGCCCGAGATCGGGCCGATGACGAGCGTTCCCACCGACGAGGCGGCCAGCACACCGCTTACCGCGAGCGGCGCCCACGGTTGCCCGCGACCGAGACCGAAGGCAATCCAGAGGGCAAAGGTGAAGTCGAGCAGCGCGTCGCCGATGTAGGAGATAGATTGCCCGGCCCAGAGCAGGCCAAAGTTGCGGCTGATGAGCGGCCCGGACCCACGGGCTGGCGCCGTGGTCTCGGTCGCGGTCTCCGATGGGGTTTGTAGCGCAGACATGGAGCATACTCCTCTCAATAGCGCGGTATGTGGCGATGAAGATAACAGTAAGCGAGGCTACTCGGTGATGACCGCGAGTGGCAACAGGGTCTGATAATCGGCGAAGACGTAGAGGCGCCTTCCGTTGGCGGGGCTGAGCGCGCCGAAGCGGATCGCGCGCTGCCCGGCGTACGTCATCTCTAGCTCAGGGAGGATGACGATGGCGCTGGTCCCGAAGATGAAATCGCGGACCTCTGGCAGCGCTCCATAGGGAGAAATGGCGAAGACGCCCGACGTTAAGCAGCCACAACTCGACTGCAGCCGAGTGTGCATGCCATATTCAGGGGCGAGATCGGAGTCACGCATCACCCGCAATGTCACGGGCCGCTGGCATATCCAGCACTGCATAACAATGCTGCCAGATGGCAGGGCATCCAGGATGGCTTGCCCAAGCTGGTAAACCGTCTTTTTCGTGGCTGGCAAGAACGAGCGCGCATGCGCCAACTCGACGAGCCCAAGCGTGTTGATCTCCTCCGTCTGGCAGGCGGGGCAGCGGAGCCGCATATTGATGCGCCCGCCCGCCATCGGCTCGAATATGCCCTCCATGCGCACACGGCCACACAAGTAGCAGGTAATCTGGGTCTTGCGCCAGCCAACGACGTCGTCGGGGAGAATCGCCAGCCCCAGCGCCAGAGCGTCATCGCGCAGATCGTGACTCAACGTGTGGAGCAGCTGGCCGCGCGCGCGATGCAGTCGAGCCTCCAGCGCGCTCAGTGAGAGGCCCATGCGCGCGGCGAGCTCCCGCTGGGGCGCCTCCGCCAGATAGTGCTGCTCCACCGCCATCCGGCTCTCTGCCGAAAGATAGCCCAGCGCGCGATCCAGCAGCAGCGCCATATCCTGGCGACTCAGTTCCTCGGTGGGATCGAAGCTGTCGGGGTCGGCTAGCTGCGATGTAAACGCAGACTCGGATTCATCGTCTGGCTCGCTCTCGCTGGGAGGAAATGGAGCCTCACGCGTCAGCAAGATGCCCTGCCTGCGCTGGTGACGCAGACAGACATTGCGGCAGATGCCATCCAGCCAGGCGGAAAAGCGCGTCTCGTCGCGCAGCTGCTCCAGCGATTTCCAGGCCTCCAGCAGCGTTTCCTGGATGACATCGTCTATCGCATCGGGCGCGACCTGCCGTGCGCGGGCGAGGCGCTGCAACCGCGGTTCAGCCCGGCTGAACAAGGCTTCTATCTGGCTGGCGAGCGGCATCGGCGTATCATGACTTTCGGTGCGTATCTCATCAGATATTGGGTTGGCTACCATCGATTGTACCCTCCTGAGAGATAGTCGCGCGTATCCATCATTACCTTGCGAAAATTTTGGGCAACCGGATGGATGTGGTTTGACGCGCGCGGCGCAAGGCGGCTATACTTCAGGGTTGAGCATACATTTTGGGAAACATTTTGAGGACATCATCGGTGTGATACGCTCCGCCTGAGATATTCTGTTGTGTCTAGGACTTCGAGAGACTATGCCAAAGCTCTATGGATGGGTGCGCGAGGTCGTGCCGGAGAGTCCCGCCGATCTCGCGGGCGTTCAGCCGGGCGATCTGTTACGGACCATCAATGACAATCCCGTGCGCGACCTGCTGGACTACCAGTTCTACGCCGCCGAGGAAGAGTTGCTGCTGGGCATCGAACGCAACGGACGCGCGCGTACCGTGCTGGTGGCGAAGGCGCCCGATGACGAGATGGGCATCCGCTTCGGCGAGGAGCCTGCGCCCTTCATCCGCATCTGCGCCAACAAGTGCGTCTTCTGCTTCATCAAGGGACTGCCCGAGCGCCATCAGCCGCAGCGCGGCCTGCCACTCGGCATGCGTGAGTCGCTCTATATCAAAGACGACGACTACCGCTACAGCTTCCTCTTCGGCAACTTCATCACGCTGACCAATCTGAAGGAGGCCGACTGGCGGCGGCTGGAGGAGCAGCGCCTCAGCCCACTCTACGTCTCGGTGCATACCACCAACCCGGAGCTACGGCGTAAGATGGTGGACGGCCCACGCTCAGGCGAGATCCTCGATCAGATTCGGCGACTCGGCGATCTCGGCATCACCTGCCACACACAACTTGTCCTCTGCCCGGAGATCAACGACGGCGACGAGCTAGAACACAGTATCAGCGACCTGGCGGCGTTGCGGCCCATCGTCGAGTCTATCTCCGCCGTGCCCGTCGGGCTGACGAAGTACAACAATATGCTCAAAGTCGGGGAACTGCCCGCCATGCGCCCGTATCGTCTGGATGAGGCGCTGGATGTGACGGCGCGTGTCGAGCGCTGGCAGCGACAGTTCGCCGCCGAGCCGGGAGCGCGCGGCATGCCGTTCGTCTACCTGTCGGACGAGTGGTACTACGTCACGAAGCAGCCCTTCCCGCCAGCCCGCCATTACGGCAGCTAC
>DASUHD010000147.1:0-20705 GCA_036273675.1 Ktedonobacterales bacterium | reverse complement strand
TTGTGCGTTTCCAGCCCCTCCTGGGTATAGGTCGAGGTCTGGAAGATCGGTGTAATCGTCGCACCGGTCGAGGGATCAGGCTCCTGCCCGGCGTGAATCGCGCGCGTCGCAAACTTCATGGAAACTGCCTCACTTCATTGTGGTGTTTGTCAGGGCTGGCCGCCCCCTCCCCGAACCCCTCCCCTAAAGGGAGAGGGGGACCAGAACTATCCTGGCCGAGGGGCGCTGGGTCAAGTATATCCTATGCGGGCTATTTCCGCTTCATGCCAAGGCGGTTGCGCGGCTCCGCCCAGCGAGGCCCGCGGCGAGCAGCGCCAGCGCGATTCCCAGCGGATAGACGTTCGCCACCTCCGCTACAACGTCCAGCGAACGCAAGTGGTTTCGCTCTATTGGGATCGCCGCGGTTGTGCCGCCTGGTCTGTAAACCCAGGTCGTTCGCGTTCGTCAGATGACATATGCTGGCGGCATGTGTATCAGAAATCTGATAGCACAAACTCGTCACGGGTGGTACAATAGCCGACGTGTGTGAGAGCGCCTTCGTGAGCGAATTGTGAGAGAAGGCCCACACAGCGCCTTCGCATGATGCGCGATGGTGTTCCCCCGTTCACCTCATTTGGAGGCACGGAGCCGATGTCTACATTCCTGGAAGTTACTGCGAAAACGATCCGGACCACCGGAGTCTGCTAGGCGCCAGGCGCGTCTAGCGGACCAGGTTCTGCCCATCGTACTGGTCGCGTCCGGATCGCCCTGGTCCGTCTGCGCGGCCCTCCATGCCATTTTCCATGGCATCCCCGCACCACTTGCTACGGCTACATTCCCAGCACCCGGTGCATCTACCCAAGCGATGGGCGCTCGTCACTATTGCAGCCTTTTTTCCAGGAGGAACACTCATGGCTACCGATGGTACGCCCGAATTTGCGGCCAAACGCTGCGGCGAAGCGATTGCGCGTCTGCGCACCCTGCGTGGCTGGTCGCGCGCGCAGCTCATCATCCGGCTCTATAACGAGCTGCCACCCGAAGATCCCAACTACGACAGCATCAGCGAGACGTGGCTCGCCCGGCTGGAGAACGGGCGCATGGTCAAGGTCCAGCGCCAGACCGTCGAGGCGCTCTGCCGTGCGCTCCACTGCTCGCCACAGGAGCGCGCCTGGGTGCTGCTCTACGCCGACCGCAACGTGCTGGTAGACGCCGAGAGCGCGCCGACGCCAGCCGCAGAGGCGCTGACTTTCGTCATGGATCGTCTCTATGCCGAGGCGGGCGACCTGCTGACGGCGATGGTGAGCCAGCAACCCGGCATCGCCCAGGACGAGCTTTCGCTGCTCGAGGCCACCGCCGCCGCGCTGGAGTATGTCATCGAGCATCACCGGCGCGCGCCAGCATCGGAGGCTGCCAGTGGGTACGCCGCCGCCACGCCGATGTATGCGTTACGCCGGACTAGAACCTGAGACGGGCTGGCGGATGACATGGCCTCTGGCCCAGCGCAACAGGGACACCGGCCTGAAGCCATCCGCTAGCCCATCATCCGATACCGCTTGATCCATAGGAGCTATTTCTCATGCCACTTTCTGTTCTCTTGCCGCCGCACCTTGCCGTGCGCGCGCCCACCCGCGACGACCTGCCAGCCATCTTTGCGCTGATTCAGGCGAGCGATCTCGATGTCTTTGGCCGAAACGACTATACCATGCAGGAACTCGAGCACGAGTGGAGCCAGGCCGAATTCAACCCGGCCAGCGACGCCTGGATTGTCGTTGGTCCCGATGGCGGTTACGTCGGTTATGCGCATATTCTCTCCCGCACCCACTTCCGTATTTTCGGGATGGGTGTCACGCACCCCGATTCGTATGGCCAGGGCATTGGCTCGACGCTGGTGAACCTGATGGAAGAGCGCGCCCGCGAACACATCAGACTGGCGCCGCCCGAGGCCCGCGTGTATCTGCAGATCGGCATTGCTGGCGGACACGAGCCAACCGAGCGCTTGATGACTGACCATGACTACCACAAGGTGCGCCGCTTCAGCCGCATGCAGATCGTGATGGATGCGCCGCCGCCCGCGCCTGTCTGGTCGGAGGGTATCACCGTCCGCACGATGGTTTCCGGCCAGGACGAGCGCGCCCTCTATGAGGCGATGGAGGCCGCGTTCTCCGACCACTGGGGCCACTCCTACGAACCCTTCGAGCACTGGATGGCGCGGCATAATACGCCAGAGAGCCTGCCGCCCGATCTGGTGTTCCTGGCGATGGCGGGCGAGACCGTCGCGGGGGCGGCAATCTGCATCTATCTGGAGGGCTTCGGCTGGGTCGATACACTGGGGGTGCGGCGCGAGTGGCGGAAGCACGGGCTGGGCCTCGCACTGCTCCACCATGCCTTTGGCGAGTTCTACCGCCGGGGCAGGCATGAGGTGGGTCTCGGCGTGGACGCGCAGAGCCTGACTGGCGCGACCCGCCTCTACGAGCGCGCCGGGATGCATCCGCTGGTACATTATGACGTCTACGAGAAAGAGCTCCGCCCCGGCATCGAGCTGAGCGTGCAGTCGCTCGACGACGAGTAGACGCCGAAAACGCCATGCGCCGCAACCAATGTGCCTGGGGTGGGGTTGATGTTTCATTGAGAATGTGACTCTACCTCACCGGAGGAGGACAACGGAACCATGAGCATTGATACCGCAACGGTGCAGCGCTGGCTCGACGCCTACAGCCAGGCATGGATCAGCTACGACTCGGAGGAGATTGGCGCGCTCTTCGCCGACGACGCCGAGTACCGCTACCATCCATGGGACGAGGGCGACGACGTGCTGCGGGGCCGCGAGCAGATTGTCGCCAACTGGCTGGAGAACCGCGATACGGCTGGCACGTATCGCGGCGAGTATCACCCATTGCTGGTGAGCGGCGACCAGGCGATCACGGTTGGTGTCTCCAGCTACTACAGCGATGAGACGCAGACGACGCTCGAACGCGCCTACCACAACCTCTGGGCGCTGCGCTTCAACGCCGACGGGCAGTGTCGCTCATACACCGAGTGGTACATGAAAGCGCCAAAGCCCTGAGCGCTGTAGTGATTTTGGTTCCCCTCCCTTTTATGAACTTTGAGCATGAACCCCGAACAGCGCGCCGGGGGCGTCTTGCGGCCTGAAGGCCACGGCTAACTCCCTCCGTGTTCTCATTGCGCCCAGGGTGTTCGGGCGAAAAAGGAAAAGGACATTAGGGGAGAGTGTGAGAGGGCAGAGCGCTCCGCTGGCGTGCCTGACGCGTTATTCGCCATAATCTACGCGGATACCGTTAGGCGAAAGGCGTGGCGCGATGGCTCGGATTCTGTTGACGACATTTGGCTCCAGCGGTGACCTCAACCCGTTTCTGGCGGTTGGCCTGGGGCTGCGCGCCCGTGGCCACGAGGTCACGTTCGTCGTCGAGCGCAATTTTCAGCAGCCGGTGAACGCGCTGGGGTTCCCGGTGGCGCTGCTGACGGGCGACGCCGAGACGACGCTGATGCACCGTGCCGAGTCGCTGGTCTCGCGCGCGACGCCGCTGGCCTCGCTCCGCATCCTGATGAACGAGGTGATACTGCCCGCGCTGCGCCCCAAGATCGAGGAGTTGCGCGCCGCCTGTGCCGAGGCCGATGTGCTCGTCTCCTCCGCGCAACAGCTTGCCGCCTCATTCGTCGCCGACCTGACCCATATCCCCTGGGCAAGCATCGCCCTCTCGCCGGTCCTCGTCCCCTCGCCCCATCTGGAGCCACAGCCAACACCCGTACCCATTCCCCACGCGTTGCAGCCGCTGGCCAACCGCGTGTCATGGGCGATGGGCATGACGGCGGTGCGCCAGCTGTGGGATGTGCCGGTCAACAAGGTGCGGGCGGAGTATGGCCTGCCGCCGCTCCGCGATGTGGCGCAGACGGGCAACCTCTCGCGCCAGTTGACGGCGATGGCGGTCTCCCCAGCCTATACGCCGCGCCCGCCAGACTGGCCTGCGTGGGTGCATCAGACGGGCTTCTGCTTCTGGGATGCGCCCGATAGCTGGCAGGAGCCGCCGGAGCTAACCGCCTTTCTGGCGGGAGATCGGCCGGTGGTGGCGCTCTCCTCCGGCTCGATGGCCGACAAAGTGGGCGGCGCCTTCGACCCGATGTATCGCGCGGGCATCGAGGCGATTCGCCAGGCGGGCGCGCGGGCGCTGGTGATTGGCGCGCCACCTGGAGCGCTACCACATCCGCTGCCTGAGGATGTCTTCGCGGCGGACTTCGCGCCGTTCTCGCGGGTGTATCCACAATGCGCGGCGGCGATTCACCACGGCGGCATGGGAACGGTGGCGCAGAGTCTGCGGGCGGGCATTCCGGCGCTGGTGGTACCGTGGGGCGTGGATCAGTTCTTCTCCGGCGCGCAACTGGCGCGGGTGGGCGCGGGCCGCTGGCTGCGTCGTCCCGCCTTCACGGCGGAGCGTGGCGCGCGGGAGGTCGCCGCGCTGCTCGAAGAGCCATCTTACCGCAAACGCGCCACCGCTATCGCCGAGCAGATCGCCACCGAGGACGGCGTAGCAGACTTCATTACCCTGCTCGAAAAGCTGCTAGCCTGACCGAGCCGCTGATAGTCCCACGGCAAAAGCGCAAGATAGAAGAAGGCGTTTTCGCGTCCGTCGAGGTATGCTGTGTCAGTTGATAATCACGACACAATTGGAGGAGAGCACTGTGCGGAAAGTCATCTCGATGATACATCTTTCGCTGGATGGATTAACGGCGGGGCCGAACGACGAACTCGACTGGATTTCTTATGACCGCGAACTCGAACAGTATGCCCATTCAATGCACGCCATCACCGATGCGGTCATCTGGGGACGACGGACGTATGAGGGGATGGCGAGTTACTGGCTGACCGTGCCAGGTAACCCGGAAAGCACACCCGACGAACTCGAACATGCCCGCTTTCTGGAGGACTCGACCAAAATCGTCGTCTCGCGCACGCTGGATCGCGTCGCATGGGGTGATGCCCAGAATACCGTGCTGATAAAGGATAACATCGCCGACGAAATCAACAAAATCAAGCAGCAGCCGGGCAAGGACATCTGGTTCCTCGGCAGCCCTACGCTGACGCAGACCTTCATGCAGCTTGACCTGATCGACGAGTACCGCATCAATATCAATCCGACGGTGCTGGGGCAGGGCAAGCATCACTATTTTGCTGATGTCACCCGCACAATTCCGCTGAAGCTGCTGGAATCGAGGACGTTGAAGAGCGGCGTCGTTGCCCTCCGCTATGAGCCAGTTCGCGCATAGCGAACGGGGCAAACGGATAACAGCATCTCCCACGATAGGAGCGCGCCATGGGCAAAGTCATGTTTGGCCTCTCGGTCTCGCTGGATGGCTACATCGCGGGCAAAAATGATGACGTCACCGAGGTCTTCGCGTGGTTTGCAGACGCCTGGGAACGCCTGCATGAGATCATGGGCGACTCGCTCAACGACTGCGGCGCGGTCATCATGGGCCACCGCAGCTTCGATATGATCGATGGTGACGAAGGGTGGGTCTTCCCCGACGGCACGGCGCCCGAGTGGCCGGTGATTGTGCTGCAATCGCAGCGGCGCGAGCCGGTGAAGAAGGGCAAGACGCAGTACTACTTCATCACCGATGGCATCGAGAGCGCGGTTGCCAAGGCGCAGGAGATCGCGGGCGAGAAATACGTCGCCCTGCACGGCGGCAGCGCGGTTCAGCAGGCGCTGAAGGCGGGGCTGCTCGACGAGTTCCATATGAACATCGCCAATGTGCTGTTGGGCGAGGGCGTGCGCCTCTTCGATCACATCGGCGCGGGGCCGATCCACCTGGAACGCCTCCGCGTGATGGAAACGCCGGGCGCCACCCATCTCTCATTCCGCGTGGTGAAATAAGCTGCTATGCGACGCTGACCCGCTATGACGACGACTCTAAGTGGCGCGTGTCGTTATAGCGTTTCAGTGTCCAGCGCGGCGGCCTCTCTGGCTTGAACCACTGGGTGATGGAGGTGTTTTCAAAGGCAACGCCGGGGATGGCGAAGGGACTGATGCCGAAGAAGTAGCCAAATGCGGCCTGTATCACCCCGCCATGCGTCACGATCACAATGGTCTTGCCATCGTGCTCCTGTTCGATCCGATGTAGCGCGATATGCACGCGCGCTGCGAACTCCAACCAGCTTTCGCCACCTGGAACCCAGCGGTAGTAGGGCTTCTGCGCCTCGGTCAGCCGCTGCCAGCGCGCGTTGAATTCGTCCTGGCTCAAGTTACCGTTGTCGCCGCGCCACTCCTCTAGCTCGTTTTCGAGGATGACTGGCTGCCCCAGCGCTGGCGCAAGCATCTCCGCCGTCTCGACAGCGCGGCGCAGGCTGCTGGCAATCAGGACATCCGCCGCGATGTCATTCATGCGCGCCAACCAGTCGCGCAAACACTCGGCCTGCCGAATCCCTTCCACCGAAAGCCCCGGATTTTCAAGCTCGACGCCATTCTCTACGTCATCGTAGGTCGCATGGCGAATCAGATAGATGCTGGTCATTCTACATGTCCTTGCTTCTCAATCATCACGCCTTCGTGTAGGTCATCGGGCCGACGAGCCGCACCAGCCCCTTGAGCTCGAGCATCACCAGCGTGCCAGACACCTCGGCGACCGGCAGGCCTGATGCGCGGCAGAGGTCGTCGATGTGTCCAGGTTCGTCGCTGGCGTCCAACAGCGCAAGCAGCCGCGCCTCGCTGGCGTTCTCTGGCAGCGCCTCGCGTAGTTCCAGCAACTCCAGCTGCTGCGGCGCGAGGTGCAGATTCAGTTCGGAGAGGATGTCGCCGACCTCTAGCACCATCTTCGCGCCATCCTGAATCAGCCGGTTCGCGCCGACACTACTCCGGCTGGTCACATTGCCCGGCACGGCGAAGATGTCGCGTCCCTGCTCGGCGGCGAAGCGGGTGGTAATTAGCGCGCCGCTGGTCTCCGGCGCCTCGGTCACCAGCACGCCCAGCGAGAGGCCGCTAATCAGCCGGTTGCGCGCGGGGAAGTTGCCTGCCTCCGGCTGCGTCCCTGGCGGAAATTCCGTGATTACAGCTCCCTGCTCGATGAGGCGCGCCGCAAGTTTCGCGTTTTCGGGCGGGTAGACGAGATCGGGGCCGCAGCCCAACACCGCGATGGTACGTCCGCCCGCCGCCAGCGCCGCCTGATGCGCAGCAGTGTCGATGCCGCGCGCCAGCCCGCTGACAACCGTGATCGCCTGCCGCGCCAACTCGCCCGCCAGCCGCTCAGTCATCTGTTTGCCATACGCGCTGGCTCGTCGCGTGCCGACGATGGCGAGCGCCCACTCGTCCGCTGGCGCGAGCGTCCCGCGCACATAGAGGACGGGCGGTGGCAGCGGAATCTCTTGCAGCAGCCGGGGATAGGCTGGGTCTATCGTGCGCACGGCGCCGATATGCAGCCTGACGAGCCGCTCGACCTCAGCCTCTGGCTCGATGCGCCCCCGCTGCTGTTCCAGCGCCGCCACGCTCCGGCTATCCAGCCCCGCCGCCTGCCAGTCCGCCGGGCCAGCCTCCCATGCGCCGCGCGCGCTGCCAAAGCCCTCCAGCAGCAGCCGGAAGCGGGCCGGGCCAATGCCGCGCACGCGATTGAGCGCCAGCCAGTACGGCAGGTCGGGATCATCCAGCGCTGTCTCGGGCGTCGCGCTTGCGGACTGGTAGGCAATCGCGGGCGGGATGCCGCTCTTTCCGACACCACCATCGTCGCCAGCCTCGTTCGCCTCGCCATCGGATGCGCCAATCTCGTCGTCCAGCAGATCGGCGAAGAGCGAGTCGGCCTCGTCGGACGAAGGCGCGGACGACTGTGAGCGCGGGCGTCGGGGCATGCGGCGTCATCACTTTCACTTGGATATGAGAGCTATCCCAGCCTGGTTGGCGCTATTCTACCATGTGACTGTCATACATGCCCACGTATCTCGGCGAATGTGCGAAGACACCGCCCGCGCATAGCAGGCGATGCCTTCTGGGATTCGGTGTTGTGCCGTCCGTCAGCCGAAAGGCGGTAGCTGCCAGGCTGGCGGTGATAAGATCTTGTGAGATAGTCCTTACTGTCATAAACCGGCTCTAGCGATGTTGGCCAGATAGCTACCAGCCGCGCGCCTGCCACTCGTCCAGCGAGGGGCGCTCCTTGCCGATAGTGGTCGGCTTACCGTGGCCGGGCAGCACCATTGTGCTATCGGGCAGGACGAAGAGCTTCTCGCGCAGGCTGGTCATAATCAGCGGGAAGTCGCCGAGGGGCTGTTTGGTCGCGCCGGGACCGCCGGGGAAGAGCGTGTCGCCGCTGAAGAGGCAGCCATCGGCGAGGAAGCAGACGCCGCCGGGCGTGTGGCCGGGCGTATGGAGCACGTGAATCTCGCCAGAGCCAAGCCCGATGCGCTGGCCGTCGTCGAGCGCGAAGTTGGGTGTGAGCGGCAGCATGTCGGCGTCGGCCAGATGGATGCCCACCGGCACGCCCCACGTATCGCGTAGCTGGCCCAGCGCGCCCCAGTGGTCAGCGTGGCCGTGCGTCAGCAGAATCATCCGCACGCGCGCCTTCAGCTTCGCCACCTCCTCGGCGAGCCGCTCGGCGTCGTCCGAGGCGTCGATCAGCACAGCTTCTCGCGTCTGGGGTGTGACGAGCAGGTAGACATTGTTCTCCATTGGCCCGGTCTCGAAGGTATAACGCTCAAACTCGCCGCGCGCCGTCATTGTCGATGTTTTCCCATGTTGCTGCATATGCGTCGCCGCTCCTTCCACCGTTGGCCTGAATGTTGCGCCCTCAGTATATGACGCTGGTGGTACACAACTTGTACATAGCATACCCGTGAATGTCAGGTGGGCCACATGCAGGAGGCATGGGCCAATGAGAGCATAGAGCTACCCGGCCATAACGCCGGGAGGAGCGTGTGACAATGGCAAGTCAACATGTGCTGAGACACCCGGCGAGTCAGCGGGCAGGGCAGCAGGCGCATGGAGGAAGTCTGAAAGAGCGTATCGCGCCGCTGGCGCATTTCTGGCAAAAGCTCAGCAACGACTGGATCTTCAATCTGGCGGGCCTGCTGGCCTATAACTTCCTGATGTCTATCTTCCCGATACTGCTGGCGCTGCTGGCCATCGCGGGATTCATCCTCAACACGATCTCGCCTGGCAGCGAGCAGCAGCTCGTCAACGCCATCGCGGGCGCGTTGCCGGGTGGCGCGTCGGGGACGGGCGGCGTCATCGTGAAGGTGGCGTTAACCAACCTCCAGCGCCAGGCAGGCGCGCTATTTGTCGTTGGCCTGGTGATGGCGATCTTCACCGGGTCGCGGCTCTTCGTGACGATAGAGAACTGCTTCGGCATTGTCTTTCGGCTGCGGGGCCGCAACGTGATCCGCCAGAATATTATGGCGATTGGCATGCTGCTGCTTTATATTGTGCTGGTGCCTATCGTCTTCCTGGCATCGATCGTTCCGAGCGCTATCGTGAGCGCGCTGCATGCCAACGGCGCCGCGACGGGGTTCGTCGGCGTGCTCATCAATCTCGGTGGCCTGCTGGTGGCGTTCCTCGTCGCGTTGGTGCTGTTCACCGCGATCTACATGGTGGTACCGAATCGCCCGGTGCATTTCTCCGAGGTCTGGAAGGGAACATTGATCGCCGCTGTGCTGCTGGTGCTCTATGAGCTTGTCTTCCCGATCTACCAGAGCATCGCGCTCAAGTCCAACAGCTATGGATCAGTGGCGGGGTTCGCCATCGTGATACTGGTGTTCTTCTACTACCTGGCGGTTATCCTGTTGCTGGGCGCCGAAATAAACTCCTGGATGTCTGGCCAGCGCGAGACCGCGGGCGATATCGCGGCGATCGTGCATGAGGTGCAGGCGCACAACACCACCCTCGGCGCGGCTGGGCCAACGGCGGGCATGCCCCAGGAAGACAAGCAGCATCACAAGGGCGCGCGAGCGATGGCGACCCCTGAGCGCGCCCATCAGCATGAGCACGGTGACCATCATAGCGATGTCCATCCAGCGATCAAACTTCCGGATGGCAAAATACAGCCCTAGA
The DNA here is from genome assembly GCA_036273675.1 of Ktedonobacterales bacterium. Taxonomy (GTDB): domain Bacteria; phylum Chloroflexota; class Ktedonobacteria; order Ktedonobacterales; family JADMIN01; genus DAHUXT01. Next base: position 10,686 of record DASUHD010000147.1, on the reverse strand, counting down.
GCCTAGATGCCGCTGAATGACGGGCGCTGGTAGGTTGGGCGCGGGCCATCGTAGTCGGGCGCGGTATGCTCGGCGGTGATGGTGGTCTTGATGTTGCCGCGCACATTGAACTCCGCCACAACCCGCATCCAGCGCGGCGCGAGCACGCCCACCAGATCGTCGAGGATCTCGTTGGCGGCGGCCTCGTGGCTGAGTGCGCGGTCGCGGTAGCCGTTGATATATAACTTGAGGCTTTTCAGTTCCACCACCGACGGCCCCGGCACGTAGTCAATGACGATGGTGGCGAAGTCGGGATAGCCGGAGCGCGGGCAGAGGCAGGTGAACTCCGGTATCTCGAAGTGGATGATGTAGGCACGCCCGGTGCGTGGGTTGGGCCACGGCTCCAGCTGGTTCGCCGCGATCTCCTCGCGGCCATAGACGCCCGGCGTGCGCGCGCGCTGCTCGTTTTCTCGTGTTTGACGCTGTGACTGTTGCGCTGTTTTGCCTGCGGTCGTATCTGCCCTCGCCATGTATGTTTGTCCCTCACGGAAATGTCTATCCAGCGCCATGCCGATACCCGGCGCTGCCCATCAGCACATTGTACCGCGCAGGCGCCGAGTCCGTGAGGAGACGAAGCAACGCTATTTTAGCTTGGCGCCGCAGGCCGAGCAGAAGGCGGCGCTCCGGCGGACGTTGCGCCCGCACGAGGGACACGCCATGTAGGCGCTGCTGCCGGTGGACGCTGGCGCGTTGGGATCATCCTTGCGCTGGACGTTGATGCTGATAGTGCCTGGCACGAACGCCTCGTTGCGAATCGCGGTGATCTCGCTCTCGCCGCGGTTGATGTCGTCGGTGAGCGCCTTCAGACGGGCGGCAATCGCTTGCAGCGGCCCCTGGGGCAGCGCGCCGCGCCGGTCCAGATCGAGCAGCACCCCTGCCAACTGCTCGACCGCCGCCGTCCGCTCGCGCCGCAACAGGTCTATTTCACGCTGACGCGCTCCGGTGCGGCGCACTTTATCAGCCTCCCAGGCTGCCCGCTCGACGGCGGTGCTGGCCACCCGCTTGGCGTTCTCGAACATATCCTGCATCGCGAACTACTCCTCTTCCAGCGCGATTGCGCTGCGATAGTGGCGCACATCCGTCAGTTTGCCGCGCCCATCAAGCTGAATGGCGATCACATCGATGCGCCAGGGCTGCGCCTCGCGCTGGTGCTCCACAAGGTACCACTGCGCGGCGTCGATCAGATGGGCGCGCTTGCGGGCGGTGATCGCTTCTTCTGGCGCGCCATGCGCGACGCCCCGGCGCGTCTTCACCTCGACAAAGACCAGTTCGCCCGCCTCCTCGGCGATGAGATCAAGCTCGCCATAGACGCAGCGCCAGTTGCGCGCCAGGACCCGATAGCCACGCGCCTCCAGCCAGCCAGCGGCCAGCCGTTCGCCCGCGCCACCCAACGCTGCCCGCGCGCTCGCTTTGCCATCGGACATGCCTGGCCCCTTCTCCGCCCCTTCTCCGCGACCGCACACAGCCGCTTCTGCTAAAGATACGCATCAGCCTGTCCCTGGGTGGCATGCTCTCTCATCGCCCGGCCAGCGTGCGCCTTCGGGCGCACTCGCCGTCGCCCAACGGGCCATGCGCGCAACGGAACGCCCACCGGAACGTTCCAGATATAGCAGAATCCGCCGCGTGCGCGATATGCTAAATCTGTTGCACGAAAGAGGCATATTCATGAGTAGCGCCGGAAGCGCATCTCCCACGATTGTATTTCTTCACGGCTCAGGCGATAGCGCCCAGGTCTGGGACGCCGTCATCGCCTGTCTGCCGCAGTATACCGCGCTCGCGCTCGATCTGCCGGGGCATGGCGCGCTGCTCGACCGTCCTGGTCCAGCCACGATGTCGATTGAGGATTACGCCGGGGCGGTGCGCGCCGAGCTGACACGCCGCACCCTTAGCCATGTCTGTCTGGTGGGCCATTCGCTGGGGAGCGCGATTGCGCTGCGAATGGCGGTGGACTATCCCGCGCTGGTCAGCCGGTTGGTGTTGGTGGGCGCGGGCGCGCGACTGCGGGTGTTGCCTGCCCTGCTGGAGCAGGCGCGTACTGACCCAGAGGCCGCCAAGACTGAGCTAGTCGAACTGGCTTTCGCGCCAGGACACCAGCAACAGGCGCGTGAGTTCAACAATCATCTGCCGCCTATCGCGGCGGGTACGCTGCACCGCGATCTCGCTGCTTGCAATGGCTTCGATATAATGGGCGAGCTGGGGCATATCGCCCAACCAACGCTGGTGCTCACGGGCGAAGAAGACCGCCTGACGCCGCCCAAATACGCCCGCTTCCTGGCGGAGCGACTGGATAACGCCCGTCTGGCGCTGCTGCCCGGCGTTGGCCACTACGCCCAGATCGAGGCGCCAGCGGCAATCGCCGACGCGATCCGCGCCTGGCTGGACTAGCGAACACCCTCACTGGCGCGCGCTGGATCAGATTTAGTCGTGGTAGCGATGGCGCTCGACCGTCCGAATCTCGGCCCGCACCGCCTGGCGCACGCCGATGAGGCGCTGGGCCTCGATCCCCAACGATTCATCCAGCGCGGGGTGGAGCAATGTGGCCTGCGCGATGAGGCGCATGGCCGTTTCGAGATGCGCCACCGACTCGCGTAGGAGCATCGCAGCATCTTTCGTTTCGGCTGACTGCGATGGATCATCTCTCCTCGCGACGACAAGCGGCGTATTCCGCAGAGGCTTGGACATAGGATACTACTCTTCTTTTTCGCAGCGCTGATAGGGTTCATCCTATAGAGGGTTACTGCGACTGGATACAGATTATCCTCGCGTACCCGATGGTCCTGGGTAATAGGCTGAAAAGGCTATTGTGGAAGCGCTTCAATTGCGGGAATCGCGCAAGCGCGGGTACCCCGCATGTATGCTGCCGGCGCATCGAGCCGCCCACCATGAACCGACGCTAGCCCCACTTGCGATGTCCGCCAGAATACGCAACTGCCTTGCTCCACATTGCGTATGCAAGCTTCTCCATAACGCTTAATTTCACCTCACCTTGTGGTATCGCCATCAGATTGCCTGTACACTGGCGCCTGGCGAAGCCACCCTGTGCGGTGGAGAAGAGCATTTAAGGAGGAGTACGATGCAGAATCAACCCGATCCTTATGGCGCGCCCGCGCCCGCAGCGCCACAAGCGGCGGCACAGCAGGCGGCGCCAGCGGTAGCTGAGAAGCCGGTAAACACCTACGGGCTGAGATCGCTCTTTGCGGCGGTCGGATCGCTGCTCGTCACGGCCATTACCGCCTTCGCCTTCCAGCGCGTGATTATTTATTTCGCGCTGCTCGGCGTCTACGGCGTCTACGCGGGCCTACGCGGTATCTTCACGGCCTTCCGCGTGCCGAAGCTTCAGGGGCTGATCACCTCGATCATTGGTCTGATCCTGAGCATCGCGGCCATCATCTTCACTGTCTGGCTCTTCACGCCTGAGTGAGCCGGATTGCCTGGCAGCCGCCCTCTTCCCCAACCTCTCCCCTAAAAGGGAGGGGAGCCAGAGCATAGGCAACGCAACTCTCATTCTGGCTCCCCTCTCCCACAGGAGAGGGGGCTGGGGGTGAGGTCGGGTGAGATTCGGGGCGGCCCCCATGATGTCATTGGCCAACCACTCAGGCGGCGGGTTGCTCCAGATTCTGGCCGCTGATATCTTCTAGCCCCTTGAGCAGCTGCGTATCGCCCGACTGCTCGATCTGCTTGAGCGTATAGTTCGAGTTCTGCGCCACCAGCGCTGAGACTGGCACGACATCCTTGGGCAGCGTGACTGGCTGGTCGGGCTGGATGCCCTTGTTATAGATGGACGAGCCATCCGGCAGCAGGAACTCCGCCGTGCCAATCAGAATCACCGAGCCATCGGAGAGCGTGAACGGCTGCAAGACGGTGCCGGTGCCAAAGGTCTTCTCGCCGATAACATGCACGTCGGGCCGGTTCACCCTGATCGCGCCCGTAACGATTTCCGCCGCGCTGGCGGTGTTGTTGTTCACCAGAATCGTCAGGGGGGTATCGGTCGCCAGCCCGCCCGGTTTCACGGCCTCGGTCTGCTTATCCGTCCGGCTGCGCACGATCAGCACGTTCTTGTTTGGCCCCGCAGGGATGAACTCGCTGGCGACATCAACCGCCTGATCCAGATAGCCGCCGGGGTTGTCGCGCAGGTCGAGCACGATGCCCTGCACATGCGCCGCCTTGGCGGCCTTGAGCGCCTGTTTCAGCTGGCCATCGGTGTCCTGGGCGAACTGGGTGATCTGGATAAAGGCGATGTTGAGCGTCGGAATGGTGTAGGTGACCACGATCGGCGAGGTGAAGCTATCGCGTATCAGCGTCACGTCGAAGGTCGTCGGCGGGGTCGTGCTGGTGCGCTTGATGGTCAGCGTCACCGGCGTCTTGGCCTTGCCGGTAATCAGCGGACGCGCCTGATCTATCGTCTTGCCAGTGATGTCCTGGTGGTCCACCGCGATGATGAAGTCGCCTGGCTTCAACTGGCCGTTCTTGGCTGCTGGCGAGCCGGGAATGATGGCGTCAATCCGTATCGGAGTCGTCCCGCCGCCGCTCAGATAGACGCCGATACCCACCGACGCGGCGTTATTGAGCTGGTTCTGCTCCTCGTCGAACTGCGCCTTCGTCTGGAAGCGGCTATGCCCGGTGTCGCCAAGACTGTTGACCATCGCGTCAATCGCGGCGTAGGCCATCTTCTTGGTGTTGATCTGGCTCGTGATGGCGAAGTTGTTGGTGACGGCGTCCCAGGCCTGCAAGATTAAATGTTCGTCGCTTGTTGGCGAGACGTAGTTATTCCGATTCACGAAGGCGTTGCCGAACCAGCCCGAGGCGAACGCGACAATCACCAGCAGCGAGGTAATGACCGTCTGCCAGACCATGCTGCGCGCGTAACCCTGGCGCTGGGCGTAATACTGTATCTCCGGCGAGGGCTGCGGCGATTGGTAGGGATAGCCCGGTGGGGGCGCCTGTACATTGACATTATTCGGGTCGTTCAACACGTCGGCCTCCGGTCATAGTGTCCTGCGAGATCAAGAAGTCCTCTGGATAGTATTCTGCATCGGGCGGATGGGTAAAAGCGATAGCCCTCCGCGGTAGCACTATCACTGTATACGCGGGAGTGGTGACGCGGGTATGTGATGTATAGGACATCCGCCTGTAGAGCATAAAAGCGCCGGGATACAAACGTGTACCCCGGCGTGAGAACCATGCACGTGTTGCGCCACAGCACGCGCTAGTGGCTGGCGATGTAGACGTTTGGCCAGGCGGTATCCACCATCAGGCCGAGCGAGTTCAAGCCGAAGCCGCGCACCCACGGGCGTAGCCGCCAGAGCGCCTTCGATTGCTCGTAGGTAATCCACGGCACCAAATTGACGACCATCTGCTCAGCCTGATTGTAAAGCGCCATACGCTTGTTCGGGTCGCGCTCGAGATCGGCCTGCTTGAAGATCTTGTCGAGAGCAGGGTCGTGAACGTCTGAGGCGTTATTGCCGGTATTGGTGGTGAACTGGAGCGAGAGCCAGTCCTGTGGGTCGGGATAGTCCGCCAGCCAGCCGATCACCCACATCTGATATGGGCCGTGCTGCTTGATGTTTGCCCCTAGCCCGTCGGTGGGTACCACCTGGATATTCAGCCCCAGGACGGTATTCCATTGCTGCGCCGCGAAGGTAGCGATGGCGACTCGTGTCGCATTCTTGGAGACGTTGATATTAATCGGTTCCGGGTGCGAGCCAGTGATGTAGGGACATTCCGCCGGAGGCAGCCCGGTGACCGGATCAAACGTGTTGCAGGTGGCGCGCGCCGCCTTCAACAATTGCAGCGCCTGCGCCTGGTCACCCGTGAGCGACTGGGTTGGGTTGGAGCCGGGAGTCACCAAGCCAGTAAAGTAGCCCGGCTGCCCCTTCGGCACGATGTGGTTCGTCGGAATCGCGCCGCCATTCTCGACCCGGTCTACCAGCAACTGCTTGTTGAGCGCGAGCGAGAGCGCCTGACGCACCTGCAGGTTGTTCATCGGTGGCTTGTCAAAGTTGAGGCCGAAGTAGTTCTCGGCCAGCAGTGGCACCTGATTGAAGTCGCTCTGGCCGCGCGCCGTGAAGTAGCTCTGCGATGGCACGTCGGTGTAGTCCCACTTGCCCGCGCGATAGTCCGCATATTCAGTGTCCGCTACTCCGTAGATGGGGCGAACGATTTTCTGCAGCGTCAGCTTCTTGCCCCAGGTCTGCTCCCAGTAGGGATTCACCTCAAGGATGATCTGCTGCGGCTTCGAGGTCGCATCATACTGCGCGACCTTGTACGGGCCGTTCGTGCCGCCTTCGTCCAGATGCTGCACCCAGGTCCCATTGGGATAGCGGTCGATCAGCTTCTGCTCGACTGGATACGTGAACGGGTAGGTCAGCGCTTCGAGGAAGTAGGCGATTGGAGCATCGAGGCGAATTTGCAGCGTCAGCGGATCGATGACGTTCACGCTGGTGCCTGGGTTGTTGCCCTGGCCGTTGACGGGCTTGCCAGTGCCGAGGTTGTAGTCCAGCGCGCCGACGATATGACCCAGGTAGCCCTGCACCAGCCCCTGGAAGCAGTATTGCGAACCGTGGTCGCCGTAGGTACTATCGTCGAGTTTGCTACAGAGATTCGGCGCGAGCGAGCGGTTGATGCTATAGGCGAAGTCCGTCGCGGTCAGCGGCGTGCCATCACTGAAGTGCATATTGGGGCGCAGATGGAAGGTATAGATCGTTCCAGTGGCATCGACATCCCAACTCGTGGCCGCATCGCCAACCACCTGCAAATCCGGTGAGAATGTCACCAGGCCCGAATAGAGCATGCTGGTGAAGGTCGAGTCCGCCGCATAGGCGATCGCGGCTGGATCGAGCACCGGGTCTTTCACGGTCGTGGTGCTGTTATCACCGCGTGAATATGGATAGACGAAGGTCTGGTCAGCAGCCAGCAAGGCGCCCCCGCTGCTCTGGAAGCCGCACGCCGAGAGCAGTAGCGGCGCGATCCCCGCCAGCAAGATAAGGCCGCCGACGATACGTTGCCGTTGCTGTCTTCGCGTTCCCTTCACCGTTGCCGCCTGATAGAGTCCGGTTCCTTTGGCACGACGCACGAGGTATGACCATCGCATGCCCGCAAACCTCCCTGCCCAACCCAACGCCGCCAGAGCGGCACACGGAATAAACGCTTTCCAGTGGACTTCTCCGCCAGGATAGAAGCTCTCTGGCGATATCCCCGCCAGCGCATCAACCCCTGATTGCCCACACATCTCTCATCGGGAAGATATATGCCTCGCGATTGTATGCAACCCGCGCACGCCTGTCAAATCGTTAGCCATATGTTGCACCGCGGGGTGCCGGGTTGTGTTGGCGCTGTCTCTGCATGACGCCTATGATACTCTTCATTGACATCAACCTACCCAAACGTCTGAAACTCAGAGGAATCCATGGAGAACGTCGCGCCGTCGTCGGCTCGTCGCGCGTCGTCGAGCGAGCGTACATCGGCGCGCGACCTCCGTGCCACGGAGAACGCCACACCATTCCCAGATCTCCCCGGCGTCGGCGCGGCCCATAGCGAACAGGTGACCGGCAGGGGCCGCACGCTGCTCGTCTTCGCGTTGATCGTATTCGTCGGCGTCAACCTGCGAAGCGTCATCCTGGCGGTTCCGCCCGTGCTGCCGCTAATCCAGCGCGACCTGCGCCTCTCCTATACGGCGACGGGCCTGCTAACCTCGCTCCCGCTGCTGCTGATGTGCGCCTTCGCCCTGCCCGCAGGATTGCTGGCGGGGCGTTTCGGCGGGCGGCATATTGTGGCGGTGGGGCTGGCGCTGCTGGCGGGAGGGTCAGTGCTGCGCGGCATCTGGCCCGCGGCGTTCCCGCTCTATCTCTTCACTGTGGCGCTAGGGGCGGGCATCACACTGGCGCAGACATCCGTGCCGGTGCTGGCGCGCCAGTGGTTCCCCAGGCGAATTGGTCTGGTGGCCGCGCTCTTCAGCGACGGGCTGATCCTGGGCGAGACACTGGCCGCCGCCTTCACGCTGCCACTGATGGCATACTTCTTTGGCGCGGATGGCTGGCCGGGCGTGCTGCTGCTCTGGTCCATACCAACGATACTGGCGCTGGCGCTCTGGCTGATCTTCGCGCCGCCCGCCGCCGCGACCCAGCCCGCGCGTTCTGCCACGTCTACGCGAGCGCCGCAAGAAGCTCCCGCGCGTCGCCGGGTGAGCGCGCTCCGCCTGGGCATCCTGCTTGGTGCGGGCAGCCTCGTCTACTTTGGCATGAACGCCTGGATTCCGCCGTATAACCAGGCCATCGGCGCGGAGGATGCGACCCCACTGGCGCTAGGCGTCCTTAATGCAATTCAACTGCCAGTGGGGCTGCTGGTCACCGTCTTCGCGCAGCGGCTGGTGGGCCGCCGCTGGCCGTTCGTGGCGGCGGGCGCGCTCTGCCTGGTGGCGATTCTCGGCCTGGTCAGCACGCCGATTGCGTGGCAGCCGTTCTGGGCGGCGTGTCTGGGCGGCGGCTCGTCGTTCGTCTTCGCGCTGGGTATTGGGCTGCCAGCGCTGCTCTTCGACCGCTCCTCCGTCGCCCGGCTCACCGGTGTGACGCTCACGCTCAGCTACGGCGTCGCCTTTCTCGGACCGCTGCTCGGCGGCGCATTCTGGGATATCGCGCACCAGCCGCAGTTCGCGTTCGTTCCCATCGGCGTCGCCGGGCTGCTGTTGATCGTCCTCGGCACGGCGCTCCCCTCGCGCGCCAACTTCGGTCTGCTCGACGACGCGAAGTAGCACTGTGTTGCCAATGACTCGCGCTCCGAATATCCATTCTTTGCATAGTCGGCGAGATAGAGTAGGCTAGCGAAGAATAGTGAAACCAGGGCAAGCGTGAGGGGGGCGAACACATGAGCCACTCGAGTTTTCTGCGCCGCTTCGCCGCAGCCGACGGCGCTCCACCAACCGCACGCCAACTCTACAAAGCGTTTAACCTGCTCGGCAGTGACTTCAATTATTACGAACAGCGTGAAGAGGCGCTACAACAGTTGGCTGACTTCACGCGGCGCTGGGGCAAGCCTTCGCTCGATAATCTGCTTGAGATCGCCCGCCGCTTTGCCCCTGGACAGCCCAGATCCGCTCCTGAGCCACAGCCGAAAACTGATCGGATGGCAGTTGTTCATCCAACGATAGAGGAAATAGCGTATCTTGGACCTGGTACGCCCGAGGAAACGGATACAACCTTCGCGCTAGCCGCGTTAAGTGTTATCCGTAACCCCGAGGCGCCTAACGCGCTGGCGCCCTACCTGGCGAGTCCGTATGCCATCGAGCGATGGCTGGCGACCATTGGGCTGGTGGCGATGCATGACGAGCGGGCGCTGCCAATACTGGAGCCGTTGCTCATTGAGTTTGTCGGCCCTCTCCCGCCCCGGCGTCCTGATCTTGCTATTGGCTATATCTTCGAGTACCTGCGTTACGACCTGCTGCGGCTGATGGCCGATTGGGGCGATTCCAGAGTAGTGCCGCCCATTCGCGCCGGTTTGATCGCCAATGTCCGCGCCGAGGAGATCGAGGTTCCAGAACCGCATGGCCCTGAGCATGAGTTCATGTTTGGTGGAGAGCGGTTTACAGGCCAGGAGGCGTGGCAATGGTTCTACTACAGCCAACTCAATTGGGTAGACGAGGAGCACAGATTTATCTACGCGCTCGGTCGGCTGGGGGCATTTGGCGCGCTGAACGGAGTATCCACGCGATGGGGCGTCTACTCCCGTCGGGATTTATGGATTAGCGGTGGCGATGGTGAATACCGCCTTGAACGCAGAATCCCTGAGAGCCATGCAGAGATATTCCGAGCCAATATCTGGCGAGTACACATGTGCTTCGGCGCACTTGAGTCGCAGTTTCGCGGCAATGTAGAAAGAATCTCTCATTTTGCCGATTTCCCGGAGCTAGCAGAGTCTGTAGAGCGGTTTTTGGCAGAAGAATTCAAACTAGATGAGGCGGCACGTCGGCGGGCGATGTGGGACTACGATCAAGCGGGTTGGGTATCCTGGACAGTGTTTCAGTATGCCTGGGAGACCGAGTCGGCCAGGGAGCGAGCCATGTGGCAGGGCGACTACGAAGAGGAGGAGGAAGAGTGGGAGGACGACGAGCAGGAGGAGGAAGAACAAGAGCCTGAAGACCCCCCTGAGATTTCGTTAGAGGATAGAGAGGCACAAGACTTTGGCTGGGAGGATCAGGGGTAGCTCATCGTCTGTTCGCCCTTGCCGTGCCTCAGCGTTCGCAGTTGGCTTAGTGTGAATCGGAGAGACGTTTTCATGATTCGTGTGCTGCGTATACTTGCTATCATCGCCCTGCTATCCCTCGGTCTTTTCATCGCGCTTGCCCGGTTGCTCGATGCTGTCCAGCAGCCCGCAATGGGCAGCGGCTTCCCAAGCGTTACGGACCTGCTCCTTCCAGCGCTTCCCTCTATCCTGGTGAACTTTATCGGGGAGACCGGCTCCGCACTCTGCCTGGCTGTGGGGGTGGTGGCCGTTGTCGCCTGCATCCAGCGGCGACAGAGGGGATGGGCGATAGGATTGGTCGCGCTGCTCTTCGTGGCAACCGATGGACCCACGCTGGTGACAGAGGTTGGGAGCGACATTGCCGTATCGGCTAACAACGACCTGGCATACGCGTTCGGGTACACATACATGCCC
>DASUHD010000146.1:0-5179 GCA_036273675.1 Ktedonobacterales bacterium | reverse complement strand
ATGTCGTCAAAGTGGACCTCAAAGACTACTATCCGACACTGCCGCACGACCTGCTGCTCTCTATACTCAGTCGCTTCGGCCTCACTGAGGGCGAGTTGGGCTTCATCCGTCGCTATCTGCGCGTGCGCATGGATGAGGACGGGGATGGAGGGCAGGTGCGCATTGCGAGTGCTGGTGTGCCGCACCACCGTCGGCTTTCTGATCTGCTGGGTGAACTGGCACTGCGCCTGATGGACACATATGTCGAGCGCGCTGCACGGGTCCAGGTAATTCGCTTTATCGACGACATCACCTTGCTGGCTGCCTCGCCAGAGGAGGCCGTCAAGGCATGGGAGGCTGTGCGGTCGTTCTGTGCGGCGTGCGGCCTGACTCTCAACATGGAGAAGTGTGGCGCGGTCTGCGTCGGGGATGGAGTCTTGCCGCCAGAGCTGCCGCAGCGCGCGCCGCGCTGGCTGCTACTGACGCTCGATGCGCAGGGCCACTGGGAAGCGGATGCGGCGGGTTTGGAGGTCGAGCTAGAGCGTGCGCGTCGGCAGATCGCACACGCGCCCTCTATCTTGGAGCGAGTAAAGCAATACAATGCGACGCTAGCGCACCTGGACCAGTCACTAGCCATCGCGACGCCGCTGGGCGAGGCGCATCGCGAGAGCGTGCGCGCCGCCTATGCCCGCTGCCAGAACACACTCTTTGACTCTGGCGCAGACGCCGTCGCGGCCCTGCGGGGGATGATACGCGAGCGTTTCGTGGGCAGCGGGGTAACGGCGGAGCTGCCAGAGGCATGGCTGTATTGGCCGATTACGGCGGGTGGGCTGGGGCTGCGTCAGGCGCAGGCGCATGCGGCGAGCTACGCTGAGGCATTCGCCCGGCGCACTCCGGTCGCCGTGCCCGAAGAGCGTCCTGGCGATTGGCAGCGACGCAACAACCCATGGGCACGTTTCTATAGTTCACTGCTCGCGCCGGTCAACCCCGCCGCGCCGGCGCCTAATGCCATGATGGAAACCCTGGTAAGAGACTTCATCAGCCGAGGGGCGGAGCTGTCAGCCGGGCAGCAAAAGACACTAGCTCCCTACTGGCGCTGGATTCTCTATCTCTTTGGCCCGCAGATTCTGGAGTCGTTCGGCACGTTCCGCTTCCTGTTCAGCGAACTGGTACCCCTGCAGATTTTGACCAGTCGGCAGTCTGTAGATGGCGAGGTAGACGAGGCGGAGGAGGTATAGGGTAGCGGCACAGGCTTCTCGTCGTGGCGGACGCCTGCTTCGACCGCGAGATCATTCAGCGCAAAGGCCTAAATTACTGTTCCAGGGTGTTCGCACCGGCAGTCGCCCATGCGGTAGTGCTGTGGCCCGTTCGGCTCACGGAGCTTGGGCTGTACAACGATCACATGGCACAATGGAGGAGCCCACTGACGAAGTGATGGGTGAGGACAGCGAGGACGATAATAGTAATGAAACGTCAATTCGCCTATCTGCTCGCGCTCGTCGGCCTCGCCATTGTGATCGCGGGCTGCGCACCCGTGACAGGGAGAATAACACGTTCGAGCGACGGCTCATCGCCACCAACAGTATTTTCCAAAACGGGCAGCGCACCTACGCCCTCATCGTCTCCCAATCATGCTACCGCTACCCCTACCCCGACGCGTCCAGCTCCCCGCGCGTCCACGTCGACCAACGCTAGTGGCCCCGCTCAAGCGAGCTTCGCCAGCCGCGCGCTCGCCCGGACGAACGCCTACCGCGGCCAATTCAACTGCCCGCCGCTGCGTGAGAACGCGCGACTCGATCAGGCCGCATTGGCCCATAGCCAGGATATGGCGGCGCATGACTATTTCGACCACAACAGCCCCTCTGGCCAGACCCCATGGGACCGCATCCATGCAACTGGTTACCAATTCTCCATGGCCGCAGAGAATATCGCCGCTGGCTATCCGACACCCGAAGCCGTCATCGACGCCTTCTTCAACGAGACGCCGCCCAATGATGGCCACCGCCGCAACCTGCTCAACTGCTCGCTACGAGACGTCGGCTTCGCCTACTTCTATCAAAAGGGCAGCGAATATGGCTCCTACTGGACCCAGGACTTCGCAACACCGCTTTAGGAGGTCTCCCAGGCTTCGCGGGTGGTGAGAGCGTATTGCCTTGACGGCAAGAGGCGCACTACCTGCTAAACTCAAAGAGGGTTGGTCATTCATCGCCATGCCGGCCCGACATTGCCCATGGTGATAGGCCAGAGAAGAAGGGTTGCACACATCTCATGGACAAACACATCGTTGCGGGGAGCGCTGGCCTTGCCATCAAGGATGGTATCTGGCGCCTCGGACCCATCATGCGCTATGGGCTTCAACTCACGGGCAAGGAAAGCCCCAGACTGTGCTACATCGGTACCGCTGGCGGCGACGATGCTACCTGGGCGGCGGCGTTCTACTCAGCCTGCGCCGGCGAAGACGTGACCCCGAGCCACCTGCAGCTCTTCTCGATGCCGAATGTGCGGGATGTGCGCGCGCACCTGCTCGCTCAGGATATGCTCTGGGTCGGCGGCGGGTCTGTCGCCAACCTGCTTGCCGTCTGGCGGGTACACGGCCTCGACGCGATTCTGCGCGAGGCCTGGGAGCGGGGCGTCGTGCTGGCGGGAGTCAGCGCTGGCTCGATCTGCTGGCATGTTGGCGGCACGACCGACTCCTTTGGCGCCGAGCTGCGTCCGGTCACCAACGGTCTCGGCTTTCTCCCGTACTCCAACGGCGTTCACTACGATAGCGAAGCGCGTCGGCGCCCTCTCTTCCAACAGCTCATCGCGGACGGCACGCTGCCAGAGGGGTATGCCACCGACGACGGGACAGCGCTGCACTACATCGGCGAGACGCTTCACAAGGTCATCGCGGAAACGAGCGGCAAGTACGCCTACCACGTCATCAGAACCAGCACGGGCGCCGAAGAGACCAGGATCGAGCCGGAAGTCCTCGGCTAGCGGACAGGCGCCAGCCACGAAATAGCGAAATCAGCCGGCCCGACCCGCCCAGCGGAGAACGCGGAGGGCGTGCAGCGTGATCCAGCGGCTCGGTTCCCCTTCGCGCTCGCCAAAATCGACCAGTAGCCGGTCGTGATGGGCATGATCGAGACACCACCGGCCGTCGGCGCCGCGCTTGGACTCGACGATGCCAACCGCCTCGGTGACCCGTTCGTCTGGGGCGACGCCTGCATCGCGCAGGTAGTCTAGCCCGCGAAGGATGTCGTAGCGCCAGCCGTTCGGGAACGAGAGCTGTAGCCAGTTACCATCCCCTTTGTGAGGGACGATAGGCTCGCCAGTCGAGAGCCGACGGAACAGCCTGCGCGTGAGCAGATACTCCTGGCCACGGGTGCGGGCGGCGGTGATCTCGGTGGCGCCGCCCGCGCGACGCTCGAACTCGACCAGGCCTTCGAGCACATTGATCGTCGTGTCGAACGATCCACGCGTCGAGCCATTCTCCTGCTCGCAGTTCCAGCCGCCGTCCTCCATCTGCTCGCCCAGCAGCCGGTTGACGATGCCGCGCACCGATCCCTCCATCTCCACATCGAAGTAGGCGCCGAGCGCAACGGCTCGTCCGTTGATGCACGGCTCGACCTCGCCCTCGAAGTATGGTTCGTTGTCGTGCTCCCAGCGGCTGTTGGCGCGGACGCGCGCGATGGCATCTTGCACGACTTCGGCGGTGGGGTCGATGCCGAACTGGTGGAGCAGCTGGAGTGTGTATGTCGTCGAGATCCATTCGGGGAATAAGGCGCCACCGCTCCATTGGCCATCGGCGCCCTGGGCGGCGAGTAGCCGCGCGCCCCAGCCCTCGCGTGCGACGCGTGCGCGTTCAGCCGCGACCTCGCTGGCGGGCGCATCGGTCAAATCGCGCAGCGCCTGCCAGCGAATGGCGGGATCCGAATCAAGCAGCCACTCCAGGACTGACATAGCTTCCTCCTCACGTTAGCATAATTGAGTCCGCCTGCTGTTGGCAAGATGATTGGCGGCAGGGATATGTCACGGTGCGCCATTCTCATTGTGACGGCTTGCAACGGAAGGGGGTGAGCTTGAGCGCGGTGAAGAGGGTGGGCCTGCCGTCGCGGATGTGGCGCCAGGCGTAACACTGTGGCGTAACTCTTTAGCGTTCTCAGCGGTTCATTCCCAAGACATAGCATAATCTTCCACAATGGCGAGATAGAGAAGCGGAAGGGAGTATCTGGTGTCGCATCAGATCGACGAGAGTGAAAAGAAGATCAGCTCGGGTAGCGGCCCGTCGGGATCCTTTGGACCAGAAGTGGCGCAGTTTTTCGTCGTGAGCCTGTGGGCTTCCACATTCATCGTAACCAAGGCCATATTTGCTGAGATGTCGCCGCTGGCGTTCGCATTCATCCGGTTCGCGCTCATGACAGTCCTGGCGTTCGCTATCCTCGCGCTCCGTCGCCGTGGAAGCCTCCCGCCCATCCGCCGCGCCGATCTGCTTCTCTTCCTGGCGGCTGGGCTGACGGGGTATACGCTCTATCAGCTCGGTTTCGTGCTCGGGCTGGACTACACGTCGCCATTTTCCAGTTCGCTGCTGATCGCCATGGTGCCATTCTTCACGATGATGTTTCTCGCGCTGAGAGGCGAGCGCCAACCGCGCCACGCCTGGATTGGCCTCGCGGTTGGCCTGGTCGGCGTGGTGATCTTCCTGACGGATAAGCTGGGCAGCCCTGGGTCGCTGGTAGGTGACGCGCTCAGCCTCGGAGCGGCGGTTTCGTTCGCGATCTATGGGTTGGTCAACCGGCCGCTTGTGCGCGCGTACCCGCCCGAAGCGTACACAGCCTACGCCCTCCTCGCCGGGACAATTCCGCTGCTGGTCATCTCGACGCCCGCGGCTCTGGCCCAGAACTGGGGCGCGATCTCGGTCTGGGGCTGGGTTGGCATCGTCTACATGGTCGTGTTGCCGGTCTATGTGGCCTACATGCTCTGGAACTGGGCTATTGCCCGGCGCGGCGCGGCGGCGGCCACCAGCTTTAGCTTGCTCGTGCCGATTCTGAGCGGCATCCTCTCGGCGCTACTCTTTGGCGAAGGGTTCGGCATCGTCAAGCTGCTCGGCGCCGCGTGTGTCCTCGCCGGACTGGTGGTCATGCGCTACCCGGCGAGACCAGCAAAGACACCTGAGGCCAGTTGAAGTGTCTGGCGCCGCTTGCTGAGCGCTATAGGC
>DASUHD010000145.1:0-20217 GCA_036273675.1 Ktedonobacterales bacterium | reverse complement strand
CACCTGGGCAGGTTATTCACGTGTTACTCACCCGTCCGCCACTCGAGCCCTCCTCCGAAGAAAAGACTCGCGTTCGACTTGCATGTGTTAGGCACGCCGCCAGCGTTTGTCCTGAGCCAGGATCAAACTCGCCATCCAAGTAGTAGTGCTATTCCACGACAGACACCCCGTGAAACCACGCGGGCCTCCGCCGTCTTTTCCTCACTCTACCGGTATATGCGTCGTTTGCACGACTCAAAGTTATGACATGACGCTACACTCACACCATAACGCTCTCCCTAGCCCGATGACTCGCGTCACCGAACCAGAAACAACATCTGTGTGCTGCTGCTTCTCACTCTTCAGTTGTCAAGGTACCTGGCCAGTAACGACCCCCGGCCGTTACTCATCAGTGCATCGCCGCATCTTTCGCGCGACACCCCCTTAGATTATCACAGACCGTATGGTACTGTCAAGAGGGTAATTCGTGCGACAACCCAGAAGGCATTGATCATTCACTTGAAGTGCTCGAAGTGTTTGTGTCTCTGGGGAGCGGTCGGTTCCTCATGCTCAAACGGCTTGTCGATGACATCCGTCACTCATACATGACAACCGGGTCCGAAGTACTACTCGAATCGAAAACGTTTCACGCGGTCGCGTGCAACAACGCCTCGATCGAAGCGGCAAAAATGAGTATGCCACAACCGCAAGGGGATGTCAACGGTTTTTGCCGCCAATTTTCCGTCTCTGGCGGATTTTCGCCGGAAGGTACTGTTTCTGGCGGTGTTCTGTCAATCTCTCGCGCGGGCTTTCTGCTCCCGCCAGTCCGCGCGCAGCCAGCCCACACGCCGGGCGAAGACCAGCGCCAGCACTACTATCGCCGGGCCAAACGCAACCAGCGAGCGATAGCCATAGATGCCCAGCGCGTAGAGTGACTGAAAGGTGTAGAGGGTCAATACACCTGCCGAGAGCAGGACTGTCACGCGCGCCAGGAGCCGCCACGGCGTTAGCGCGACGACCGCCACGCCCCAGGTGACGTACCACGGCCAGAACCAGCCGCTGGCAATCAGCACATACCAGAGCAGTGTCCAGCCCCAGGCGTCGAGCATGCCTGGCAGATCGCGCACGCGGCGGAACTCCCAGAGCCAGAGCGCGGCGAAGATCAGCAGTCCCGCCGCCTTCAGGCCAGTATCCACAAGGTTTCTGGCGGCATCGGATGAGAAGCCCACCGCCTGCGCCAGCGCGCGTAACGGCCACGAGATCGCCTCGACGGGGGAGTTGCCGAGCTGCTGGGCCGGGGGTGAGAGCAGCAAGGCGCCCAGGGTGGCTGGTCCCGCCCAGAACGGCAGCGCGGTTAGCACGACCACCAGCCCGACGACGCCGACCCGCCACGCCACGGCCAGCCCCACCTGCCGCCAGGGCGAACTGGCGCTACGCATCCGCCGGACAACCAGCGCCAGATAGAACGGGACCAGGACCACCGGCACGTATTTGACCGAGATCGAGAGACCAAACGCGACGAGCGCCGCCAGCTCCCAGTCGCATACCAGCCAGTAGACCGCTAGCAGGAGCAGCGTGAGCATGACGGCGTCGTTATGGCCGCTGGCGCAAAACTCCAGGAGGCAGAGGGGATTCCAGGCATACAGCAGTGTACCCTGAAGCTGGCGCTCAGGCGCGAGGCGGCCTAGAATGCGCCAGATGAGCCAGGCGTTGGTCAGGTGCGCCGCGAAGCCGAGCAGTTTGAAGAGCGCCACATAGAGCGCCAGACTGCCTCCCAGGCCCTGCGCCAGCCATGAGATGCCCGCGGAGAGGAGCAGCCAGACGGGGCCATAGACCGAGCGCACATCGCGCCAGAAGACGAGCGAGAGAAACGGGTCGTTCGCGAAATCGGCGGGGGTGGAGATCAGCGGGTTGGCGCCATGCACCGCGCTGATACGGCCGTAGAGGATGTAGCTGAAGATATCATCAGAGGGCAGCGACGGCAGCAGGACCAGCGTCAGCCCGAAGACGGCGGCGCCACCCAGCGCCAGCGCGAGCATGCCGCGCCGACTGAGGTGTACCTTCGGCGCGAGGCGGATCGCATAGACCGCCGCGCAGCTCGCCCCGACCAGCAAGAGGCCGAGCGCGACGAGCGCCAGCAAGCCGCGCCCCGGTGGCAGGCTCGTGGAAGAAAGGGTATCGCCGAGCGCCAGATGGGCAGGGGCCAGCAGCCAGGGCCAGACGCGCGCCAGCGGCGAGACGCTCAGCGAGACACTTGCCGCCGGGATCACCACCCAGAGCGCCAGCAGAAAGGCTTCGAGCGCCAGGCCAGCGCCGAGCACGCCGCGCACCCCCGGCGCGCGCCAGAACGCTCCCCACCGCTCAGTGATCGCTGGCCGCGTGCTTTCTCGCGTGCGAGTCGTCTCGCTCGCGTCATTCACGCTGCTCACGCCGCCTTCACCTCCGCCGCGCGTGTCGCGGTCACTGTCTGGGTGGGCGCTTGTCATCGGACCACAGATCAGGCCAGGCGCCGTCTCCGCCGTTGGCCGAGGGCGTTGGCCGCTCCACCGGATCGGGCGGCCAGAGTGGCGCGGCGGGCGGGCGTTGCTGAGCCGGTTGTGGCGACTGCGCTGGCGCTGGCGATGGCGGTTGCTGCTGGGGCTTTGGCTTTGGCTTTGGCGGCTGTTGCGCGGGCGCGATCGGTGGAATTGGGTTCGCGGGCGCTCCCATTGGCGGCGCATACACTGATCCGCCGGGCTGCGGGGCGATAGATGCTGGCGATGCTGGGGCGGCGGTTGGCTCGAAAAAACTGCCCTGGCCGAGTCGCCACTGCTTGCGGTCCGCTTCTCTGCCGGACCCAGTGGACGCGTCGAGCTTGCGCGCGCCCAGCCGCATCCAGATGAAGTAGGCAAAGGCGAGCATCGCGCCAAACCCCAACAGGCCCACGCTGACGCGGTCGAGGTAGCCGACGCTGTGCAGACCGATGAATTGCGACAGGGTTGCGGCGACACAGAGGAAGCCAATCGAGAGGACCGGCCAGCGCCAGACGCCACCACGCCGGTTGTACATCGTCGCAAATTCCCAGATCAGCAGCGGAACAAATGGCTCCAGATAATAGTACGGCCAGATCGTCTTGCTGAGCATCGGCACGGCGAGGCAGGCAATCGCAACCACCGCCCAGGCATCCGCTCCATAGGCGGAGATGCCGCGCCGTCGCGCCGCCAGGAACGCCACAATAACAATGAACAGCAGCACGCTGTACATATCGAGCCGCTCGGCAACCGCGTTAATAAGGTGGCGAATCGAGCCATCATCGCCCGAATAGGCGACGATGCTCCAGATGGAGTTGCCGCCAATCTGCGAGCCGCCGCGCCAGCTGACGAGCGAATAGATGGTGTCGCGCGGATCGAAGAGGAAGAATGGCAGCAGACCGACAAAACTCACCGCCGCGGCCACGCCACCAAACCGCATGAGTCCGCGCCACTCGCGCCCGACTATCAGCAAGACGCCCAGCGCGACCAGCGGCATGAGCGCCGTCGTGCGTGTCAGGAACGCCAGCCCGGCGAGCAGACCCGCCAACCCCTCATGCCGCCCTTGCAAGGCGGCAATCGCCAGCACCAGCAGGCAGAGCATCAACGGCTGCTCCAGGTGATACCATGGCGTCAGCGATTGCCACGCCAGCGGTGAGAGCGCGATGAGCATATACGCCAGGAATTGCTGTGTCTCGGGGATTTCAGGGTAGAGCCAGCGAAGGATACGCACGGTAATATAGGCTAGCAGCGGCACCAGCGCAACGAAGGGGAGCGAGACCACCGTGATCTGCGCGCCATAGCTGACCGCATGGAGCGCATGAGCGAGGGAGAGGAGCGGCGCGATCACGAACATGCTCAACGGCGGGTTAAAGTTGGGATAGGTTGCGGTGAGGCCGCTGCCACGCGCGGCATAGATTTGCCAGGGATCGCCCTGAAGGATATAGTTCGCGGATTTGAAGAAGAAGTTGGTGAGGTCACTATCCTGGGCGACCACAATGGCGCTCGTCCCGCGCACCACCGCCGTGACGCCAATCAGCAGCGAGGCCACCGTCACGACGGCATAGGCCCACGATGGCAGGCGTACTGGTCCCGCGCTTCCTCCCGACGGTGCTGGCTCGGCTCTCAAACGTTTTCTCCTCTTGCGGTCGCACGCAATCAAACACTCTATGGGTAAGGGTGGTATGCTCCGGCTCTACGGCGGTGTGATACGCCGATGAGAATGGCCAGGGATGAACCTGGCCTCCGACTCCCACGCCGCCGCGCGATCCTCTGTGCCTGGGCGCTGCTGTCGGGCGTGGCTAGTGGATCTGCGAGATCCGCTCCTCCAGCGCGCGCCGCCAGGTCGTCAGGGTCTCGGTGCGCCTCAGCCAGACGAACAGCCCCAGCGCCACCAGCGCCGCCCCCGCCCAGATGGCCCAGGCGATGGAATACGGGCCAGGCGTTAGGGCCAGTGTCACCACCTGCGGCCAGGTGCGCTGCACCGAATCGGTCGCCGAGTGCCAGAGGCCGGGCTGCAAGAACGCCACCACCAGCATGAGGAGCACCACGACGATTGCGCTATTCCTCATGAAATCGCGGCGAAACGCGCGGAGTCGCTCGCGGCGAGCCACCGTCACCAGCTCATACTGGGCGACGCGCTGGCGAATGGCGTCGGTCAGGTCAATATCCGCGACGACGGGCATAGCCAGCGCATCGCGCACCTCTTCGAGCAGCGCATAGTCGTGTCGGCACGCCACGCACACCGCCAGATGAGCATCCAGGCTACGTTGTCGGTTGGCATCCAGCCGCCCATCCACCGAGAGTTGGAGCCAGTCGGCATACTGTGCGCATTTCATTGGCTGTCTCCTTTGCCGTTGCCCGCGTAGTCCAGATGTTGATCCAGCACCGTTCGCAGATTCGCCTCAAGCCCGGCGCGTAGCTCCCCCGCGCGCGCCACGCCTTCCGCACGAGCCCGCTCCAGCGCATCGAGGCGCTCCTTGAGCAATATTCGCGCGCGAAATAACTGCGTCTTGACTGTTCCTATAGGAACGCGCATCACATCAGCCATCTCCTCATAGCTGAGATCCTGAAGATGGCGCAGGACCAGCGCCCGCTTATATTTATTGGGCAGTTGCTCGATCTGCTGGCGCACCGTTGCCTGCACGTCACGCTCGGCGGCCAGCGCCATCGATGCGCTCAACTGGCTGGCGGGCTGGCCCTCGCGCGAGGCCGCGGCCAGCGCCTGACGCGCCTCATGATCGCGGCGGCGGCTCTCGGCCACTTTGAGGCAGTGATTATAGGTTATGCGATAAAGCCAGGTCGCCAGCCGCGCATCGCCCCGGAACGAGTGGAGATGCTGCCAGGCCGCGAGAAAGACCTCCTGGGTCGCCTCGCTGGCTTCGTCTTCATCACGCAGCATCCGCATCGCCAGCTGATAGACCTGCCGCTGGTGACGCTCTACCAGCACCGCAAACGCATCCTGGTCGCCCTGTTGGGCGCGGGCAATCCACTGGCGCTCAATGGCGACCTCGTCGTTCTCGCTTTGGCCATCGCATGCTGTAGGTAGCGGCGCTTCTTGCGCCATCCGCCCAACGTCGTCGCCACGCCGGAGGCCTCCACGTAAGAATAAATCGCGTGGATTCATCGGCAACCTCCTCCAACGTTCTGCCGCCTCGCTCGTTTTGCCACGGCGCCTTTAGTTGTCTCTCCTGTCTCGTCGCAGTGTATCGTACACCCTGAGAGACCTGTGCGCCAGAGAATGCTTTGCGGCCATCTGATTTGGCTGGTATAATGCCCCCGGCGCGCTATACACACCGTGTACGCACTGTGCGCGCCATACGTCGTGCGGGTGTCTTGCCCGCGTCCCCCTTGTTGCGAGCGGAGGCTGCATCATACCATGCGCGAGCACCCGCAGATAGCGATCGATGGCCCGGCTGGCGTTGGCAAAAGCACGATTGGCGAGCGCGTCGCCCGCCACCTGGGATGCCTGTATGTGGATTCGGGCGCATTTTACCGCGCGCTCACCGTACTGGCTGTCAACGAACAGATTGACCCTGATGACGAAGAGCGACTGACCGCGCTGGCGGAGTCGAGCAATATCCGCATCGTGACACCGACGGTCAGCGACGGACGCCAGTATACCGTCCTCGCCGGGAACACTGATATCACACTCGCACTGCGCACGCCAGAGGTCGAGACGAACGTCTCACGGGTGTCGCGCCACCCCAGCGTGCGCGACGCGCTGAGAGTCCTCCAGCAGGCGATGGCCGATGATCAGACGGTGGTGATGGTCGGGCGCGACATTGGCACGGTGGTACTGCCAGACGCGGACCTCAAAATCTGGCTGACCACCTCGCTGGAGCAGCGGGCGCAGCGACGCCACGGCGATCTGGTCGCCAGCATGGGCGAGCAGGCGCCAACGCTCGACGAGGTGCGCAAGGAAATCGCCCGCCGGGACGAGAAAGACCAGAAGCAGATGCAGCCCGCGCCAGACGCCTACACCATCAACAATGATCTGTTGACAGCCGATGAAACCGTCGCCCGCATTCTGACCTTGCTCCACGAGCGCGCCGAGCGGGAGGTTTCATCGTGATGAACGCCAATACGCCCGCGTCTTCTTCGTCGTCGCAACCCTCGCGGCCATCACGATCAACACCGTCATCTTCGCCAGCGTCGCCGGACTATCGCGTTGGCCAGGAATCAAAGGGCTTCTACACCTTCGCAAAGTTCGTCGTACGGCTGATTATTCCGCTGCTTGCCCGCCTGCGCGTCGTTGGCCTTGAAAACGTCCCCGCAAGCGGGCCTGTCATCCTGGCGCAGAACCATATCGCGTGGGTTGATATTCCACTGGCCTCTCTCAAGGTGCCGCGCATCACGCACTACATGGCCAAGATCGAGCTGTTCGGGCTGCCGGTGCTCGGCGGTATCATACGGCTGCTGGGCGCGTTTCCGGTTCGGCGCGGCGAGGGCGACCGCGAATCGCTGCGCATCTCCGAGCGGCTGCTCGCACAGGGGAAGGCGCTGGTCATCTTCCCGGAGGGCCATCGCAGCGGCGGCAAGCTGATTCAGGCGCATCCCGGCACATCGCTGATCGCGCTCCGCACTGGCGCGCCGATTGTCCCGGTGGCGATCTCTGGCACCGAAAACGTCTTCAAGCGGTTCCGCCCGCTGGTCACGGTGAGCTATGGCAAGCCGTTCTACCTGGAGACCAGCGGCCCGCGCCGCACCCGCGATGACCTGGCGCGCAATACCGACCTCATCATGTATCATATCGCCGAGCTACTGCCGCCGGAGTACCGTGGCGAGTATGCACAGCCGCCTGCGGAGTCGTGAACGCTGGGATCGCCGCGCTACCTTCTAACACCAACGCCTGAGCGCGAAAGGGGGCGTGTATCGTGCTGCTTTCACCGAGTTATTCGCGGGCGCGCATTGGCCTCGCCACGGTCGGCTTTGTCCTCCTGTCGCTGCTCGCCCTGCTGGTTCTTCCCGCCATCTTCCCAGCAGGCAAAGACCTGCTCGCCCACTATGGGCTTCCTCCCAAAGACCCACGGACGCAGACCCTCACCGGCCAGATAGACAACCTGCGCAGCATCACCGCCGTGATCGCGCTGACCGCGCTGGCATGCGGCTACTGGCTTGCCTTGCTGCGGCTGCGGGAGGTGAGCGGTCCGCAGGCGCTGCTGGAAACGATTGGGCTAAGCGTATCCTTCTTCATCGGCGGCGAGTACGTTCTCATCTCGGCGGCAACGCTTATTTCGCCTAATCTGGGCAAAAACGCCTCTGGCATATTCTGGTGGGCGGCGATGCTGGCGACCGCCCCAGAATTGCTGCCGCGTGCGCTAGCGCTGGCAATCATCTGCGGTCTGGCGGGAACGGTGGCGGCGCTTCTCTTCACCCGCTGGCGGCCAGTTCGAGGCGTTCTGTTCCATGCGCCGGTTGGCGTGGCTACCTTTGGGCGCGTGCTCGGCGTGGGGATGGCTGTGCTGGCGGTGCAACTGCTCGGCGGCTTGCTGCTGCTGCAAACGATCTTCATGGGGCTTGGCGCCGCCCATCCTGGTGACGCGGTCTTCCTGCTTGCGGTCTGGCTGCTGGCGCCAGCGTTTGTGATCGCGTTTTATGCGGCTCGTGGCTCTGCCCGCTTTCTCCGGCTGGCGGCGGTGGATCGCTCCGCGCCGACGCTACCCGCGCTGCCACTCGCCTCGCCCGCTGTCCGGCCAGGGGCGCAACTGACCGGGCTGGGTGGCGCGCTTTCCACGCTGGGCTATTTTCTGCCCTGGTGTTTTCTCAGCGTCGTTTTCCTGGTCAGCTCCTGCAATCAGCCAGCACATCTGGAGACGAAGCCGGTCGAGCCGTCGGGGGCCGATCTGGCGATTCAGTCTGGGGCAACTTTCATTCCGGGCATACTGGCGCTGCTCGCCGCGCTGGCGCTGGTCGTTATTGGCGTTCGCGCGTTACGACGCCAGCCGTCGCGCAGGGAGATTGGGGTCGCGCTGATCGCGGCGCTGATCGGCCTGGCGCTGGTTGGATTTCAATCCCTCCAGTTAGCGTCGGGCAAGTTCCCACTGGCGCGCGCCCAACACATCGCGTTTCTGGGCATGGGCGCGGGGCTCTGGCTGCTGCTCGCCGGTTTCATCATGGGGGTAATAGGCGGCGGCGTGATGCTCTACGCCGTCACGCGGCCCGCTGCTGGCAAAAAGGGCATCACTTGGGCGGATACCGGCTCCGCCAGGACGCTGCCCGACGAGTAGCGGTGGGACTATTGCTCATCGGTGATTTCTACTATGGTATCGCCCGCGCGGATGACGCCGCCGCGCTCGACGGAGGCGTAGACCCCCAGGCTGGGCAACCGCTTGCCATCCAGCGCTGGCGCTGCGGGGCGGTTGTGCTCAGCCACCGCGCGCAGGATGTCGATGTCTTCCATCAGTTCGCCTTGCGGCAGGGTTGGCACAACACACCGTGGCGACGGGTTGGTCACGCGCAGGCGCACCTCCGCGCCAATCGCCAGCGTTCGCCCAACCCAGTCGTTCTCCACGAAACCCCGTATGTCGTCGGGCGTCTCGATGACCAGATTAGGGCGGAATCGGCGCGGGTCCACCTGGCCGCGTGGATAAAGCGCTTGCAGATGCGCGAGCGTGGCGGTCGTCATCAGGTGGAGCGGCGCGTAGTCGAAGAACGTGCCGTCTGGCGCGCCCTGGCCGATCCGCCCTGATGTCACTATGCCGCGCAGCGGGAGGCCATCGACATCGGGCCAGTAGCGCTCGATCTCTGGCGCAGGCGGCGGTGTTTGTACCAGACGAACTGAGCGTCCTATCAGCGCAGAGAGGCGCGCGTTGGCAGCGTCCTGGCTGGCCAGTAGCTCCTGTCCATCGGGCAGCACGATGCATACTGCCCCGTCTGGGGAGATAACCCGCGCCTGGCACTGGAGCAGGCGACCCCACAATCGGGGACGCTTGGCGCTGGCGATTTTGCCAGTATCCACGTCGAGGAGCGCATAGCCGCGATCATAGGCAATGCCGCGCTCGCTGGCCTGCGCCGTATGCAACAATTCGCCCCGCATCGACTTCACAGGGTAGCGCCAGAGGTCGCGCACTCGCCCGAGCAACATGCCAGCCTCTCTCCGTTCACTCGATGGTAGCGACGCCCTCATCAGCCATCAGTGGGGGAAGAAGAGCGCGAGCAGGTGTGGCCCAAAGACCAGAATGCCGATCACCACCGAGAGAATCGCGTTCAGCAGCACAGCGCCCGCCGCGACATCCTTGGCGATTTTGGCGAGGGGGTGATATTCGCGCGTCACCAGATCAACGCACGCCTCGGCGACGGTGTTGAACATCTCCGCGATGAAGACGAGGGTGATGGCGACGAAGATCATCGCGAACTCGACCGGCGAGATGTGCAGCACCAGCCCCAGGACAATCGCCCCCGCGCCGAGGAGGGCATGGACGCGCGCGTTGCGCTGCGTACGGAAGGCGTAGATAAGCCCATGCCATGCGTAGACAAAGCTGCGCAGAAAGGCCGCGCGCTCTGTTGAGCCAGGGTCAACATGCGTCGAATCGGGATATTGAGTCGGTGATGGCGGGGTGTTTCCGCTAAAGATATTGTGCATATGCCTGTTTCTGCCTTGGATTATTCGGAATGTCCGCTAGCGTCACGCCGTGATGCTATAGCGCCGTCAACGGGTGATGTGCGCGTCGGTTAGCGCGGCCTCCTGGTGCGCGACCATCGCACGATAGCCAGCGTCGGTTGAATCGTCGTATCCCATCAAATGCAACAGCCCATGCGCGAAGAGATAGGCGCACTCCCAGGCAACGCTGTGGCCAGCCGCCGCCGCCTGGCGCACCACCGCATCCCGTGATATCGCGATGTCGCCGAGATGCAGCGGTTCCTCATCCTCGTCGTAGTCGTCGCTGCTATCGTTCCCATCGTCGTTGTCATCGCCGATAGCATCCTCTTCATCGTCGTCGGAATCTGTGAGGCTAGCGGCTCCGTGGTCCGCGCTGTCGGGCCATTGCTCTGGTTGGGCCGCATCGTCGTCGTTGTCGTCTTCGCCCGGCTGCCAAAGCTCGTCGGCAGGAGCTTCTACCAGCGGGATAGCGAGCAGCGGGAACGAGAGCACATCGGTCGTCTCGTCCTTGCCGCGAAAGTCGCGGTTCAACTCGTGCAGCCCTTCATCATCGGTCACCAGCACGCTGATCTCGACCGATTCCGAGACATGCACGCGTTCCAGCGTGAGCAGCGCCACGCGCAGCAGGTCTTCTTCGCCAAGCCCGACAGCGTCCTCCAGTTTGTCGGAGACGTTGCAGGCCACTTCAAGGATCACTTCCTGCTCTGATGCATCATCTTCTGAAGGGGTATCCGTCCCCGATGTCGAATCTGTCATCTATGCGTTATTCCTCGCTTGTTATCACGGCATCTCTTCATTTAAAGTGTACCATCAGCCCGCCGCGTCCATGTGCCATGCGCACAGCACACAGGTGCAATCCCGGCGTCGGCGATGCTGTTTGCGGTACCTTGGAGTATTGTGCGGCCCCCTCCCCTAACCCCTCTCCCTGAAAGGGAGAGGGGGAACCAGAGCCAGACGCACACTGGAAGCCTTCCTCTTACACCACAAGGGGACATGGCAACAGGCTAGGAGAGAGCCACCGCATTGCTACCAGTCGTCGCGGCCAGACTGGCGCGGGGGGCGTCCTCCGGGCGAGGCGGGCGGGCGACGCTGCCCTGGCTGGCTCGGCCCTGGCGGGCGGTCATAGCGCTGCGGCGGGCCACCACGCATCGCGGGCTGGCGGCCATTGCCATAGGAACCGTTCGGCGCGCGTGGGCCGCGCTGCCCCTGCCCCCGGCGCACGCGGGCGAGGGCCTGCTCCTCCTGATAGCGGCGGACCATCTCGGCGCGCCGCCGCTGCTGCCAGAACGCATAACCGCCGATCCCCAGGCCAACCAGCAGCGCGATACCCCCGATGATGACCAGCGGGCTGAGACCGCCACTCGCCGCGCCCAGCACCTTCACCGTCAGCGTCGCGGTGGCCTGCGCGCCCGGTGTATCGTAGACCGTCAATGTGACCTTGTACGAGCCCGCCTTCTGGTAGGTGTGCGAGGTCGTGGGCAACTGCGTTGTCTGGGATGCGCTGCCATCGCCGAAGTTCCAGACGTATTTCGCGAGAGCATCGCCAGCCACGCCCTGTGGTGGCGCCGACTGGCTGGCATCGAAGTTGACCGTGCTGCCCGTGTCCACCTCCAGATCGCTGGCGGATAGCGAGGCGGTGGGCGCCTGCGCCTGAATCGTGATGTTCACCGTCGCAAGGCTCTGCGCCCCACGCGCATCGGTCACGACCAACGCGGCGAATGTGCTGCCATTGAGCGGAAACTGATGCACGACGTGTGCGGTGGTCGCGGTCGTGCCGTCGTTGAAGTTCCAGAGGTATTTTAGCTGCGAGCCATCACTGGAGTGGGAGCCAGCGGCGTCAAATGTCACCGATTGGCCAATCGCCGTCACCGCCATATTGGAGGCGGCCTTCGCCACCGGTTGATTGGTCACGATGCCGTTGATGATGTGAATCTGCGCGCTGTCAAAGCTGTCCCATTGGCCGGTCGTGGTATCCCATATCCACGAGCCAACGTAGAAGGTGCCGGACTTCGTGAACGAATGTGACGGGCTTTCGGTAAAGATATCGCCCGTGCCATCCCCGAAGTTCCACTTCCACCTAAAGCTGCTGAGTTTCGGCGCGCCCGGCACCCGGCTCAAATCTTCGGTGAAGGGAATCGAGGTATTCACCGCATAGTCGAGTGGGAAGACGCCCTGAGGCGCGTTTTGCGGCATATCGGGCGTGACTGGATAGAGCAGCGCAGGAATCTTGTTGGCCAGCATCGTTTGCGGATTGCCCAGTCCACACGCCAGCGCCGCCGAGACGTCTCCCTGAGCCGCCTGGCGCACCGTGAAAGCCGCCATCAGTAGCGCGCCGCCGATCAGCGCCAGCAACAGCATCCGCGCCATGCGCGCCACGATGCGCCGCGATGGGTCTCGCCGGGAATCAGAGGAATCAGACTGTTGCGCTGCCAGCCACACGTATCCCTGCCCCCTCACCAATCTCTTACTGCCAGGCGCTACGCATTTCTACTGAACGCCGCCTTTTCACACAGCATAGCAGAAGCGCTCGCAATTGAGGATACGTCTGGTACTGGTGTCCCTCGCGGAAAGACGAGAACGGGGCTGACCGTGCTGGCCAACCCCGATGTGTAAATTGCGCGTGATGTGAGACGTGTGAAACAGGCGCGTTAGCTGCGCGACGTGCGGCGCGACTCGCGTACCCGCGAGACAACGGCCTTCGCCTGCGCCTCGTCGATGTTGAGCTTCTCGGCTACCCGCTTGTTGAGGGCAGTCGCCGAAACGTTCTTCTTGGCGCCGGTCGGATTCAGCTCGCTCATCGCCTCGTCGTAGGCGCGGGTGTATGCGGCGGGAACCTCGTTCATGCTGCGCATCAGCGTACCCGACTCGTATGGTGAGCGGCGAACCGCCTGGCGTGGGCCAGTGGTGCCGGTCATCGCGTCTGTGTCGGTGGCGTCGGCATCCAGCAGGTTATTCGCCAGCGTCGGCGGGCGGCGCGTCCAGGTAGCGCCGGAGGTATCGCTGGTCGGCATGCCACTGGCGTCGCTATCGGCGAAGAGCGCTGACTGCGACGGGAACGGTGAGCCACCGGCAGGCTCCATATGCATGGATGGGCCAGCGGGCGCGACGCTGTTCATGAACGAGGCGGTGCGGCCATGTCCAGGATCACGCGAGGCCACTGTCGGCAGATTGACGATCTTGTGGGGCGCGAGATGCTCGCCCGAGTCATTCGCATCGTCCGCCTGGGAAGCCGCCTGCTGAGCATCCTGAGCAATCGCGGGCTGTTCGCCCGTCTCACCCTCGTCCGCCTTCTTGCGCCGCAAGACCTCCGCGGCCTGCTCGCGCGCTGTGGCAGCCGTGCGGGCCATGCCACGCAACTGCGCCTCGCGCACCTTGGCGTTCGCCTCGGCCTTGAGCCGCTTGACCTCGGCCTCATGCTGCACACGCAACAGCCGCTCGGCGTGGGACTCTTGCAGCTGACGCAGGCTGCGGCCCGTCTCGGTCGGCTGGACAATCGCCCAGAAGAGACCCCAGAACGGCGGCGCAATCGAGACCAGAATCATCGTGATGCTGATGTTGTTCGCCTTCAGATCGGGCCAGACGTTAAACGCCCACTGATCGGTCTTGAAATGGACAAAACTCTCGCTGCGATAGGCCAGGCTGTTCCAGGTGGTGATCGCGGTCGCGATAACGACCCCAAGACCACAGAAGAACGCCTGAACGCGGTGTCCCTGGCCCCAGTGCCACGGCGCCAGCACCGAGAGGAGGTACGCCATGCCCACCACGCCAATCGAGAGGAACGAGACCAGCGCCACCTTGCCCACCTGAACGAGTGGGCTGGAGTCGGCGGTATTCCAGCCATCAGAGTACACATAGTAGTTGAAGATGGCGTCCGGTATGTAGAGGATGACCGGGAAGATGAAGTAGACCTTCACCAGCCAACCTGGCAGCGGCAATACCTTCTCGCGGTCGAGCGACCCCTGCTGTGTTGCGGCTGCACTCATCGTATCCACCTGAACTCCTGGTGATGTACTCTGCGCAGGCGTTGTCCTTTCGGCGGCTTGTGCCATGATAATCCTACCTCCGTGCCAAAGAAAGCCGGAACTGCGGGCAATGCGCGATCCATACACGCAAGAGTTCCCCGGAGCCAGCTTGACAAGCAGCGGTGGAAGAATATGTTAAAAATAAGCGCTCGTCTATATCCCAAAAGGGGAAGCCCAGACCGATGTTATGCCAAGTGGACACTGTTGATCAGTGTAAGATGCCTTATTTCCCGAAAACAGGCAGCTAGACGCAAGATAAATCTGGCTGCCAGGCATGCGAAACTCGTGTCAGCATCTGACAGGATGTGGCCCCTCTTGGGCTACTGCTCTTGGGCTACTGCCGGTAGCCCTCTTGGGCTATCGGTCGATGGAAGCGTGGCCAGAACACGTGTTCCACAATCCCGGAAACCATCAGGTCTGGTGGACAAAACAAGCGTGCCATATCAATGGTAACAGGAATTTTGGGCAGACGGTTGGGGGATTACAAACCACCTTCGTGACGATGAGCCTGGCACAAACCGCATGGGCGTCACTGGCGATTTCGTGCGCATTGGCTCCCCCTCCCATTTAGGGGAGGGGGTTACGGGGAGAGGGCCGGGGTCAACCCGGGCAAAATGAGCACTACCCTGCGATGGACCAGGTGAACTGGCCGTCACCCGCCGCATTGGCGTCGCTCGCGCGAACGTGCGCGCCATCCGCCGTGACCAGCAAGAGACCGGTGGAAGAGCGCAACGCGAGGCTCTGGCCATCTGGCGCCCAGACTAGCGCATTCGCGTTGGTGTTCGCGGCGACCGTCTTTGCCGCGCCCGCCACGCCGTTGCGCACGGGCGCGCTCAGCACCGCCTGACCTGCCTGCCATGCCAGCGCGTCGCTCTTGGGCGACCACGCCACCTGGCTGCGCGGCGTCAGGCCATGCGCCACCACGACGGGTGTCTGGCCAGGCGTCACCAGAAGAAGCGTGTCACCCGAGACCACCGCAGCCATCGTCGCCGAGGGCGACCAGTGAACTTGCGCGATCTGATTGACCAGCGCGGCGACCACATGGGGACTCGTCTGGTCCGCGGCGATCTCCGACACCGTCGAGCCATTCGCCAGCAGCCATGCGCCCGCTGATGATACATCGGCAGCGGCATAGGATCTGCCTGGAGGCGTGAGTCGAGTCGCGGCATCGCTCGTATTTGCGTCAGCGCGGAAGATACCCGTCACCTTACCCGCATCGCTCGCGGACCACGTAACCGTGGCCGAGGCGCCCGACGGCAGCCAGGCAAGCCGCCCCACCACTGCGGCGGAGTCGTTGGCATCGCTCTGCGAGGCCAGGGAGCGCGCATGCCCCGTGGTCACGTTGTAGGCCCAGACGCTCTGCGCGCCCGCCTGCGAGGTGGACGTGTAGGCGATATAGACGCTATCGGCGCTCCACAGCAGATGGCCGATCAGCCCGCTGCCGGTGGGGTTTACCGTCGCATCCGCCGAGCCTGCCGCGTTCATGACGTGTAGCGTTGTGCCACCATCGGCGCTCTGCGCGAGATAGGCGACCCGCGTATTGTCGGGCGACCAGGCGACGCCCTGCGCGATAGCTGCTCCGGCTGGTGTTATCCAGAAGCCAGTTGACGGCGCCTTGCCGCTGGTGACTGTACCGATAGCCTTATCGTTCAGCCCGTCGGCGCGGATGCTATGCAGCGCGCCCGTGCTGGCGTTGATGTAGATGACCATGTGGCCATTGGGTGAGACTCTCCACCCTACCACCTGCACTCCAGCTGGGGTCAATGGCGCGGGAAGACCAGCGCCGCTTTCCGGCGCGCTCCACAGTGCGCCGCCACGCTCATAGATCAGCCGGGACCCAGCGGCCAGTGGCCCGCCACCACCAGTGTTGCCAATAATCGCTGTGGCGCCTGGCTTGCCCGCCGTCTGCTGGCCTGAGATACCGTGCCGAATCAGCAGCGCGCCGCCAAGGGCAACCACTAACAGCGCCGCCGCCACAAGCGCCGCCGACAGCGGCGTGACAAAGCTGCGCTGGCGCGCGCGCGCCCTTGCCAGTTTGAGGTATTCGGGCGAATTGAAGAAGCGCTCGCGCATATCGGATGGCGGCTCGATAAACGGCAGATCGCGCATCAAGTCGTCGGCGCGCCGGTAATCTTCAAGGATTGTCCGGCACCGCTCGCAGGTCGCGAGATGCGCCTCCACGCGCCGCCGCAACTGCGGATCGAGGACATCGTCGAGGTATCCGCTCAACTCGTCCTCTGCCCACTGGCAGTCCAATTGTATCGTGTCGTTATCCATTGCTGTTTCTATCACCTTAACAGTTGCCGGGATATTCCAGGCCGCTTTCGGTTACGTTCTCAATGGCTTTATGCCTAATGCCTAGACAGCTTCTACCTGACATCTCTTCCACAACGAGTCCATCATGTATCGGCGAGCGCTGACATCGTTGTACACAACGTCATTGCTCAGCCTCGGCGCGGCCCTGCGCCAACGAGATAGCTGGCGCCCGTTACTTGCGCGGACGAGGAGAGCGGTCGGGGGGCTGGCCTGAGTCCAGCGAGCGATAATGCTCGCGGAAGGATTGGCGTGCCCGTGACAGGAACATCTTGACGCCGCTCTCGGTAATATCCAGCGCTCTGGCGATTTCGGCATAGCTCAGCCCGTGCTGCGTATAGAGCCGCAACGCCAGACTGTACTGTCTGGGCATCCGCTCGAGTGTTTGCTGCACCAGCTCAGTCGTTCCAATGGTCTGTTGTGGGTCGGCGCGCTCGACATCCGCCGGCTCGTGTTCGTGATCTGGCAACTGCGTCCAGGTGATGAGCTTGCGCCGTCGCAAGGCATCGTACGCCGTGTTGGTCGCGATCCGATAGATCCAGGCTGAGAGTTTCAGGTTGGCATCCATCCGCGGGAGCGCCTTATAGACCTTGAGAAAGGTGTCCTGCGTGAGATCGTCGGCCAATTCACGATTGCCCACTAGATGAAAGATGAAGTTGAAAATGGGAGTCTTATATTGGTCGTAAATACGTTCGAAGGACCAGTCTGATCCTCCTGAAGACCCCTCGCTGGTCACGCGCTCGTGCTCCCTCGCCAACGCTGGCTGTAGCTCAGCCACATCGTCCATTCGCGCGGAGGCACTCGGCTCGGAACGGGTTGACAGGCGCATACCTTCCGGCCTCCCATGCCAGCGCCGTTCCTTGAAATGACCTGATGAATTGATGCACAACTCATCTCACAAGTATGGAACGGACGCACAGACCGGCGGTAACATGGCCGGTCTGAATAACCGCTTGCCTGATGCGCATATGTCCGTCCCACTCTCCGCGGGATGCGCCTCTTGAATCAGGCGAAAATGAGGCGATGTCAAACACACCGTATAATGACAGGGGCAATCGTATCATGTAGCGAAACAGCGGGCGTAATGGCTACACCATTTGTCCTATTACTCAGATGTTGACCATTGCCCGGTGAGCGGACCTCACCTCCTGGCCCCCTCTCCTGCGAGGAGAGGGGGAAAGAGATCAGGCGAGGCTTTTCTTACCCGCGCAGGGCCGCCAGCGCGATGCCGGGCGCCTTGCCCGCTGAGGGGGCCGCCTCGAAGTAGGCCAGCCGACGGAAGACCTCACGTCCGGCGCGCCCGCGTGTGACGAACCACGGCGGCACTGGCATCGCCCGCCAGGGTCCGCGCATCACCGACTTTTGCGGACGGTCGAACATCAGCGGGTTGTGGACGACGCCGGTTCCCGAGCGAATATCGGAGAGCGGATGGCCGGGGAACGCGCCCCAGGTGGTCATGCCAAGGGCAAATCCTACCCCCGCCCAATAGTTGACGGCCACCGTGCCGAAGCGCAGGTCGGCTACCGCCTGCTCCACCGCCGCCGCGATCGCTGGGTCGCCGAGCGACTTGGGATGCACCAGCAACGTGACATTGAGTGTACCCCAGATGCTCTCGTTGGCCATTGCTACCGCGCGCTCGATATACTCTGGCACGCTCGCGGCAGGGAGCGCCGTCTCGGCAAAGAGGCCGCAGAATGCCTCGGTCGTGAACACGATGTCATCCTGCTGGTCCGGCGAGACGCCTTCGATCAGCATCCAGGGAAGGTGCTTGCCGCTGGCCGCGCCAAATTGCTTCGCTTCAGGGTGAGCGTTCAGGAACGCCGCAAAGCGGTCACTCGCGCCGGGATAGTAGGCTGCGCGGGTCGGCACGCTGCTGAGCACCTTATACACGCCCGCCAGCAACGCCTCGCGCTGCCCCCAGCCCTCGTGCTGCACGATGACACGGGTGGCGTTGCAGTTGAAGCCCGCGTTATTGGTAAGCATGCTGGCGATGTGTTCCGCCTGATAGGCGAGATCGCTCGCGCTCCATGGCCCCGGCACGACGATGACCGGGCTGACGTTGCCCAGCTCGCCGGTGATGCGCTTATTCAGCAGCGGCTGCCCGGTCGCCTTGCGCGCCGCGCCCTCGGCGCCTGGCCCCCAGACGATGGCGTCGAAGGTCTTGTCTGATCCGGTGATGTGGATCTCATCAATGGCAGGATGCGTGCAGAGATACGCGCCCTCCGCCGCGCCGCCATAGACCACGCGCAGCACGTTCTGATCGATCAGCGTGTGGAACGCTTCAAGGATCAGCGGCCCCAGGTAGGCATTGACGGGATTCGTCTTGAAGAGAACAACCTGATCTTCGACGAACAGCTTATAGAGCGCGTCGAGCGGCCCAATGCTGGAGACATTGCCCGCGCCCAGCACCAGCGCGACCTTGCCCGGATGGTCCTTGTTCGCGTAGACCACCGCCTGCGTCTTGGGCAGGTCGGTTGCTGTGACGCCTGGCTCCATCCAGACCTCGGCGGTCAACCCGCCAAAGAAGAGCTTGTCATACGTCGTCTGCGGGAAAACCTGCGCGGTGACCTGCCCATCGGGGCGTGTCTTGACGGGGCCAGGAATGCGGGGAACGCCGCGCGTGCGAATGTCATCGAGCGCGGTGCGGAACTGGCGCAGCTGCTTGATCATGAGATATGGCCCGGTGGACCATTCCTCGCCGACTCCCACCGAGCCTGTCACAATCTCCTTGGCGTGCAGACAGGCATCCACCCAGCGCGGGGCAATCGCGGCGACATCGGCAATCATCCGGTCGATCAGCGCGATGCGTTCGGGCACGGATGTGGCCACCCACGCATCCTTTCGCGCCTGGAGATCGGCGATGGCGCTGTCCATGGTGGTCTGGTCGCTGGCGGCGACGGCACTGGCAGCCTGGGGGAACTGCGGTGATCCCTGCTGAGCGGCGATGGTCATAGCTGGCAACCTCCAACGAATACCCGGAGACATGGGACTGCTGACATAATAGCGCCCCAACTATACATCATCTCTACGCGGGGCGCTACACATGGGTGTGCGCGGACCCTCTCCCCCTACCCCTTCCCCTAATAGGGAGGGGCCGCTGGCGAACGTTAGCAGCGTCGGGCAGCTTTACCTCCGGCTCTCAACTCTTCTTAGGAGTGTGGCTGTCGCCGCTGGTTACGCAAGCGGCACAATCAACAGCGCGGATTCGCTACCCGCTACGAGAAGCGTGCTACAAACTACCGAGCGATGCTCGCTATCGCGGCCATCATCTGGCGCGAGGCGTGATGCAGGCAAACGGCACGTCAGTCCGGTGACCGTCGAATTCACTGCCCGTCAGCCCTCTTCGAGATCTTCGTCGAATGCGTCGTTCTCGCTGGCGAGCCGCCACACGCGGCGGAGATAGGGATACAAGTGCATCCAGTGCGCGTTGACTGGGTAGGGATAGCGGTACGCAGAGGCTTGTGGTAGCCATTGCGCAAAGTGGAAGTCCGTATCCTCGGAAACTGCCTGACCGCCATCCCCGCCACGCACTACACCTGGTTCCTGACAGTATTCGAGCTGCCAGGGATCGTGTCCGATGGTCAGCCCAAAGGCGTTGGGCAACTGATCCTCCTGCCAGTCAACGATTGTGGGTGGAAATCCCCGCGCGCGGCGCAACTCGCTCACCCATGGCGCATCGAGCCAAGTATCGCCCCAGCGAAACAGCGTCCGTGCGCCGCCGGAGCAGGCATACTCCCATTCGTCGGCGGTAGCCAAAGCAAAGCCATCGGAGTGCGCCAGAGCCACGATCTCC
>DASUHD010000144.1:0-7955 GCA_036273675.1 Ktedonobacterales bacterium | reverse complement strand
GCAGCCGTCCTGGCCTTCGCCTTCAGTATCGGCCAGGTCATCTTTAACCTGATGGACTCGCTCGGTATCAGCTTTCAGTTGAACGTATCCTATCCCAACATTGCACAGGCCGTCCTCAACTTCGTCAGCGATCTGCTGCTGGTGCTGATTATCATGGAGCTGCTAGGAACCATTCGCTCGTATGTCGAGAAGGGTGATACCTCGGTCGAGCCGTTCCTGATTATCGGGATCATCTCGGCCACACGCGGTATCCTCTCGGTTGGCGCGCGGCTCTACATTACGGGCGAGACGCTGAAGGTTGACGACTTTCGCAACGCCATGATCGAGCTGGCGGTCAACGCGCTGGTGATCATCGCGCTGGGCATTACTATGCGCATTCTCGATGGCCTGATCGCGCAGCCAGATGGCCGCCACGCGGGGAGCCAGCACGCCGATGGACTGCCGGTTAGTGGCAAAGATGGTCCCACCACAACGCAGCAACTGGAACCGACGAGCTAGGACGACGTCACCTGGACGGTTAGCTGATACTGCCCGGCGGGGCCAACGCATCGCATGGCCTCGCCGCAGGACACACGCGACGCGGTCACCTGCGCCGTGCCAGCCTTGACGGCGCGAAACTCCTGCGAGACCGTGCCGCACCCGGAGCCTGGCGGCGCGGAACATGACTGAGGCGAGGTGACCGCTTTATCAACGGGGGCAAGCACCAGGGAATCCGAGCTACCTTGAATCGTCCAGTACGTCGAGCCGAGCGTCACCAGCAAGGTCTGGCCAGGGTGCATCGTGACGGACTTGCCGTTCTGGCTGTCTCCGGCCTTCATGTCGCTGGAAGGCGAAGCCGTCCCCTGCCCTTGCCATGGCAGCGCGCAACTCGCCAGGCACACCAGGCACATGATGCCGACGATACCGAATGTCGCGCCAGCTACAGCGCGCCTCCAGAAAGCTCTCGCGGATACATCGCTCTTCATCGCGCTCATATCTCCCTCGCTCGCTCCGCCACTAGCACGCACCATGATGGCCCATATCACCCGCGTGAGTAAGCCATTGTGCGTACCAGACAGACGCTTCTGGCAGTAAACAAGTTCCAGACGTTCGGCATCCTGGCGTAATCTGCTGGCGCCATTGAGGGTAGTTATCTTTTCGTCGTGGGCTGGTTCTTAGCCGCAGCTGAACGACGGGCGCGGCGAGGTTTCGCGGGCGCGACTGGGGGTGACTCCTCCGCTGGTTCGTCGGCAGGAGGCATATCTTCGGCGGCAGGCGCTGATTCTGGCTTGGGGGCGGCGCGGAGCACATAGATTGGGCCGAAAAGCTCGTCCTGCTCGACCCGGATGCGCGCCTGATGCCACATCTCCAGCACGGCGAGGAAGGTCACCACGACGGCGAAGCGCGAGGTGGCGCTCAGCAGGATCTCTTCGAGCAGCGCCTTTGGCTTGCGCGAGAGCAACTCCTCCACCTCGGCCATCTTGTCGGCCACCGTCACCAGCGGCAAGGGTAGCTCCTCCGGCTCGGAGAAGCGCTTCTCGGTCAGCACGCGGCGGAAGACATGCGAGAGCGCGCCGACGTTCAGCCCGACCAGCTTCGGCGGACTCCATTGCAGCACGGCATCGGGATCGAGCAACAGTCGTCCCTGGCGCGTGAAGGACTGCAATCCCGCCAGCTCGCGCGCGCGCAGCATCCCGGCGATATCTTTCGCCAGCTTATATTCGAGCAGGTGACGGCGCAACTGCTCGGCGTCGTCGAGGGGATCGCTCTCATCGTCTGCAATTTCCTGGCGGGGCTGGCGTGGGAGCAGGCTGCGCGACTTGATGAGCAGGAGGCGCGCGGCCATCGTCACGAACTCCGCCAGGCGTGGCAGCGGCGGCTCATCCCACATGCGCAGATAGGCGATGAACTGATCGGTGACAGCGACGAGCGAGATCGCGGTGATTTCAAGCTGGTTGCGCTCGATCAGGTGGAGCAGCAGGTCGAGCGGGCCATCGAAGCCGGGCAGATGGACAGCCCAGGGCGCTGGCTCGTCCACCGCCTGTGGCGTGCTGATAACTGCCACCATACTGCCCTCCAGACGCCGCCATGTCTCCTCAGCCCACTACGCCATTCTACGAACACGTGTTTCATTCGGTCAACCAGGCGACCATTAGGGCTACACAAACTGGCAGATGCGCCAGTCGCTTATGTCGTCTATGCGATGCTACACCGCATCGTCCACGGCGTGTAGCTCGGCGGCGGGACCGTTGGGGAGATGGTGGGTGCGGATGAGGAGTTCGGTGCGTTGGGAGACGCCTGTGGCAGCGGCGAGGTCAGCGCCAACGTCGGCGTGTCGCCAGGCGTAGTAGAACGGGCGACGCCACCACGCGGCGTCATCGCGCGCCAGCCAGCGTAATACGCCCGGCGCGAAGGCCCGCAGCAGCACGAAGGGCGGACGCACCCAGAGCCGCACACGCCCGCCACCTTTGCCGCAGTCGTGCAGCAGCGCCGCCGCTAGCAAATCAGCGTCCTCACAGCCACGCGCCCGAAGCGCCCAGTAGACCGTCAGACTGTGGCGCTGGTCATTGCGCGACATCGTGGCAAAGAGCGCTCGTCCCTCCGGCGAGAGATACGCGGCGAGGATCGCCTGGTCGTCAGCGTCGAGCGGGCGAGGCAACAGCGAGCGCCAGAACTGCCAGACACGATAGCGCGCCGCCTGCCAGCGCGTTGGAGCGGGCAGCACGGGTACAGGGGAAGCCGTATCCGGCGAGGGCGATGGTACTGACGGTGGCATCTGGGCGCTCATTCCCGGCTGATCACATGAGCACGAAGAGATTCGCGGGTACCGGCAGCAGATTCACCGCAATTGTATCAGCGGGCCTCACGATGAGCAGATTGGCCGGGCTGAACGAGATGTTCAGGAACTGGAGAATCACCGGAATCACAAAGAAGATCACCAGCAGCAGCAACTCGCCCCACTGGGCGAAGTTCCGCCAGCCGATAGCCTGCCGATTGGGCAGCAGCGCGAAGAGGACATGATAGCCATCCAGTGGATGCAGCGGGATAATGTTGAGAATCGCAATGGCGATGTTGGTCAGCGCGAAGATGAAGAAAAACTGCTCGATGCGCAGCGCCCAGCCAGGTACCGACTGCACGCAGCCCTGCAACTCGCCGCCGAGGAGTCCGCTACTGACACAGACATTGGCCTGATGCGCAAACGTGGTGAGATTTGGCAGCAGATTGAAGAGCAACAGAATAACGACGCCGAGCAGCGCGTTGAAGACAAGGCCAGAGAGCGCGACCACAATCGTGCCGATGTTTGGGCCGATGCGGAGCTTGCGCGCATCGATCTCCAGCGGCTTGCCCCAGCCGATGCCCGCGCCCACCGTGGTCACGGAGAAGACGATGCCCGCGATGATCCCGATGGCCGAGAGATGTTGCTGCGGGAAAAGGCTCAGCCGCCCACGCAGCCGGGGCGTCGTGTCGCCAAGCAGTGTGGCCATGCGCGCCTGCGCCGCGCCATGAATCGTCACCGCGAGTATGAACGCGACGAACGTCTCAACCATGAGTATGACGTTCATGTAATCTCTCTCCGCTGCCTTCCGACGTGATCGAACCCAGTGAGGAACCGATGAGAAACCGATGAGAAACCGATGAGGAAAACGCGCGATACCGGACAGCAGATTGTGCCGCCCGGTATGCCTGAACGCTAGACCTTTTTCTTGGGCTTGCGCTTCTCTTTGTTTTTCGGACTCTTGTCTCCCATGAGTTGCCTCCTCACTGGTTATGAGAACCTGGCGAATCGCGAATTGACGCAGGGTCTCGTGTCCGCGTACCTATATCGCCATTATAGTATCCCGGCTCATCGGCGTCCACAAAGGAATCTACGTGGAAATTTCTTCAGGGTAGCATCCTCGGCTTAGACATCGCCACTACCCCAGCACCGGCTCCTCCGTCTCGGCGGCGAGCGGAGTGAGTGACACCTCTACGGGCGTGGTCTCCACGCCAGCGGGTTCAGGCGCGGACGCCTGCGACTTGACGCCCCAGAGACTGAATGCCGCAAAGAGCGCGCCCACCAGCGCGATGAGACCCGCCGCGGTGAAGATGGTATCCACTGGGCCGAAATGGATGCCCAGCAGCGTCGTCGAGAAGCCGCGCAAGACCGTGCTGTCGAGATAGCCTCCCAGCGCCGCGCCGACGAGCGTCGAGATCGTGATCGTCGGGTTGAGAATCGAGGAGACGCGGCCCACCATCTCGCGGGGCGTGCTTTGCAGCAGCAGCGGTCCCGCCGCCACGTTGAGCGCGGCCTGTGGGATGCCCGCCACCCCGATGATCGCGATGGCGACCCAGATATCGGTCGAGCGCGCATAGGCGGTGATCAGCAACGCCATGCCCAGCAGCGAGAGCCAGAGCGTACGCGTCAGGCCAATCTTCTGGGCAAAGGCTCCGGCGAGGATCGCGCCCAGAATCATCCCGACGCCCATCACGCCCTGAAGCGCGCCAAAGTAGCTGGTTGGCGCGTGCAGATTCCCGGTGACGAAAAAGTAATCGAGCGTATTGAGCGCGCCACCGCCGAGCATGAGAATCGTAGCCGAGATTGTCAGGACAACCAGCACCCGCGAACGGAGGAAGTAACGTAGCCCTCCGCCGAACTCGCGCCAGAAGTTCGGGCGCGCCCCATCGGCGACGCTACGGGCGGCTGGCGGCGCGACAACAGTGTGGATGAGCAGGTACGAGGCGACAAACGAGAGCGCATTGATGCCGAGCGCCCACTCCGGCCCAAAGGCGACGAATAGCGGCGCGGCCAGCGTCGGACCGAGAATCATGGCGATGCTTGCCGAGGTCTGGCTCAACCCCATCGCCCGCGCCTGTGTCTCCTCAGGGACGATATCGCCGGTGAGCGCCAGCGAGGCAGGCCGGAAAAACTGGCTGAAGGTGTTCAGCAGAAAGACGACGCCATAGACGATACCTAACTGCCAGAAGAGCGGCAGTCGTCCGTCGGGCAGGAAAGGCAGCGGCACGACGCCAGAGGTGAGGATCAGCAGCGCCACCAGCACCGCGCGCAACGCATCCATCACCAGCATCGTACGCCGCTTGTTCCAGCGGTCAACGAAGACGCCCGCAATCGGCCCCACGATCAGCACTGGAACGGTGGTCGCGATAAAGACGCCGCTGACCGCCAGCGGCGCCCAGGTCTGGCCGCGAGCGATGACGGCGGCGATCCAGATGACGAGCGTCGTATCGAAGATGAAGTCGCCAAAGACCGAGATGGTATGGCCAAGCCAGAGCCGCCCATAGTTCCCGTTGATGAATAGACCCGGCTTTCTGGCCAGCGTAGCAGACGCCGCGGGGCGGGTTGTGGTAGGATCCATAGTACTCTCCTCCGGTGTGTTGCCAACTAAACACATTCTCTGGGATTGCGAGTGGGAGTTCGGCGCGCGGACCGTTCCAGCGGTTCGCGTGTCCTTTTTTCCCGGTGTCTGTGCGCTGTGGATTCTCAACATACAACTGGTAGCGACGATCACTCCTTTCGCTTGAGCGCCTCACGCACCGCTGGCGAGGCATTCAGCACGCCACGATGGCGGAAGTGGCTAATCGCCTGCTCCACCAGCTCAGGGGTGATATCGTCGGCAAAGGTGCAGACGCCGAGAGCGCTGATATCGAGTTGCCGGTTCTGCGCGATGGCCTCCTCCAGATCGGACCGCTTGAGCGTGAACGCGCCTGCGACGACCATGTGGCGCGCGCGGGTCCAGCCCTGTACTTTCCTAGGTGGCTGCGGCTTCTTCGGGGGTGGCGGCGCTTCCGGCGGCTGGCGCGAGAAGGCGTGCGCGGGCGGCGGCGATTCTGGCTCGACCCGGCTCTCGTCGGCAATGCGGGGGTCGTAGCCCATTATGATGAAGCTGCGCTCCTCCTCGCCCTCGACGCCGCGTGGCGCCGAATACCGGTCCAACTCCGCCTGAACGCGCTTCGCCAGCTCCTTCATCTCGTCGGTAGTGACCCATATCTGGGTGGCATTGAACCCCCAGACTTTGGGATTCTCCCACAGTTGATTGCGGACGGTGTACTCAGTCGCGCGCAGAAACCCCTGCACCGCATTGTCCAGATACGCTCGCATGGCTGCCAGCGCCTCGTCGGAGGGGACCGTGCGTAGGAGCGTCTTCGAGGCGGTAAACCCCTTGGCGATGGCGCGGTAATACTTCTCGAGGATGCCG
Source organism: Ktedonobacterales bacterium (assembly GCA_036273675.1). Lineage (GTDB taxonomy): Bacteria > Chloroflexota > Ktedonobacteria > Ktedonobacterales > JADMIN01 > DAHUXT01. The sequence goes on along the minus strand of DASUHD010000144.1, from coordinate 1,782 downwards.
CTCTTCTCGCGCGTGGCCACCAGCCGGACCAGCCCGACACGCTCCAACTCGCGGACGTGGTAGTGAATCTTGGCGGGCGCATGGCCGAGCATCTCGCCAAGCTGCGTGACGGTCATCGCGCGATGGCTGAGCGCCTCGACGATGCGCGTGCGAAGCTCGTCGGCTATGGCGCGGAGCTGTTCGAGCGTCTCTAGCTCGTACGTCTCGGGAAGATCGCTCGCCTCGGCGCCGCTACCGCTCTCAGGCTCGTGTGGTGTTGGGTTGGTTGTGTCATCTATCGACATGTTTGTATCTCTTACTCGTTCAATAATTCTTGATAGGTCAAATAGTACCGAATGAGTAAACGTTTGTCAAGGGGCAATTCGCGACCTTTGCTAGCCAATTTGGACGTGTATAACCCCGTGGATAAAGTCGTGGATAACTCGCTTTGGCGGCAGAAAGGTTGTGGACAATGGCGGATCGCCGCCATCACTGCCGAAGAAGCGGCGTGTTTCACGCATCGTCATCCACCAGGTTATCCACATGTGGGCGAATGGTGCATAAGTCCTCGTTTGCCATTCGCCATTTCTTCGGGTACTCTGGCAGATGCGACCTGTCGGCCACTGTCAGATTTGCCGATGACGGAATGCTGTTCCGATGCTATACTCTCTTGAAAGAGTGTTCTAGTCAACGCCCGCAGCCCGGCCGCCAGCATCGCTCGAATTCATCCCGATTCGTTTATCCAACACATCTAAAACCGTCCTACTTATTCCGCGCCAGTGCGAGCGAATCGCTTGTCACGGGAGGTTCGTCTATGGCCGTCGAGAAGCTGCTGCCCCAAAACATCGAAGCTGAAGCGGGCGTGCTTGGCAGTCTGCTCATCGACCCTGGCGCTATCGTCCAGGTGGCCGACTTTCTGCGCGCCGACGATTTCTATCGGGAGGCGCACCGCGAGATTTATCGCGCCGCGCTGGACCTCTACGAGACGAGCGATCCCGCCGACCTGATTACGCTGACCGACGAGCTTCAGCGACGTGGCAAGCTGGACGAGGTGGGTGGCATCAGCTATGTCTCGTCGCTGGCCAATCAGGTGCCGACCAGCGCCAACGTCGAATACTACGGGCGCATCGTCGAGCGCACCTCGGTGCTGCGGCGGCTGATCTCCGCCGCGGGCCAGATTGCCGCCGTCGCCTATAGCGAACCCGACGCGACGGTGGCCCTGGATGAGGCTGAGAAGCTGGTCTTTAATGTCAGCCAGCGCTTCACCCGCGACGACCTCGAGCCAATCCGCGAGACGTTGCGCGAATACATCGACAAGCTCGACCAGCTTCACGAGCATCGCGGCACGATTGTCGGCGTCGCCACTGGCTTCTCCGACCTGGATAAGATGACCGGCGGCCTGCAAAAGTCCGATCTTATCATCTTGGCGGCAAGACCTGCTGTTGGCAAGACTGCGATGGCGCTTTCATTGGCGCGAAACGCTGCCATGCGGTTCAACCGCAAGATCGCCCTCTTTAGCCTGGAGATGAGCAAAGAGCAGCTTGCCGCCCGTATGCTCTCGATGGACGCCGCGGTTGACCAGCAGAAGCTGCGTACTGGCTACATCAACGACGAGGAGTGGGACCGTATCAGCGAGTCGGTCGGGCGGCTCTCCGAGGCGGATATCTACATTGACGATACGCCCGGCATCACGCTGGTGGAGATGCGCAGCAAGGCGCGCCGCCTGATGATGGAGCACGGCTTCGACCTGCTGATCGTGGACTATCTGCAACTGATGCAGGGGAGCCACGCCGGGCGCGGCCA
>DASUHD010000143.1:0-20603 GCA_036273675.1 Ktedonobacterales bacterium | reverse complement strand
AAAGTGTGCCATTGCATTGCGTGTCTTGCGTACATCGTCCAGCATATTATGTATCTTGTCTCGCGCCAGTGGATGGAAGATTCCCTCATAGCGCTCCCATTGTTCCTTGCTCGAAATCAGTGCAACATAGTCTGCTAGGGTGAGATCATCGAGTGAGGCAGGCGTGTCATTCTCGAAGGTCTGGGTGAATATATCCCCGGCTAGTTGTACATCGAGATGAGGCCGCTTCCCTCCTTGGAATTCCGACTGACGTTCGAGATAGCGCTGGAGTGCAGTGAAGAAAAGTCTTCGTTGGATTGGAGCACCGCGTGCATGTTGTTTGATCGACTGCTGCAAAGCAGTGTCATCAATCCCCCCTGATTCACTGGTATGCGCCGCCCCGATGTGATCCTTCAAATAACCCTCAATATCCTCAACGAACATCATATCTTCGCTTCGTCGCCGGAAATACTCGGTAGCATCGTATCCAGTAACGACACCAATCACGCGCTTTTCTTTATCGACTATTGGAAGAGCATAGAAGTCGCGGAGCCCATCCAATAAATCAAAGAGTTCCCGTTCTTCGTCAAACGCGGGAACCTTCATTTTGGCATCGCGGACAAGCAAGCTTTTGGGGGCAACATCGAACGTCTTGAGCGCGCGCAAGATACTGTCGCTTGTCACCATGCCGAGATAGCGGTTCTCTGCATCTACAATGGGAAGCTGGCTGTAGTCGTGTTCGGTCATTCGAGTAAGGGCGATTTGCAGAGAGTCATCAGCTCGCACTGTTAGCGGCTTGCGATGCTCATCGATCAAATCTTTCACCAGGAATGGCATAGCTCAAAAGCTCCTTCAATGATGATCCATCGTATTCCCATGACCCTGACGCTGCTGTTAGCTCAACAAGCCGACCGCCTTCAGAAGCTCAGCTAGACGGTCCTCCGCCTCGTACGCTTCCGCCAGCGCCGCCTGTAAGCTGGCGACGGCCTCCTCGACTGTGGGCATTGGTTCTTCTGTCAGCGGCTCCACATAGCGTGAGATATTGAGGTTCCAGTCGTTGGCTGCGATCTCTTCAAGTGTGGCGATACGCGCCGCTCCTGGCACCGCCTCATAGGCACGATACCAGGCAAGAACCTGCGTGATATGCTCTGGCTCCAACGTGTTCTGGTTGCGTCCGCGTTTGTAGAGGCGTGAGGCGTCAATGAACAGCACACGTCCAGCATGGTCATCCGGCTTGCGCGCCCGAAAGACAAGGATGCACGCCGCGAGACCAGCGCCATAGAAGAGGTTGGGACCGAGGCCGATGACTGCATCGAGTTGATCGCGCTCCAGGATCGTACGTCGAATCTGACCTTCCACGCCCATTCGGAAGAGCGCTCCATGCGGCAGCACGACCGCCATGCGTCCAGTCTTCGGCCGCATCGAGGCGAGCATATGCTGGACCCAGGCATAATCCCCGCTTGAGCGTGGTGGCACACCAGCGAAGTTGCGCCCGTAGGGATCGTTGACCCAGCGATCCTCTCCCCAGCGCTCCAACGAGAATGGCGGATTGGCGATCACACAGTCGAAGGTGGCGAGGTGGTCCTCGGCCAAGAATGCTGGCTCATTCAGGGTATCGCCACGCGCAATCGAGAAATCTTCGATGCCGTGCAGGAACAGATTGATGCGGGCGATACCTGACGTCGTGAGGTTCTTCTCCTGGCCGAAGAGGTGACCGAAGAGCCTATGGATGTCGCCACCCACATCGCGCACATGCTGCACTGCCTCGAGCAGCATGCCACCGGTGCCACAGGCGGGATCATAAATCGTCTCCCCTTCTTGGGGATCCAGAATATTGACCATCAGGCGGACGACGCTGCGCGGTGTGTAGAACTCGCCTGCCTTCTTATTGGTGGCGTCTGCGAACTTCTTGATGAGATACTCATAGGCTTGGCCCAAGACATCCGGGCTGACGAGGCTATTTGAGAGCGGCAATCGCGAGAAGTGTTCGAGCAGATCGCGTAGAAGTTCGTCGGAAAGACGTTCTTTGTTCGCCCACGCCGCATCACCAAAGATGCCGTAGAGTGTCTGCTGGTTGGCGCGCTCAACCTCATGCAGCGCATGCTGCAGGACGGCCCCGACGTTCGAGACGACCGCGCGCACATCACGCCAGTGGCACGCTTCGGGGATCTGAAAGCGGTGATTCTCGGCAAATGCGGCATAATCAACATCGCCACCTGATTCCTCGAGCGCCTGTTGATATTCCTCGTCATAGACGTCCGAGATGCGCTTGAAGAAGAGCAACGGGAAGATGTAGGTCTTGAAATCGGCCGCGTCGACTGGTCCACGCAGAATGTTCGCCGCTTCCCACAGATGAGATTGAAGCTGGGAAAGGTCGAGCCTCGTGCTCAAAGCGTCGCCTTGAGTCCCATCATTCACGGTGGTAAATGACAACTGCTGACCATGGCGTGTCATGTGCGGTCATCCTTCTATCGACTGCAGGATATATTGGCAGGTCTCTATTGTACTCGTATGACGTCTGTAATGCAACGGCGCATGTATGGTATCGAGGCGAAATCTTGACACACATGGAGAAATTGTGGTGCTAAACGCCGGGCTCGCCAGACATGTGCAGGTGGAATCCAAACTTTGGTGCACACCACAAATGCATCAATTGGAGCAATGACGGGTAGTAATGGCATACATCGTGGAGTCTTGTGGAGTGGTGCGGGTGGCCGTTGCTAATATGCCATACTAGAGGCATGGCCGAGATTGGCTCGGCCTGCGTTGTGATCACCAAGCTAGAGAAAGATATGGCACTCGCGATGACGCGGGACGCCCGTGATCGGCTGCTCAAGCCGCCGGAGGTGGCGGCGTTGTCAGGCCATCATCTCATCATCTCGACACCGCGCGAGAGCGGGCGCGCATCGACCTACTGCCCAGTATCAAACTGCTAGGTAACGGCGGCTATTGCGTGTGCCAGCGGGACTTCAACGCCTGATCGAAGGCGCGCGAGGTGGGGAACGGTGACGCGCCTCCCCGCTCGGGGAGGCGCAGGAGGCGAACGATGACCGGCATCAGCCGCGACACCTGCAGGGACATCACCCGCACCGACAGCGTCACCACCTTCGCCCACACGACCAGCGCCGGGCGTACCGCGCAGGACGATGCGGACTGGCTGCGCCGCGTGGCGTACCATGAGGCGGGACACGCCTTTGCGCTGTGGACGGGGCAGCTTGGCTTCCAGCGCATCAGCATCGTCCCCGACTCTGATTCGGACGGTGCCAGTGCGGGGCATTGCCTCGGCAATCCCGATCCAACCTGGTTCGACCCGGACGCTGCGCAGCGCAGTGTTGCCGTCGAGGGGCGGCTCACCCGATATGCGCTCGCGGCCCTCGCGGGTGCCGCCGCCGAGCGCCACTACTGCGGCGGGGAGGCGCAGGTCGACAACGAGGTGGATCGCCGCGTCGCCATTGAGTACGCCGATTGCCTCAATGGCGGGCCGGAGGAAACCGACGCCTATTTAGCATGGCTGCTTCTACGCGCCGAAGGAGTGGTGGCGTCGCCTCGCGCGACGGCGGCGATCCCGGCGCTGGCAGCAGCGCTGCTAGATCGCCGCACGCTCAGCTACCGACGTGCGGTGGCCGTCATGCGCCAGGGTATTCAGCGCGCCTTTGGCCTTGCCTCCCCAGAAATCGCCCCCCATGACCAGGAGTGAACTCCATTCCTTCGCCCATATCTAATCTGGCCGCCGCGCCGCCCATGTACCGCCGTGTCTCGCTCGCGCGCTCCCAAGGAGTGAGAGCGTGTGCAAGAAGGCCTTACGCCTGAGTTGGCATGAGTCAGGTGAGCAGCAGGCGGATCATGGTGAGGCAGATCATGGATTCGCTGCTATTGGGCAAAAGCTCATAGTCTCAGCTCGTCCTTCGCGAGTGACCCATCCAGGCAAAGATACGCTCGTTTGGCAGCAAGCTAGTAACGCAGCAAGGTTGTGTCAACAGAGAGTGGACGTATGGGATTGGCAGTAGATGCGGGCCGAGCGGGCATCTGTCACCGTCTTGTCGTTGTCGCTAGTGCGCGGATACGACTAAAACCGAGCACGGCTCCACGCTTGGGCGGGGCCGGGGAAATGCCCGCCTGGCCCGTCCCGGCAGCAAGACGCTCCGTTCTGTGGACAGCTCCACCCTCCTTCCTTGGCCGTGGTGCACGCGTTGCCGCGTGGCGCAGCAAGCAATGCACCACGTCCAGCCTTGGAAATTCCCAGGCTGAAGGGCGGGTGTTGCACCGTTGCGCCATTCTTGGAAAGGTATCGCGCTCTCTACCATCAAACCCTGTGGTAACTGGTGTATGGAATGTGTAGGAATAAGAGGCAGGTCTTTACTCCCCGGATACGCGTGCAACCGTGCAACCGTGCAACCGTGCAACACCCCTGCCAGGCGCGCCGCCGCCCATGGCTGCCCAATTGCCATCACATTGCCGTACACAGCAGTCGTTTCACGCCCTCTCCACCGTGGTGGCGCGCCGAGGTGTTGCACGGTTGCAGGTGTGACTGGGATGAAACCCCGTATTCCTCCCTCCCTCACTGGCGCGACTGGCGCTGGGGGACTAAGGGACGTTCAGAAGTATAGCGCGGCCTGCTAGTAGCCGGAGGCGGTTCGCTTCCTTCTCGGCACGTCCTGCAAGGCAGTTGTCACCTGCATAAATTGACATAACATTGACTTGAGTTACATAATGTAACTATGAAGACACGGAAGACGCGGGAGCCACAGCTGCCACCGATGGCGCCGCTGACAGTGCGGTTTCCCGTAGACGATCTGGCGGTGATGCGGCACCTGGCCAAAGATAACCACCGTTCTCTGAATGCAGAGATTGTCCACGCCGTTGCCGAGTACATCCGTCAGCACGGTGGGCAAGCCGGACAAGTCGATGAGGAGCCGAAAGCATGAGCATTCCCCCAGCCACACGCAGGACCGGTAAGCGTGGCAACAACGAGGGCAGCATTACCCAGCTCGGCGATGGCCGCTGGCAGGCACGCGTGACCCTGGAAGGGGGCAAGCGCAAAGCCTACTACGGCGCGACGCGAGCCGAAGCGGCGGCGAAACTGCACGCGGCACTGCGCGACCGAGATAGCGGGCTGCCGCTCGTTGCTGAAAAGCAGACAGTGGGGCAGTATTTAGCAGTCTGGCTAGACACCGTCAAACCCACCATCCGCCCACGCACTTGGAAGCGGTACACTGAATTATTGACCCAGCACGCCACTCCAGTGCTGGGAAAGATTGCGTTGGCGAAACTCAGTGCTCAGCAGGTGCAGCGGCTCTACAGTATCAAGCTCGAAGAGGGGTTGTCTGTTACAACGGTGCATCACCTGCACGCCGTACTCCACCGCGCACTCAGCCAAGCCGAACGCCTGGGCCTGGTGGGACGTAACGTGGCAGATCTGGTCGATGCACCAAGAATGGCCGAGCACGAAATGCATGTGCTGGACCGGCCACAGGTGCACCGGTTCCTGCAGGCTGCCCGCGGTGACAGGCTAGAGGCGCTCTTTGTCCTGGCGGTCACAACCGGTATGCGTCAGGGTGAGTTGTTGGCGCTACGCTGGCGCGACGTGAATCTGGAGCGTGGGACCGTCCAGATTGCTGCGACGCTTCGCTACCTCCCTGGTGGGTCATACAGCTTCGATCCGCCCAAGACTGAGAAGAGCCGGCGGATGCTGCCGCTTACACATATGGCCGCCGAGGCGCTACGACGTCATCGGGTGCAACAGGTAAAGGAGCGCCTTGCTGCTGGTGCTGTATGGCAGGAACACGACCTCGTCTTCTGCAGTTCACAGGGGCATCCTCTCGACGGGCGCAATCTCACCCGGCGCACCTTCGCTGCAGTCCTCATGCGGGCTGGCCATCCCCGTGTGCGCTTCCATGATCTGCGTCACACGGCAGCCACCGCCATGATGTCGAGTGGTGTCCCCGACAAAGTGGCGAGCGAAGTGCTTGGTCATGCGAACCCCAGCATTACCACGCGTATCTACCAACATGTGACGCCTGGTATGCGCGCTTACGCGGCCAAGGCAATGGATGCATATCTGCAAGACCTCCAAGACGATGAAGATGCCCAAGCGACTGAGTGAGGCAGCCGTGTGAGGCGCGGCCTGCTGGTTGGTAGAGCATGGTTCCTGCCAGAGGAAGGCGTGCGGCGGTACTGGGTGGCCCCTGCCACCCGGTTGGCATCAGAATTGGCATCAAAGTGGCTTAAACACACAGCAGCGGCATCAGGCTCGGTTGGTCTGATGCCGCTTAAATGGCGGAAGGGGTGGGATTCGAACCCACGGTCGGGTTGACCCCGACAGCGGTTTAGCAAACCGCCGCACTAGACCTACTATGCGACCCTTCCGTGTGACGCAAAGGCAAACGGTGCCAAAGGGGGGACTCGAACCCCCACGCGCATAAGCGCACAACGCCCTGAACGTTGCGTGTCTACCAATTCCACCACTTTGGCGTGGATCACCGCGGCGCAATCTCCCTGGTGACATCGTTCATAGTACTCTACCGCTGCCCGCAGTGTCAAGCGGTGTAGCTACTCACTGCCGTCTGCTCTCTGGCGATCACTCGAAGCGGACGATCAGCTCGTCAATGGGCTGGTGCGGACGGCGCTTTGGGGGGTGTTCCTCATACCCGACCGGGATGAGCGCATGCGGCTGTAGCGACTTATCCAGCCCCAGCGCGGCGCGCACCGTCTCCGGCGTGAAGAGCGGCGCGCACATCCATCCGGTATCCAGCCCCTGTGCATAGGCCGCCAGCAGCATATTCTGGATCGCGGCGCCCAGGCTCTGGATGGCCATGATTTCTTCGGCGCGCTGGCGTCCGGCGTCGGGATACTGATCGAGGTCGGCGAGATAGAGGCATGCCAGAATCAGCGCGGGCGCAGTGCGGATACGCTCGTGCGATTTCTCCAGCCGAAGTTGTATCGTCGCGCGTTCCTGGCCGTCCATCTCCAGCGTGCGCTGCCAGTCTGCGCCCATTGCCGCCGCCAGCGCCGCCTTCGGCTCGTCGCGAGTGAGCACGACGAAGCGCCACGGCTGTCGTCCATGGGGTGAGGGCGCCCAGCGCGCCGCCTCGATCATCGTCTCCAGCGCCGCGCGAGGCACAGCCCGTTGCTGAAATGACCGCACTGAGCGTCGCCCGCGCGCCAGCGGCAGAAAGTCGATCCCGCGCCCTGAGGGCGGCAAGGCAATGTTGGATTGCTCGAAGGCTGGCCCCCAGGCGGTGATCTGGTCAGGGGTGAGTGTCAGAAGCGGGCGCCGTTCTAGCGCCATCGCCTGATACTGCGGGTAGCGCGTCCGTAGCAGCGCCACAAGTGTCGCGTGATCGGGCGCATCTGGCGGCAGCAGTTCGGCTCGCCCTCGCGCCAGCAGGTAGCCCAGTTGTGACCAGTCGTCGTCGTAGCGGTCGATGACGAGCGCCGCCTCATGACGCGCCTCGATGTTGCGCACGCGGCGTAGGGCATGGTCGCCAACGCGCTTGGGCTTCTCATCCAGCGGTGTGACGAAGCGCGCGCCGTCCCAGGCATAGCAGACCGGCACGACGTGCGGATGCCCCTCGGCGTCGCTCGTAGCCAGCCGCGCCACCCGCTGCTGCGCGACGAATGCCTCCTCGGCCTCGGTCAGGTGCGCACGCGCCGTCATGCGACGCGCTCCGGCCAGCGTAGTTTCGGGAGTACGCTCCGCCCGAACGCCTCGATGAACTCTTGCTGGTTGCGACCCACGTTGTGGACATAGACCTGGTCGAAGCCGAGGTCGATGTAGTGTTGTAGATGCGCCGTATGGGCATCCAGGTCGGGCGACATGAAGACGCGCCCCTCGAAGTTCTCTGGCCGGACGATCTGCGCCATCGCGGCGAAGTCTTCGGGATTGCGGATATCGGCCTTGGGGAACGCCATCCCACCGTTTGGCCACTCGCGTACCGCCTGCGCGACGGCGGCCTCGCGGCTCTCAGCCCACGAGAGATGCAACTGAATGATGCGCGGCATCGTCGCCGGGTCTTTGCCCGCCTCGCGCGCGCCCTTCTCGAACCGTGCCAGCAGCGTGCGAATCTTCTCGTCCGACGCGCCGACGGTGATGTAGCCATCGGCGATACGCCCGGTGCGCTCGCTATTGATCGGACCGGAGGAGGCGATGTAGATGGGCGGCGGTGTCGTCGGGAGTGTGTACAGTTTCGCGCTCTCCAGATTGAAGTGAGTCCCCTGAAATTTGGTGACCTTGCCCGTCATGAGCCTGCGGATAATCTCGACGCCTTCTTCCAGCCGTTGCAGCCGGATGGGCGCCTCGGGCCAGTAGTCGCCAGTGATATGCTCGTTCAGCGCCTCGCCCGCGCCCATGCCAAGATAGAAGCGGCCCGGAAACATCGCTTCGAGCGTGGCGGCTGCCTGCGCCAGAATCGCCGGATGGTAGCGCGGCCCCGGCGCGGTGACCCCGGTGCCAAAGACGACGCGACTGGTCTGCGCGCCCAACGCCCCCAGCCACGCCCAGACGAACGCCGACTGTCCCTGTTGCGGCGTCCAAGGATGGAAATGGTCGGAGGCCATGATGCCGCCGAAGCCAGCATCCTCGGCCTGGCGCGACCAGCGTAGCAGATCGGTCGGCGTAAACTGCTCGAACATCGCCGCATACCCAAGCAAACCCATGAGTCTATCCTCCAGCGAGTACAGTCTATTTCTTGTGTTGCTGGCGGGCAAGAATCGCCCGCAGTTCGCGCACCTGCGGCAGGTCGGGCTGCAGGCGGTCGATCAGGTCAAGCTCGCGATTGGCGTCGCGGGTGCGTCCTACCGCGACGAGGCCCGTGGCAAGCCCGATGCGGAATGTCACCGCCAGCGGCTCGATCCGCACCGACGCCTCAAGGTGTGGCAGCGCCGCGTCGTCGCTCTTGCGGCTCAGCAGCAGCGAACCCAGCGCGTAATGGGCGGTCGCATCCTCGGAATTGCGCTGGATGGCCTCCTCATAGGAGAGGCGAGCGTCTTCAGGCTGGCCCAGCATCTCGTAGATGGCGCCCATGCGGGTGAAGATCCCTGGCAGCGCGCTATCTAGCCGCGCCGCCTCGCGCAACTCCCCCAGTGACTCGCGGACGGCTGGCGCCGGATTGCCCGCGAAGGCCTTCTCTGGCTCATCGGCGTGCTCCTCCGAGACACGCGACATCAACACCGAGGCGAGGTCGGCGTGTGTGGAGGCGCGCGAGGCGTCGAGCGTTAGCGCCTCGCGGAGGTGTTTCTCCGCCTCATCGGCGTCTCCTCGTTGCGCCAGTAGCTCGGCCAGCCCTTGTAGATGCTCGGCGGTGCGCTCCTGCTCGGTCACGGTGGTCATGGTAGCGATGGCGCGATCCAGCCAGTTGGCGGCGGCCTCCTGCTCGCCCTGGTTGGAATACTGGTCGGCGGTCAGATACTGCTCGACGCCCAGCTCGAAGCGCGTGCGCACCTGATTGGGAAAGCGCCCGAGCATCCGTTCCAGCAGGGCGGCGGCGCGCTCATGGTTGTTCATCGTGCGTGCATCGTCTATCGCGCTCCGGTACGCCGACTCATCCAACGGCAGCTTGACAATGAGCGCGTCATCGAAGTGCAGCACCGTCGCCAGCGATCCGGTGACGGCGCGAACCACCTCCATCGTACGCGGGTCGCGTGGATTCTCCGGGACGGTCTGCGCCGTCTGCTCCGCGCTCTCCCGCGTCTCCTTGATACGTTTCTGCAGCTCATCCACTGTGAGCGCCTGGCTTGCGGCGCCTTCATCGCGCATCTTGCCAATCAGCCAGAGGCCCGACGCCGTATCGCGGCTGACAGTGTAAGCTGTCCAGTACCAGTGTCGGCCCGTCTCCTGGCTGGTGAGCGTCGCCATCGGTACTTCGTCGAGCTGGCCCGCCAGCGCGGTCTCGTGCAGCACGACCGACCAGAATGCCTCAAGCTCTTTGGCGGCGCTGCCCGCCAGACGGCCCGCGGTCCCTGGCACCCAGAGGGCGCTGGCGCGTTGCGGCTGCTCGCGGATGAGGGTTAGGCGGAGCGCGCCGGGGTCAGCCTCGGCAGCCCACTGACGCCGGAAGGCGACGTATTCCTCGCGCGTCGAGCCACGCCGTAGCGGGTTGTCGTTGCTCAAGAGGTCCCAGGTCAGCCCATAGTCGCCGAAGCACCACGCGCCCAGCCAGTTGGCCAATGTCTCCTCTGGTTCCATATCGGTCCGAATGAAGGGGCGGTCGCCCTCGCGCGCGAACCGCGCCTCCTCCTCAGCGATGGCGGCGCGCGTATCGTCGTCGCTCTCATCAGGCTCGGCGAGCAGGCGTTCTTCAATCAGCGCGCGGTGGCTCTGGAACTCACTGTCTGGCTCGATGCCACGCCAGGCGTTGGCCTCCAGCGCCTCCTGGAGCAGCCGACGCGCCCCCGCCCAGGTCAGCCTGACCGTTGGCACATGCTGATCATCCATCTGGAGCGATTCGGCAATCTCGCGTTGAAAGCGTTTGCGACTCATCGGCTCGGAGACGCTGTAGCCGCTGACGCCGCTGCGCCAGAAGTCGAGACCGAGCGAGTAGCCGCGAACCGTGTCGGGGTCGATGCCCTCCTGCCAGCCCAGCACCAGCGCGACCTCGCCGCTCTCGCGGGAGCGTGTGGCCAGCGCCTCAACCAGTTGCTTGCGCCAGCGTGTCAGCCGCGAGATGGCGGTGATGGGCGTGGGAGGTGGCGTCAGGTCGAAGCCATCGGTGGCCATGATAGATGGTGGCCCGGAGGGAATGGTCAGCGACGAGGGGAAGCCAGCGGAGCGCAGTCGCAGCCGGGAGCGTCGCGCCTCACGCGCCACCTGACGGCGAATGTCAAGCTCGCCGAGCGCCTGGGCCACGTCGGCGGCGTCGCGCCCAACCGCGCCACGAAGTGAGCCCAGCTGGGCGGCATACTCCAGCATCAGCGGCTCATCCTGCTGGTCGAGGGGCGATAGCGTGGCGATGAGGGCATCGCGTCCGCCACTTTGCGCGGCGCGTAACTCGTCGGCCAGCGCCGTCGTGCGGGCGGTGAGGTCGCTCAGGGCCGCTAACTGCTCGTCGTTCAGCGGCGGCAGTTCAGGGCGCTCTCGTCTGCCTCCCGACTGCTTTCGTCCTCGCTGCTGCGGACTTCGCCGGTCTGACCGCCCCATGACGCCTGCTCCTCTCTGCCGCCGAATCTAACGACCCACAGATTGTAGCACGGCGGCAGGACGGAATGCGGGGGCGCTCAGGGCAGCGTCGGATCATCCGACATGCGGGCGGTGGACGCTTTGGGCGCACCGACTGCCGTTGTTCGGGCCGCAAAGATCGCATAGAGCGCCTGGGCGATCAGCGTCAGCATTGCCAGCGTGTTGACGACGATAGTATAGAGCGGACTGCTGAACGTTTCGAGCGCGCGCCTCCCATCTGTGATAAAGATGCCGATTCCTCGGAGATCCAGTGCGAATTGAACCGCTATCGCGCTCACGACCGCCGCAAGCAGGAGGATGGTAAACCAGCTCCATTGGCGCGCCTGTCCAGCGAGGGCAAGGGCAAGGAATGCGCTGACAATCCCGAACCTGACGCTGTAGATGGCTGCGAGCACCGAATACTGCTGCAAGTGGGTGATCATCTCCGTCGTAGTGGCATCGGGCAGCCCAGGCCCAGCCAGCCCCAGACGCACATTAAACATCGTCACGTTCACGATGTAGAAGACGACGGCGCTGAACAGATAAAGCGCCAGAGCTATCAATGCATAGGCGAGGAGTGTCCAACGCCAGCGGGCGATCCCCAGGCCAGCGGCCAGGCCGATCAGTAGCAGAGTCAGTACGGCCGGCAGCAGAGTCAGTAGCAAATACTCCTGGTTTTGGTCCATCTGGCATATCCTCCCTCGGTACCGTCGCAACGCTCCTGGCACATCTCCACAAAATGGACAGGGCCATTGTTGTGCGGTTGCCACATCGAGGATACCAGAGGCGCACAAGGGATGGAGCGCTATCCGACCTCAGGCGCGACTGCAGTCGTGACTGCAGTCGTCGTCTTTGGGTCAATAAGCGCGTAGAGCAATTGTGCGACCATCGCGAGGCCAGCGAGTATGTTCGTGATAATGGCATAGAGCGGCGCGGTGAACAGCTCTTGCGCCCGTTCGATGCCGACGAAGATATAGAGCGGGAAGGAGCTAAACGCAAACTGGGCTGCCAACATGCTGATGACAGCCGTGATCAGGAGCGCAGTGAACCACCCCCAAAGACGCGAGCGCGCTGAGAGAACGAGCGTGAGGAATATCCCCACCTCACCGATGACGAAGGCGCAATCTATCATCGAACCCGCAATCGTTGGCAGGTAGGTGAAAGCAAATTGGGATTGGAAACCAGCCGAGTGTAGAAAAGGGATTCGCAATGCGAGAGCGCCGACGATCATGAGCAGCAAGGCAATAATCGCCAGCGCCAGGACTGTGCGCCGCCAGCGAGTAATACCCAGGATGGCGACCAGGGCAATTAATAACGAGAGCAGAATGCTGGGGACGACACTTAGCAACACATAGTTCGGCAGTTGACTCATCGGCTGCGACTCCTCGCACTGACTGTTTATTTCACGTTGGCGCGCCATGCGGGCCACATGAGAGCCTGGCTGCCACACTGAGGATAACAGACGGGGCAAGGGGCGGTGTGCGGGGAAAAGCAAAAGCCGCCATCCGCCAGGATTTCACTGGACGGTAGAGGCGGCTCTATTTCTCGCTCTTGATTCGTATGTGCTCAGGCGGCGGCGGCACGCAATCGCAGTGGCGCGCCAATGGCATGCAGATATGAGAGGATCTCGCGATAGGATTGCGCCATGCCCGTCTCGTGATAGCTAATCGCGTGCTGCTGGCAATAGGTGCGAATGATGCGTTGCGCTTCGGCCAGACTCGAACGTGGCATCGTGGGGAAGAGATGGTGTTCGATCTGGTAGTTCAGGCCGCCGTACCACGTATCGAGAAGAGGATGCGCGCGGACGTTGCGCGAAGTGAGCACCTGGCGGCGGAGAAAGTCCATATCGCTTCCGTGTTCGACGATCAACATCCCCTTGTGGTTAGGCGCGAAGACTGACCCCAGGTAGAGACCCGTCGCCGCTTTGTGGATGACCAGAAACGCCAGCGCCTGCCACGGTGGCAACGCAATCAGCAGCAGCCCAAAGTAGCTCACATAATGCACCAGCAAGAGCGCGATCTCGGTTTTGGGATAGCGCGCCTTGCCCTGAAGCAGGAAGCGAATGCTGTTCGCCTGAAGATCGAACGCGACCAGCGCCAGCAACGGGAAGAAGAAGAACGCCTGATGCGCGGCGACAAACCGGGGCAGCCCGCGTTTTTCGGCGGCCTCCTCAGCGGTGAAGGTCAACATAGGGATGTCGATGTCGGGGTCGCTGTCGATCTCGTTGGGCCGGGCATGGTGGCGATTGTGTTTATCCATCCACCATGAGAAACTCATGCCAATGATCAGGTTGCCATGCAGGAAACCGATGAGATCATTCAGGCGCGTCGAGTTGGATGACTGGCGGTGGCCCGCGTCATGGCCATTGAAGCCAATCTGGGAACTTACGAACGCCAGCAGCAGCGCGTTGAGACACTGCACCCAGAAGATATGCACCGTCAGTAGTAGCGCAACACTGAGCACGAGCAGCGCATCAATGATGAGGAGCCGCACTAGCGCACGCAGAGGACGTCGGTTGAGTAGCCCACGATCTTTTATCAGACGTTTGAGTTCGCCATAGGAACCGGTGAGCGGTGGTAATTGCGTAGCAAGGCGTTCGGTTTGGATCAAGCGAAGTGGCCATCTTTCCTGAGGGCGCTAAGCGGGCGGGAGACCTGGAGACAAAACATCTTGTTCCGTCGGGATTGGAGTCCATTGAGTATACGAATGTTTCATCGCCTGCGTTTGTGAAAACGCCCGCGACCGGACCAGCAATCGCTTAGATGCCTTCGGCGGCGACGAAATCGAGGATGACGCCCAGCGCTGCGCAGGCATCGGCGGCGGAGGTGTTGGCGCAGGCGCTGTCGAGGAGCGCGCGCGCCTGGTCGCATTGTTCGCGGAGCATCGTCCTGGTGCGTTCGCGCGCGCCACTGCGTTCGAGTATCTCGATCAGCGTGGCGATCTGCTTCTCGCTGGCTGGCCCCGGCTGGCTATAGATGTCGATGAGGGTTCGCTGATCCACTGGCGCCGCGTCTTCCAGGGCGGAGATGACGGGCAGGCTCATCTTCTTGTGGCGGAGGTCGCCTGCCGCAGACTTGCCTAGCGCCTGCGCCGACCAGATGCCCAGCATGTCGTCGCGCAGCTGGAAGCCGAGGCCGAGTGCTCGCCCGAAGGCGCCCAGTTGCCCGCTGAGCGCCTGGTCTTCTGGCGCGCCGATCAAGCTGCCCATTCTCGCGGCGCAGTCCATCAGCGCCGCCGTCTTGCGCCCAATCATATCGAGGTACATCGCTACCGTAACATCCTGCCTGCCCTCGAAGCGCATATCGAGGTGCTGCCCCTCGCATAGCTCGATGCAGGTGGCGTCGAGCCGCGCGGACAGTTCGATGATCGTCTCCGCCGGGACGCCGCGCGCGCGCAGGTGGCTGAGTTGCAGGCGCGCCAGCGCGAAGATGCCGTCGCCCGTATTGATCGCCAGCGGAACGCCCCAGAGCATCCAGAGCGTTGGCTGATGGTGGCGTTCTTCATCGCCGTCTTCGATGTCGTCGTGAACCAGCGAGAAGTTATGCACCAGCTCCACCGCTAGCGCCGCCGGAATCGCCCGCTGGATCGCCGCCTGCCGCACCCCGTCGCTCTCCGCTGATAGCCCACGCTGCCCCGCCGCCACCTCGCATGCCAGTAACAGCAACGTCGGCCGGATCAGCTTGCCGGGATGCCATGATTTCGGCTGAAGGTCGGGCGCGCGCCAGCCGTGATGATATTCGATCTGGCCGTAGAACTCGTCGAGGATTTCATTGGAGGCTGCGGCGGATGGAGCGTTCGCGCGCGCATCGTGGATGGCCTGAAGCAGCGCCTCGCCCAGCAGCGCCCGATAGCGCCCGAGGACGGCGTCCAGATTGCCTGAGGTTGTTGCTGCTCCGCTACTGCTCACGCGGCTTCTCCTGTTCCGATTGCGACTAATGCGGCATTAGCTCGACGTAGGCGAGCATACCCGCAACTGCGACGCCGCTGATGCCAACCAGCCAGCGCACCGCGCCCGGCAGGCCGCCGATATGGCGGAATGGCGCGCAGATGTCGCAATAGCGCCGGGTGACATGGTATCGTTGCGAGCGCATGCCGTCATGCGCCAGCTCGACGCCCTCGATGCGGATGCGCGTGTGGCGCTCGTCGCAGATATAGCGGCCGCAGCCCGCGCAGTTATGCGGATCAATGTAGTGCGCGAAGCTGGTAGACGACCATTGCTGTGGCGTCGCGGGCGCGCCGCAGATGTAGCAGGTGAAACGCGCCGCCGCGTCTCGCAGATGTGTCGCGCATGGCTCATGCTCGTCGCGCGGGAAGTGATCCAGGCAGAGCGGACGCCGACACGAGGGGCAGCGCGCCACCGATTGTATGCCACACTCACGGCACGAAGGGACCGCGACCGGAAGATTTGCCGCCATGCGCGAAGTCCCCTTTTATCGTGTTTATTATTGCGCCTGCCATGCCCGCCGAAGTGGGAGTATAGCAGCATGCGCCGGGCTGGTCAAACGTGTTGGGCCGCCTGGCGCCAGCTCACGCCGTCGGTGTATCGAGCCACGGCGGCGTATATCCCGCGGCGGCGTAGATGCGCTCGATGGATTCCGCCTGCTCCAGGCTATCATCCAGCGAGATGAATGGCGCGATCTCATGGCGAATGCTGCGGCTGAAGCCCTCGATCTCTAGCATATACTGATCGATGCTGCTGAAGTGGCGTTCGAGCGTCTCGTCGCCTGTTTCGATACGCACCACCGTCTCGGCATGCCCGGGCGTGAATGGGGCAGGAAGGACGACGCGCCCGCGTTCCCCGACCACTTCGGCGAAGAATCCCCGTGGCAGCGAGAAGCTGGCGTCGATCACGCCCATGCGACCCTCGCCGAAGTCCAGCACGGCGCCAATCGTCATCTCCACCTCGCTGCCCGGCGGGACGACGACATGCGCGGCAATCTCGCGCGGCGGGCCACCGAAGACGGCGCGGCAAAAGTTGAGCGGATAGCAGCCGACATCCATCATAGAGCCGCCGCCAAGCGCGCCCTGAAGGCGAATATCGCCGGGTCGGCTGTGCAGATCGAAGACGAACGACGAGCGCACCATCCGGGCCGCGCCGATACGCCCGGCGGCCACCTGCTCCAGCGCCCAGCGGATCTGCGGGTGGAAGCGGTACATGAACGCCTCCATCACCCAGCGGTTGGCCTGTTCGCTGGCGGCACGGATACGCCGCACCTCGTTGGAGGTGACGCCGAGCGGCTTCTCGCAGAGGACGTGTTTGCCCGCCTCCAGCGCGCGGATTGCCCACTCGGCGTGCATGCTGTTCGGCAGCGGGATATAGACCGCCTCGATCTCGTCATCGGCGAGCAGCGCCTTGTAGCTCGCCAGCGCGCGCGTGCCGGGATAGTTTGCCGCGATGGTTTGCGCGCGTGCGGTGTCGCGGCTGGCAATCGCCACCAGTTGGGCATTGCTTGCCGCGTCAATCGCTGGGATGACCGCGCGCACGCCGATCTTGGCGGTGCTCATCACGCCCCAGCGCACCGCGTTCGCCTGTTGGGTCTCCTCGTCCATTGAAACCTCCTGGGCTATGCCGCTCGTTCTCGTCTATAATTTCAGCTATAGCATACCCGAACGCATCTGGCGCTGACGAGTCGGCGCTACTCAATATTACCGGAGAGGGTGGTCGCATAGCATGCCTCGTATCAAACCGCTGGATTCAGGGGATGTCGATCCCGAGATGCAGACAATATTCGCCCGCTACCAGCGCGACCGTGGGAACATCCCCAATATGTTTCGCACGATGGCGTATCGACCGGAGATCGCCGCAACCGCCGATGCCCATCTCCAGGCCATATTCGAGGGCGGCACGGTCGAAAAGCGCCTGAAAGAGATGCTGGCGGTGCGCGTCTCGCAGATCAACGACTGCGCCTATTGAAAGGCCTCTCATACTGCTTTGGCAAAGCAGCAGGGCGTATCCGAGGAGCTGCTCGACGCGATGTATCACATCGACGAGCATGCCGGAATGTTCACCCCCGCCGAGCGCGCGGCGCTCTCACTGGCGGAGCGCATGACGACCGACGCGCGCGGGGTGGATGAAGAGGTGTGGGCGGACCTACGCGAGCATTTCGACGAGGGCGAGATCATCGAGCTGGCCGCCGTGATTGGTCTGTTCAACTACTTCAACCGTTTCAACGATGCGCTGAAAGTGCCTATCACGCCGCCGAGCGCACCAGCGGCAGGCGCATCCGAGTCAGAATCCGATAGCTGAAAACATGTGGATACCTGCTCCGTGATTTGGGGTCGTTGCGGGCGTACCTTCAAGAGCGAAGGCGCCATACCCTACGAAGAGTCACGGAACCTGAGCCTGGGAGGCCTACAGGCGCGACCCACTAAGTGGGCGGAAATGACAATGCCAGTGCGATCCTCACCCTCACGACTCACCCTGAGGACGAGGCGCGCCATCCACCTTTGACCTACACTTGCGGAGGTCCCAGCCAGCGGCTCAAGAAACGACACAAGCGGCGTATACCGACGCAGTGCCGTTTGGCCGCGGCGCCATAGTAAAGTAGGAAGGATGGCGAAGATGGCGACCTTGCCAAATATTGTGTTGGTCCACGGCGCGTGGGCCGATGGCTCCAGTTGGAGCGCGGTTGTGGAGCGCTTGCAGGCCGACGGCTACACGGTGACTGCCCCGCAGTTTCCGTTAACCTCGCTGGCGGATAATGTCGCGCGGCTGCGTCAGGTTCTGGCGCGCCAGCATGGTCCGACCCTCGTGGTTGGCCACTCGTACGGTGGCCAGATCATCACCGCGCTCGGCGCCGACGCGCCGAACGTCATCGGCCTAGTCTACATCGCGGGCTTCGGGCTCGATCAAGGTGAGTCGATTGGAGCGCTGCTGAAGCAGGGACCGCCCACTCCGGCCATCGCACATCTCGATGTCGACAAACAGGGCTTTGCGTGGATTCCCGAAGATGACTTCGTGGGCCACTTCGCGGCGGACGTTGATCCGGTGAAGGCAAGGGTCATGTTCGCCGTGCAGCAGCCGTTATCCTGGAGCGCGCTCGACGACGTGATGGGCGTCCCTGCCTGGAAGGCGCTGCCGACCTGGTTCATGGTGGCCGAGGGCGACCAGACGATCCCGCCCGACGCTGAGCGGCTGTTTGCCAAGCGCATGGGAGCAACCACCGTCGAAGTCGCCTCGAACCATGTGGCGATGGTCTCCCACCCGCAGGAGGTGTTGCAGCTCATCAGGACAGCGATCCATGCCCTGCCGGTCCCTGCCTAGCCTTCTGTTTAGCGCCACATTACGGGTGTGCGCTTCGTAGCGCTGCCATGTTGCTGCCATGTTGCTGCCATGTTGTTGACCTCGGCGTCCCACGCGCTTAATAGCTCGCCAGCTTGCGCGTGGGGCAGCGTTCGCGCGCCTTCCGCGTGCGGTCGGCGCTCCGGCCAACACGAGTATCAGATAGAGAGCAGCGTCTTTGCACAGCACTGGGAGCAACGAGATACCACACGGAAATCAGTGAGGAGATTAGCAATGAGTCAACCTGGCATGACCCCAGAACCCAGCATGACTCCACCACCGTCTACCATGGCGGCCCATCCAGACATCCGCCCGTTCAGCTTTGCCACGTCGGATGACACCCTCGCAAACCTGCGCCGAAGGGTGGCGGCAACCATCTGGCCCGACAAAGAGACGGTCGCCGATGCGTCGCAGGGCGTGCCGCTCGCAACGATGCGACAACTCGCACGCTACTGGGCTGCGGACTACGATTGGCGCAAGGTTGAGGCGAGACTGCATGCCTTGCCGCAGTTCGTCACCGAGATCGATGGTCTCGACATCCATTTCATCCACGTCCGCTCGCCCCGTGACAATGCGTTGCCGCTCATTGTCACCCATGGCTGGCCCGGCTCGGTCATCGAGCAACTCAAGATCATCGAACCACTGACCAATCCCACAGCGCATGGCGCGAGCGCATCAGACGCATTCCATCTGGTGATTCCGTCGCTGCCGGGCTACGGATTCTCAGGCAAGCCGACATCACCCGGCTGGGATCCCGCCCGTATTGCCCGCGCATGGACCGAACTCATGAAGCGCCTCGGCTATACGCGCTTTGTGGCGCAGGGCGGCGACTGGGGGAATGCCGTCTCAGAGTCGATGGCCTTGCAGGCGCCTCCAGAGCTGCTTGGCATCCACACCAACATGCCAGCCACCGTGCCAGGCGATGTCAGCAAGGCGCTCGCGTTCAACCAGGAACCGCCAACCAAACTTTCGGCGGAGGAACAGAACGCCTGGAATCAGCTCGTTTTCTTCTATCAGAAAGGCCTGGGCTACGCCAATGAGATGTCTAATCGCCCACAGACGCTCTACGGCATTGCGGACTCACCCATCGGGCTTGCCGCCTGGATGCTCGATCACGACGCACGCAGCCAGGAGCTTATCGCTCGCGTCTTCGACGGCAAGACCGAAGGGCTGACGCGAGACGACGTCCTCGACAATGTGACGCTCTACTGGCTGACAAATACGGCGATTTCCTCGGCTCGGCTCTACTGGGACACCGCTCAGACATCGACGGGAGGAGGCTTTTTCGACGTGCGCGGTGTCAAGATACCGGTCGCGGTGAGCGTCTTTCCTGACGAGATCTATGCTGCCCCACGCAGTTGGGCAGAAAAAGCCTATCCCAACCTGATCCATTATAACCGGCTCCCCAAAGGCGGCCACTTCGCGGCCTGGGAGCAACCACAAGCCTTCACGGAAGAAGTTCGCACAGCGTTCCGCTCACTGCGCTAGTGGAATAGGAGGTTGTTAATGAGTACACCGTTCGTAAGCCGTGGATTTCAGGGACGCCGACAGCGATCGGAGGCGGCGAAACGCCTGCCGCCGGGCCAGTACCTCGTCAATGGCTTTCCGGTCCTCTCGGCTGGTCCCACGCCGCATACAGCACTGGAACACTGGGACTTCACGATCATCGGCGAGATAGACGAGCCCAGGCGCTGGACTTGGGACGAGTTCCAGCAGTTGCCGCGCGAGACTGTCACCAAAGACATTCACTGCGTGACGAAATGGAGCAAGCTCGACACTATGTGGACGGGCGTCTCCCTCGACACATTGCTACAGGGTGTCACCACCAGCGCCCAATACATCCTGGCTTTCTGCGACGGCGACTACACGACCAATCTGCCGCTCGCGGATGTAACTGGCGGCAAAGCGTGGATCGCGTACGAGTACGGCGGAGCGCCCCTCGCGCCGGAGCACGGCGGCCCGGCGCGGCTACTCGTGCCGCATCTCTACTTCTGGAAGAGCGCCAAGTGGGTGCGCGGCATACAACTCCTGACCGAGGACGAGCCTGGTTTCTGGGAGTCATTGGGCTACAACAACTACGGCGATCCCTGGAAGGAAGAGCGCTACGCGGGCGACTAGCAAGCGTCGCGTGCAATGAGCGTAGGAGAAGGCTATGGCGGGCATACCGGCGAGATTGGCATGGCGACGCGC
>DASUHD010000142.1:0-96748 GCA_036273675.1 Ktedonobacterales bacterium | reverse complement strand
GACCCTTGCCTTACCACTTGGCGACGTCGCCGCGATGGAGCGGGAGACGGGATTCGAACCCGCGACCTTCTCCTTGGCAAGGAGATGCTCTACCCCTGAGCCACTCCCGCATTGCTGCGTACCTGCGCTCTCGCGTCGGCTTCCCAACTATACCGCACCCGCTGATAGCCTGTCAAGTCACTATGCTGTCGCCTCACACCAGCTCACATCAGCTCACATCAGCTCACACCGCCAGCATGTCGGCCACCTGCGGCGCCTCGTGCGCGATGTTGAAGAGCGTGCCGCGGATATTGTTGTACATGCCCACAAAGTAGAGGTCTGGCAGGTCTAGCGAGCGCACGCCGTCCATGCGGGGAAATCCGGCGTCGTCCAGCGGCAGCACATCGCGCAGGTAATCCAGCGCGGGCCGGTAGCCCGTCGCGATCAGCACGGCGTCGAACGGCTCCTCGCGTCCATCTACAAAGCGCACGCCCCCCTCGGTGAAACGCTCGACCGCTGGGCGAATAGCGATTGCGCCCGCCCGCGCCTGCCGCAGCAGATCCAGCCCGATGACGGGGACACCGGGCTTCTCTAGAATGCCCACTGTCGGGCGCGGCACCCCCGCCTGCGTCTGCCGCCGGACCGCCTGGCGCAACATCACCGGCGCCAGCACGCGCTGTGTCACGCCGGGTGGCAGGCGGACGATCAGATGCGCCCAGCGCTGGATGGGCACGCCCACCAGCTCGCGTGGCACCACGTTTGCCCCGGCGCGTATCGAGATCGTCGGATGCGCGCCATGCTCGGCGAGGTCAACGGCAATTTCCGCGCCCGAGTTGCCCACGCCGATCAGCAACACCCGCTGCCCCGCGTACGGTGTCGCGTTGCGATACCCGGCGGAGTGCGCGATCTTTCCGTGAAAGCTCTCTTCGCCGGGATAGCGCGCCCGCAGCGGATTGCTGAAGATGCCCGTTGCCGAGACCAGCGCCCGACCCGTCTGAGCGCCCGACGGCGTCTCGATTCGCCAGCCGTCGCCCTCCGGCGCGGCCCGCTGCACAGGCATCTCTGTCTCGATCACCAGCCCAAAGTGGCGCGCGTAGCTGTCGAGATATTCGACCACCTGCTCGCGCGAGGGATAGCGCGGGAAGCGGCGCGGCATCGGATAGCCCGGCAGGCCGGAGAGCGCGCGCACGGTGTGCAGGTGCAGGCGGTCGTAGAGCCGACGCCACGTGGTGGCAGGCGCATCGCCCGCCTCGAAGATGCGCGCGGGAATCTTGCGCTGCTTCAGGCAGGCAGCGGTCGCCAGCCCGGCTGGCCCCGCCCCGACGATAAGCACCGGCTCAGATGACCTGGATGCGCGCTCTCCCATAATCTCATTTCTCCCAGATGTGCTGGCAGCCATCATTATCCCGGCGGCCAGCCAAGCGGACGGCCGCCAAGCAGATGCAGATGCAGGTGAAAGACGCTCTGGCCCGCATCGTGTCCGACGTTCCAGACGAGCCGGAAGCCGCTCTCGGCGATTCCCTCGGCCCGCGCCACCGCGTTCGCGGCGCGTACCAACGCCGCCAGCATCGGCCCATCCGCCGCCTCGGGCGCGTTGATACCCGCAATATGCCGACGCGGGATGACCAGCACATGCGTTGGCGCCTGAGGATTGCGGTCGCGGAATGCTGTTACCTCGTCGTCGCTGTAGACCTGCGTGCTGGGGACGCTGCCCGCGATGATGCGACAAAAGAGGCAATTTGGATCGGTCGTCGCGGTCGTATCGGGCATATAGGATGCATCAGGCTCATCAGACATCGTCACGATTCCTCAATATCAGTGCGGCGGACCAGAATTTAGAAGCGCGCCGTGCGCAAGAATTCGCCTGGGGTCGCGCCGAAGCGCTCGCGCAAGAAGGTTCTTCCCAGCGCCGTGAAGAAGATGAGCGCCCCAGTGGCGCGGGTCCGCTGGATGGTTGCCAGCACGCGCGCCTCGCCCCACAGCGGGAAGCGGCGCTCGCGCAGCAGCCCCAGTAGCCGCCACAAGGTCAAGATCGCCACTGGGATCGCCACCACGACCAGTTGCGCCGTGACCGACTGACGCAGCCCGACGATGGGCGGCGGCATGAGCAGATAGAGGCTGGCATATGAGGTAGCCGCGACGGCCAGCGCGGCGCAGAGGAGTTGCGTGATGACCTGGCGAACTGGCGGCTCGCGCATCGTGATCGCGCTGATGCCCAGCGGGCCGATGCTCCAGCCGACCAGCGAGCGGTCGCGCGCGATGGCAATAAAAGCATAGGCGAGGTGGTAGATGGCGAACCAGGCAAGAATCACGACAGTGAGGTAGATCGGGTTAATATGGATGCTCATGCCCACCTCCGTCCGCCAGATGCCAGACGCACTGAAAGCGAATCCAGGTCACTCAACCGCAAGGTAATCGTACAACATCTTCTACATCGTCCACGCTCTCTCTTAATAGTACTACGTGCGACGACACATTTTCGATGCATACCCCGCGCCTGCTAACGAGGATCACCAGCGTTTCCGCGCCGGTTGTCAGCAAGTTGTCATACCTAACGGGGGTATGGTATAATGTTGGAGCGTGGTATAGTCTGAAGTAGTGTATACGCTTGCCGCGTTGCGTGAGGAAGGTCTGAGATATGAGCGAATCTCCTGTGTATGATGTTGCCATTATCGGCTCTGGCCCGGCTGGCTATACCGCCGCGATCTATGCCGCGCGCGCGAATATGCGCACGCTCGTCCTCCAGGGCGATGCCTTTGGCGGCCAGTTGATGATTACCAGCGAGGTCGAGAACTACCCCGGTTTCGAGGAAGGCATCCAGGGGCCGGAGCTGATGGATAAGTTCGAGGCCCAGGCGCGACGCTTTGGTGCGGAGATGGTTCCTCAGGATGTCGTGCGCGTGGACTTCTCGCAGCGGCCCTTCCAGCTCTGGACCAGTGACGACCATTATCTCGCCCTTAGCGTGATCGTGGCGACGGGCGCCAGCGCCAAGTGGCTTGGCCTGCCCAACGAGCAGCGGCTTCAGGGTCGCGGCGTGAGCGGCTGCGCCACCTGCGACGGCCCGTTCTTCCGCAATAAAGCGCTGGCGGTGATTGGCGGTGGTGACACGGCGATGGAGGAGGCGCTCTTCCTGACCAAATACGCCTCCGAGGTGCATCTGATCCACCGGCGCGATAGTTTCCGCGCCAGCAAGATCATGCAGCAGCGCGTGCGCGAGCACCCGAAGATCACGATCCACTTCGATTCTGAGGTGGAGGACGTGCTCGGCGAGCAGGCGGTTGAGGGGGTGGTCGTGCGCAACCTGAAGACCGGCGCGGCGGAGGATCTGCCGGTGCAGGGGTTCTTCGTGGCGATTGGCCACCAGCCGAATACCGGGATCTTCCGAGGCATTCTGGAGATGAACGAGGTCGGTTACCTGAAGCACGTCGAGCATACGATGACCAACGTGCCGGGCGTCTTCGTCGCGGGCGACGTGGATGACCACCGCTATCGCCAGGCGGTCACCGCGGCGGGCGAGGGATGCCGCGCGGCCATCGACGCCGAGCGCTGGCTCGAAGCGCAGCACGCGGTCGATACGACCTCGGTCATCGATCCGCGCGAGTACGGGCAGACCCGACCCACCGCGAGCGCCGAAACGGCTACGAATCCAGCATAAAAGCACTCTCCACACGACAAGCTCCTCCTTCCCAACTGTGGGAAGGAGGAGCTATTTTTGTACCGCTGATGCCTTCACCAGCTATCTCTACGAGTGATTCTGCGAGTTATGCGTGTTCAATCGGGCCGCGATTGCATAGAATTGTTGGCAGCGAGCTGGTGGGCGTTATCTGGTTGGCGCTCCCGCGCGCCAGCATAAACAGCGCCTGACCGATTGGGTATGTTTTTGGGGCCAGGGAAACACTTCGCATCTGTGGCGAGTCTCACATAGCTGAAGGGAGGCATTGTATCAGCACGTTGGTTGGCCGCTCCACGCGCTTCTGGGCGGCAGGCCTCCTGTTCGCGGGCGGCGCCTTGGCCTTCGTCGCGTCCTTTCTGCCGTTGGGCCAGATCGCGTTTCCCGCCATCGCCGACGAACCGGCAACCACCATCATCGAGATTCCCGGACAGACGCTCGTGCGGATGGTTCAGCAGACGGTCCAGGCTCCGTTTCGGCTGAGCATCGAGGGTTGTCTGCTGTTCGCTGGGTTTTGGGCGGCGCCGCTGCTGCTGGCCGCTATTGGCGTGGCGCTGCTGGTGCGCCGCCAGCCAGTGCCGGCGCGGATATGGGTATTCGGTCTGCTCCTGATACTGCTCGGCGCTGGCGTGACCGTTCTCTACTGCGCGCTCTATCTGTTTATTTCCCACGGCGAGGTCATTCAGCCTAAGGCGACGCTGGACTTTGGGCCAGCGGTCGCGCTGGTCGGCTATCTCGTCGCGCTGGTTGGCGTTGTCTGGCTGGCATTGCGACGACCCCGCCGGGCGCGTGCGGAGGCTGGGCCACCTCGCTAGTAGACAGGGGAGCTATCAGCCGTGGCGAGTGGCGTTCCGTGGCGTGGGCATCAGCCCGCCGCGCCGACGGTGGCATGTCAGATAGGTGACGCCGTGGCTGCTTGCGCGGATAGCCCGGCGCGCGTTCTTTGGCACGTAGATGGCGCTGCCCGCGTCGAGCGACTCGTCGCCGCCATCCAGTTCCACGGCGCCCGCGCCCGCAATGCCGACCAGCAGCACATCCACCTCGGAATTGATGTGCGCTTCGAGGGATTCGCCGGGTAGCAGCCGAACCAGGTTGACGTTGAGGTCCGCGCCGACCAGCGACGCGATGACGCCGGCTCCCTGTTGCTGCTCCGCCTCGGCCTGGCGGGCGGCGAGATCGAGGCGCTGCGCAGATGTTTGTGGTTGTTCCATCGCGATTCGCTCCATCTTCCTGTTCAGTTTCATCTCAAAATTCGACAAAATTGTCCGTTACAAATGAGCTCGTTCGATTGTGTATATAGAGGGGGCTTTCAGCACGAACAGACAGTCAGAGCATGACAAAAACACTCGGCGGGCGCCAATCCTTCTCTACAGATAGGCGGAGAACGCATGGAGGGAGCGCGCCGTACCATGGAATTGAGGCGAACGAAGATGGCGTTATCCAGTCAGCGATTGCGTACGATGATGCAACACAGTCAGGACGCTGAAGCCACCGGGTTCTCTGCCGATGACGCCGAGTTTGTGGCGCTCATCCCTCAATACGCGACCGCGATTCTGCGTGTGGCGGCGGCGCTGGTTGGCCCCGCCGACGCCGAAGACGCCGCCCAGGAAGCGATCACGCGCGGCTGGCAGGCATGGCCCACGCTACGGGATAGCTCGGCGGCGCGCGCATGGCTGCTGCGTATCACCGTCAACGTCTGCCGCGACTGGCAGCGCGGGCGCTTTGGCACGCGGCGTCGGCTGACTGAGCCGCTCTATGACGACGAAGCCGCGCCCCTGGCGATGCTCGGCGGCGACCCCGGCGCGAGCGACCACGCCAACGCCATTGACCTGCGCGGGGCTGTCGGCTCGCTGGATGAAGATCTGCGGCTGGTCGTCGTCTTGCGTTACTACTCTGGCATGGATGCGACCGAGGTTGGCGCGATTCTGGGCATCCCTCCGGCCACCGTGCGCACCCGACTGCGGCGCGCGCTCCGGCAGCTGCGCGGCCAGATGAGCGCATCATCGGGCGTCTATGCCAAACCGGACGTATCAGGAGAGGCGCATGGCGAGTAGCGCCGACGGTTCCTGTGAGGATCAGGCTCGTGAAATCGTGCCATCAGACCTGCTGTTCGTTCACGAGGGACTTGAAGAAGATGGCGAAAGCTGGCGGGCGACACTCCCGCTGACCGAAAACTTGCTCCGCCGGGTCGCGGTCTTCCCGGCGCATACGGCCTCCTGCATCAGGCAAGATTTTTGCCTCAATGCCCCGTCCTCCGCACCGCCAGCGCCGCCAGCGCCGCCAGCGCCCCACAAACGCCACCGTCACAAATACACGCGCCATTAACACCATCGTCTCTGGCTCCGCATGACGCTGCATGACGCTGCATGATGCCGAAGTGACTCCGCGAGGCGTCCCTCGTTCGCACAGATGAACGGCTCACCCGTCGCAGCCGTTGGCGCGGGTGTTTGGCAAGTCTTGAATATTCATTGACTCCACATTTACAGATTCTTTGGCGGCCCTGTCCCCAAACATGGGGCTGGTGCGGCGTAGTGGGCAGAGGGGGAATCAGAGCGGATGTGCAGAGGCGCTCGAAGCGAGGAGACGGCATGAACGATGCTTCCGCGCCCAGGATGCTGGCTCCCGGAGCGTTTGGTGATCTCCTCAATCGCTACCAGTGGCCGCTCTATAGCTTCCTGCGTGGATTCATCAGCGACGCTGAACATGCGCGCGACATCGTGCAGGATGTTTTCTGTGACGCCTGGCGTGTCTCGCAGCGGGCCGTCGCGCCATTTGACGGGCAAGAAGGCGCCGAAGAAGGCATCCGGCGGTGGCTCTTCAACGCGGCCTACTGGCGGGCCGTCTCGGCGCTGCGGCGTCGGCGGCTGATTCGCTGGGAATCGCTGGATGCGATCACCGAGCAACACGGCGAGATTCCCCTGCTCATGTACCCGTTCGAGGACGCCGTACTGGAGGGAGCGGTGTTGCGAGACGTTTTTGCGACACTCGCTCCGGAGGCGGTTGCGATGCTCCTTCTCAACATCGTACATGGCTTCACCACCGCGGAAATCGCCGAGATTACCGGTATCTCGACGGAGGCGGCGAAGAAACGGCTCACCCGTGCGAAGCAGCGGTTGCGCGCAGGCTACCTCGCACGGAATCCACGGTCGCAGGAGACGCACGGATCATGACTACCCAACCAGAACTACCGAAGCCTCCCTGCCCGGCTGACGCCACGCTCTATCGCTCGCTTGCGCCGCGGCTCCGCGACGGGACACTTTCGCCAGACGAGGAGGAGGCGCTGCGCGGTCACCTGCGATTCTGCCCGTCCTGCCGCGACGAGGCGATGGCAGCATCCGATCAGGCGATCGCGGAGGGCGTGCGGCGACACTATGGCATCCCAGCCAATGCGCCCCCATTCCTCACGCTGGACGATATCCAGCGGCGCGTCTCACAAGCGCCTGCGCCTGATACGCCTGAGATGCCCGACACATCCGCAACGCCAGACACAGATGAAATCGTTGGGATAGACAGTCGTTTAAACCATCGGGGGAAACGCATGACACCAGAGACACCAGAGACACCAGAGATATCTGATGAGAACGACCTGCCAACGTCTCCCACGGAGAGTTGGCCTCTGCAGTCCCTCCTGCCCCTCCAGCCCAACAAGAAGCCGAACCACTGGCGCACTATCGCGGCGGTCACGTCGGCGGTTGGGATCATCGCGCTCTTCGCGTTGCTGCTGCGCGGCTTCGCGGGGAACAATGGCGCCAACGGCCCGGCGGATGGAACCGACGGTACGGCTACGGCAAATGTCACAGCGGACGCTACCACAGCGCAGACGACGCCAGGTGTCGGCCATGGGAAGTGGCAGGTCATGGACAACATGACCTATAGCACGACGGTCTTCACCCAGACGCCGTACCCGGTCTTTTCGCCTATTGATCCCAACATCGTCTATGAAACCTCCACGTCTCCCTTCTCGCTCCGCCGCTCGGATGATGGCGGCGCCACCTGGGCGCCGGTGGACATGCCAGTCTCCGCGGACCAGGCGATTGTCATCGAAGTCTTTGCTAGCCCGCTGGATGCCCATACCGCGTTTCTCACCATGACGGTGAACCTGGCCTACGGGCAGGGAACCAACGCCTGCCCATCCTCGGCGCTCGCGTCGGCTGGCAGCGCGACCCATGGCAACATTCTGGCGTCGGGCCAGGTACCGTGCAGCACGACGTACCGTTCGACCGATGAAGGCGGCTCGTGGAAGGCGATCAGCTTTCCGGTGAATGGCACAATTTCCACGCCGTACTCCGACTCCGCCGCCTATGCGGGGACAGTCCTCCAGGGGCAAGGCGCGCGGCTGTATGCGATGCTCACATGCGGGCCAAGCTGTAACAGCGCCGGTGGGCGGCTGGTGAGCAGCACGAATGGCGGCGCGACGTGGCAGGTGGCCGATGCTGGTGGCCTCGGCCAGGGCGTCTGCGACTTCGCCGCGCAACCCAACAGCGAGACGATCTTCGCCGCGGTCAGCCGTGGCTCGTGCGATCTGCTCAATTCGCCTGTGCTCGCGCTCGACCGCAGCGACGACGCCGGGAATAACTGGGTGCATGTCAGCTTCCTGCCGCAGGGCGCGTCGCAGGGCATGGCGTCGGTGATCGCCAATGGCAAGCCGCTGCTGGTCATCAACCTCCCGGCTGTCACCTGGCAGCCCCATATCATCGGCGTCACGCAGTCGGCCGATGAGTACCTCGCCAGCAGCGACGGCGGCCATTCCTGGAAGAAGTCGCCGCTGGCAGGCCCGCCCGATAAAGCAGTGCCGATCATCGCGCCGCCGATTGTGCGCGCTGATGGCTCACTGATCGTCTCCTTCACCACTCAGGCTGATCTGGGGCAGGCGGCGAAGATCTATAGCTGGAAGCCCGGCGAGTCTAGTTGGCGGGTCATCGCGCCCGCGCCGGATGGCCGCGTCTCGACGGTGCGCTATACCGTCTCGCCGACCGGGGAAGAGTCGTTCTGGGCGGTCATTACCCGAAGCTCGAAACAGGTGGGCAATACACAGCTGTTCACCTTCGAAGTCGACCGCTACCAGCCGTAGCCACCTGGCATCCCGCTCGTCCTTGCATGCTGCCCTTCGGTGCTCGCTGGAGGGCAGTTTTGTGTGCTTTGCGACCTATGGCGGCCAGAATGCGGCGCGTCTTCGGGCGGACTGTTGGACAATCCGATTGCCAATGCTACGCAAAATCGCTTATACTGCGACCTGTTCAGCTTTAACACATATTTAACGTGTGCTTAACATGCGCTGGCTGCTGCGCCGCGTATGAAGGCCATGGATAGACGAACGTGAAGCGAAAAGGCCGGGGAACGACGATATGGTGCAAGATCTGCTTTCGGTGAACTGGAATCTCTTCGAGGATATCAATCAGCCCGCTGGCCATCAGATGCTGGGGGATCCGATGATGATCTTCGCCGCCAACGACCTGATTTTCCTTCTCCCGTTGCTTGTCCTCGTGCTCTGGTTCGCCCTGGCGCGCTGGTCGCCCCTGGTACGACACGACTCTCAAAGCGACGCCGCCCGGATGGAGGGTCACATCGTCCTGGCGTTGGCAGTGGTTGGGGTCGTTATTGCCCTGGGCATCAATGTCTTGCTGGGCCATCTGCTCTTCGAGCCGCGCCCGTTCATCTCGCATCCCACTCTCGTCCATAAACTGATCGCTCATGCCGCCGACGCCTCCTTCCCCAGCGACCACTCGGCGGCGGCGTTTGCCCTCGCCACAGTCTTGCTCGCCAGCGCCCGGACTATTGCGCAGCGTGATGTCGCGCGCTGGCTGGCGGCTATCATCGCGCTGCTGGGGCTGCTGGCCGCCGTCACGATTGCCTTTGCGCGGGTCTACGTGGGCGTGCATTACCCCGGCGACGTGCTCGGCGGCGCGATTTGTGGCATCCTCGGCGGAGTGATCGCGCTGGCGCTCCGCCCACTACTGGCGCCGCTGCTGACGCCGCTCATCCGCGCGCTGGGGCAGGTTGGGCTGGCATAGTACACGGCGCGCGCAGAGCACACGGCTACAACGTGAATTGATGTGTTACACTGCCCAGAGCAATCGAGTTACCGCGCGTTCACGTGACGACGAGGGCATGGCTCCCTGGCGTCTGAAGGGCATCTCACTGGGGAGCAGCGAATATGGCATATGTGCTGATAGTGGACGATGACGAGAGCATCCGTGACGCCGTACACCTCATCCTGGAAGACGCCGATCACGAGGCGCTGGAGGCAAGCGACGGCGTGACTGCCCTGCGCATCTTGCGCGAGAGCCAGCAGCGCCTGATCGTCCTGCTCGACATGTCGATACCGAAACTGAGCGGTATCGAACTCCTCCGAGTGGTCATCGCGGACCCGCTGCTCAAAGAGCGCCATGCCTACCTGCTGTTGACCGGCAGCCCAAATCTCCTGCTGCGAGAGGCGGGACCGCTGTTGGAAGCAGCGTCGGCGAAGATCGTCGCCAAGCCATTTGAGATAGCCGACCTGCTGGCGCTGATAGATGACGCCGCCGAGCGTCTTTCTGCGTAAGAGATGGGCGCGTCGGCACAGTCCTCTCCCCTAAAAGGGAGAGTGAACCTACAATGTACAGTCCGACATCACACGTCGGGGGTCTGCTCTGCTCCGCGCCAGTCCCCCGCCAGTTGCAGCAGCGTCTCGCGATTGCTCGCCAGCCAATCCTCGCGCCAGAGCGTTTGCTCAATGCGCTGCCTGAGAAAGTTGGCGGAGTCCAGCCCCTGGATGTAGCGCGTTAGGCGGTGGAGGAGTGAGCTTATGCCGCGCATCTGAAGCAACGTCGGTAGCGCGGCTATCTCGTCGTCGGTGAGATGAATCTGGCTGGCGTAGCCCATGCCCAGCGCGTCGATGAGCGGCCACTCGTGGCCACTGCCGAATAGCTCGATGGGCCACCAACTGAGCGCAACGGTCAGGTCGAGGGCGCGCAGGTCGTGTGTGCAGAATTCGAAGTCGAGCACCGCCGTCACCCTTGTCCCTTCCATCAGGATATTCGATGGATCGTAGTCGCTATGAACCATCTGGCAGGGCAGGTTCGCATAGAGTGCTGGCAACTCATCATTGAGTTGATGGTACAGGCTGGCAATGCGATCTATTGCCGTCGCATCGTTGGTAAGCGTTGCCAGTGTCGCGATTGGATCGGCAAGCGCTGGATAGCGCCGCGCGAAATCGCCAAGCGGCGGGGGCAGCTGGTCTCGCGGCAATGAGAGAGCAGCCAGCGCCTGATCGAGTTGGCCGAGCGCCACAGCCGCCCCGAAGGCCGCCGCTGTATCCTGCCGGTCGGGGTGGGCGCCCGGCAGCCACGGAAAGAGCGTGGCTAGTTGACCACTCTGCTCGGCGCCTGAAATCTCAATATGGTACTGCCCGTCAGCGGTGGCGATGGGCGCTGGGATGGTGAAGGGTAGCCTTGCGCGTTGCAAGGCGAGGAGAATCTGATATTCGGCATCCAGGCGGGCGGTATCCGTGTGATTGCGATAGATGCGCAACACATATCGGCCACTGTCTACGTCTATCAGATAGACAGTATTGTTGGCTCCTTGGGTGAGTGGGGTAATCCGCTGAGGAGTGGGAGCCAGCGCTGGCCACGCGCTAGCAAGTACCGTAAAATCCACGGCTGAGCACTCCTGGACGTTCGATAGATGGCAAGGTTGGCTTGATGGCAGGGGACGCGGTGAACGCTACACGGGGCCGCCGACGTAGGATATCACGACGGCTTGTATTCGCGCTGGCGGCGCTGCTGATCGTGGCGGCGGGTGTCTGGGTCGCATTTCAGCCGCGCGTAGCGAACCACTTCAGCTACGCGCTGCCGGGCAAGGATGGCCTGCCGACCTATATCTACGCGCATGGGCGGCGCTATCAGTCGCTGCAAGTGTGCGCCGGAGACGACTGGTGTCAACATGACCGGCTCCAGCAGCTTATTCCGCGCTGCTACACGCAGGCCGATTTGCGGGCGATGCATATGTGGCCGCTGGTACAGGCAAGTACCATGCTCACGCTGTTTGGCGCGCCGCAGCCGATACTGTCGCCCCAGGGTGAAAGTGGGATAATGCAATCGTTCGTCATGGCCGACGGCACGGGCTGCTACGTCACCTATGCATTGGAAGGTGGGCCGTAATCTGACGCTTCAGTTGGTTTAGATCGGCACTTCCCAGACGGGGAACCAGCGCTCTAGCTCCGGCTCGACAGGCAGCTCTTTGCCGATGGCGGCGTTCAGCCGTATCTCTTCGGCGTTGTCGCGCCGTCGCTGCGGGTCGTTGATATCGGTCTCGGGGACGAACGGATAGAAGTAGCCGCGCTTGTAGTTGTACATCCAATAGACTTCATGGCCCTTCTCATCCTTGAAGGCGAACATTGCGAACAGCAGCATACTGCCGTAGCCCTTTGAGAGCAGTGTCTCGCTGGCGACATGCAGCGTGGTGACGAGCGCCTGGAAGTCCTTGCCGCTGAAGATAAACCAGCGGTAGTTGAATTTATCCTCGAAGGGCTTGATGCTGAGCTGATCGTCGCGGCTCGTCAGCTCGAGCAGCTGCTCCAACTCCTGCTGGATATCCTTGAATGGGCCAGATGCGACACCCTTGAAGCAGATCGCCGCGTTTCCGGTTGGCGTTAGGTGCTGCTCGGTTTCGAGCGCCAGTTGCGCCGTGGACATGGCGAAGAGTCGCTCCGGGCCAACCGGAACCGGCTTTTGCCGCCCGAACAGTGTGTCGAAGAAGCCCATCCATTCTTCCTCTCAATAGCACGCTCGGCCATAAATGGCCGGAGTAAAGGTAACGGGCTATAAATGACCCTGGTGAGCGTTCACGCCCTCAGACGCCTTACCCCGGCCCTGAAAGGCCGGGATCGTCTAATCGCCTACAGGTTGCGCGCGCTTTCCATCTGCTGCTGCATCTCGCGCAACTGCTCCAGGCGCTTCTCCAGTGAGGGGTGTGTCGAGAAGAGCGTCGCCAGCGAGTCGCCCTTGAGCGCGGGTACGATAAATAGCGCGTTGACTGTCGTCGCCTGGCGGAAGTCCTTCTGTGGGATGCGTCCACCCTCGATGGCGCCACTGATGCGCTGCAACGCTGATGCCAGTTGCTCCGGCGCGCCGGTAATTAGCGCGGAGCCACGGTCAGCCGCCAGTTCGCGATAGCGCGAGAGCGCGCGGATCAGGATGAAGCTGATAACGTACGTGACGACCGACGCCAGAATCGCGATCAGCACGATCATGCCGCTGCTGTCGTTGCTGTCGCGGCGCCCATAGCCACCGCCCATGCCGCCAAACATCGCGGACCACATAAAGCTGCGCACGATCAACGCGGCGATCATCGAGAAGAACGTCGCAATCGTCATCACCAGCATGTCGTGGTTGAGGATGTGCGTCAACTCGTGCGCGATTACCGCCTCGATCTCAGGCTGCGAGAGACCCTGTCCGCTTAGCAAGCCCGTTGTGATAGCGATGACCGCGTGGTTGGCGTCGCGTCCCGTGGCAAAGGCGTTCGGGATCGACGTCTCGACGATGGCGATCTTCGGCTTGGGCAGATTGGCTTGCGCCGCCAGCCGACCGATCATGTCGTGCAGCTGTGGCGCCTCCTGCTCGTCGACAAACTGCGCCTTCATCGAGGCCAGCGCGATCTTATCGGAGAAGAACAGCTGGAAGCCAGCGATCAACAGCGCGCCGAAGACGAGAAATGGCCAGGGTATACCAACCCACCACAACACGCCAGCGAACACAACATAGACCAATCCCAGCAGAAACATGGTCAGCACCATGCGTGCCGCTAACCCGGCGTCTGGCTTATACCAGCGTGGTTTTCCCTGCGTTGCCATGTTCAAAGCTCCTCAGCGACCGTTGCCTCCAAGGCGCACTCGCTGCATGTGTTTGTCGACGGAATCCAGTGCGGGCCAGCAATCGGTCTGTAATCCCGTTCCCTTGCTGGCAGCACACACTCATCAGGTATACGCTTCAGTCTGGTCACGAGTAGCATAGCGCAACGTCCCCGCGCAGTCCAGAAGCGAAGGATGAGAATATTCCAATTTGCCGAACAGGCGATTGGATGGTGCGAAACCAAATACGAGAGGTGTGTAACGCAGCCTGGGGGAAAAGAGACCCTATTTGTGTGTTGCTTACCTGCCTTGCTCTCAAGGCGGGTTTTAGCGGAGAAGGCGTTGAGACGCCACTCGCTCTGAAGGGGTTAGCTTTCCATGCGTCTATCGATCGTTCAATCTGTAATCCTGTTTGTCGGCCTCGTGGTCGCCGCTGCCGCGCTGTTGATCGCAGCCCCCACGCTAAGCGATCCCTATGCCCGCACAGTGCTGCCCGCCTTCGCCGCTGCGCTGTTTGCATCGGGGCTGACCGTGTTTCTGCTGCGTGTGACATCAGCGGTTACACCTCAGCGCTCTTGAGTTCAAGAAACTGACAGGTACGAAAAAGCCACCGGAGGCTGCTATCCCCCGGTGGCTTTGCGCGCTAACCCTTATTCTCGCGCTCTTTCTCTTTTTCTTTCAGCGCTTTGTAATACTGGCGCGAGCGCGGATGGCGCTCGTTATCTTCGTAGGCTGGCCGCACGTCGTCGTCGCTGGCTTTGCGGCCTTCCAGGCCGTCGATGATTTCTTGCAGGTCGTTATAGATGGCGTAATTATCGATTGCTTCGCGCTGGCGTAGAAGATGGCGAAGCATCATCATCTGGGAGAATGAGGTCGAACTGTTCCGCTCGGATTCGGCGCGTTTGATGAATTTATCGACCAGGTCAATCGAGTCTTCGTTTGCGCCATTCTGTTCGAGTTGGTCGCGAATGGCTTCCAGCTGCTCGTATGCATTCATCGCTGTCCCGCTCCCTTCAGGCGTACTCTCGTGTGTCTGGCACGGAATGCGCGATGGGCATTCCAGCAAGTCATTATATCGCATGGATATCCGCGGTGTCATATTGTCGTGCCAATGCCGTGCCAATGCTGCGCCAACGCTCTGCTTTTGCGGGCATGGTATGCTTTGTCTGGCGAGTGAGGCGTCATTGGGGAAGCGTTGCCAATTGGAGGATAGGAGGCGTCGGGTGTTCTATCGCCGCGACCGTCCGGCGTCGCTCGCCGTGACAGTGATCCTCCTGGCGCTCTGGCTGCTGCTGGCAGTCTATCTCATCACCCATCCTGATTTGATCAGCATCATCGTGCTGGTGGTCACCGCGCTCGCCGCCGGGTTCGCCGTCTTCGTCACGTTTGTGGTGCGGCGGGCGGAGAGCGAGCAACCTGACGACCTTACCTACATGCCATCCAGGGCCAGAGACATGGCCAACGGCCACCATCGCAATATCCCTATGGCTGACAATGCCCGAAATCCCGATGCGAACACGCTGCAGCGAGAGATTCCAGACGAGGGAGGCGAAACTCCATGAGTGATACCGCGCCGCGCATGTATGGAACCGAGCGCCAGATGCAGGTCTACCTGGCTGGCATGCAGGGTCAACGCCCCACGACCCCGATGACCTATGAGCAGTTGGAGGAGCAGGCGCGCCAGCGGCTGAGTCCCGAGGCGTATGGCTATGTGGCGGGCGGCGCGGGCGGCGAGGAGACGATGCGGGCCAATCGCGCGGCGTTCGAGCGCTGGCAGATTGTGCCGCGCATGCTGCGCAATGTCGGCCAGCGCGATCTGCGCGTGCAGACGCTGGGGACGTCCATGCCCGCGCCAGTGATGCTCGCGCCGATTGGGGTGCAGTCTATCGTTCATCCCGAGGCTGAGGTGGCGGTGGCGCGGGCGGCGGCCTCGCTTGGCGTGCCGTTCATCCTCAGCACGGCATCCTCGAAGACGATGGAAGAGGTGGCCCAGGCGGCGGACGCAGTGGGCAATACGCCACGCTGGTATCAGCTCTACTGGGGGCGCGACCCCGAACTGACGGCGAGCTTTCTCCGCCGCGCGGAAAGGGCGGGCTATAGCGCCATCGTCGTGACACTCGATACGCCGATACTGAGCTGGCGCGAGCGCGATATCTCACTGGCCTATCTGCCCTTCCTGCTGGGCGAGGGCATCGCCAACTACCTGAGCGACCCGGTCTTCCGCGCCTCGCTGCCACAGTCGCCGGAGGAGAATCCACAGGCGGCGATCATGCGCTTCGTCCAGGTGTTCTCGAATCCGACGCTGACCTGGGATGACGTGAAGTTCCTGCGCGAGCATACCAGCCTACCGCTGCTGCTCAAGGGTATCCTGCATCCTGATGACGCACGCCATGCGTTGGATGCGGGCGCGGCGGGCATCATCGTCTCGAATCACGGTGGCCGCCAGGTGGACGGCGCGATTCCGGCCCTCGACGCGCTGCCGGGTGTCGTCGCGGCGGTGCAGGGGCGCGCGCCAGTGCTCTTCGATAGCGGGATTCGGCGCGGGGCCGATGTCTTCCGCGCGGTGGCGCTGGGGGCGAAGGCGGTGCTGCTGGGGCGCCCCTATATGTGGGGGCTGACGCTTGGCGGTGAGTCGGGCGTGCGCGATGTCGTGCTCAACACGCTGGCCGACCTCGACCTGACACTGGCGCTCAGTGGCTACACCTCGTGCGCACAACTGACGCCAGAGGCGCTGCGCCGGGCGTAGATGCGCTGGCGGCTGAAGCCGCGCCTACGGACCTTCGGCCACAAAGCCCGCCTGCGCGGGCTAGCAGACGCAGAAATCAACATTACCCGGTGGTGTCGCCAAATGTTATGGGTGGGATATCCAGGGCGGCGCAGACACGGGCGGTGTCGGCGTGGTGCGGTGCGGTGGGGTGGGCATATTCGAGGCACCAGAGCAACTGGTAGATCGGGCGGCGTTTGGGATAATCGTCGGCGATGGACTGGGATGCGGTGTAGCTCTCGGTGAAGCCGTCGCCCATCATGTCGCGCCAGAGCTCCAGGCGCGCGATGTCTGACTCGGAGCAACCCGCCCAGGCGCTACCGAAGTCGAGCACCGCCGCGATGCGCCAGTCGTCGTCCGGTTCGTCGCCTGGCACGAGCAGCAGGTTGTAGGGGTTCAGGTCTTCGTGCGTTAGCCGTGGTTCGGCGAGGTCGGCGAAGTCGCTGGTGTGCGCCTGGAGCACCGTGGCGAAGAGGTCGGCATGGGCGGGATTGGCGATACGCCGCCGCGCGCGGGCTGTGAGGGCTTCGATGCTCCCCTCTCCCCGTAGGAGAGGGGTTGGGGGGGAGGTCTCACCGTCTCTCACCTCGCCAAATTGCGGGTAGCGCAGGCTGTGCAGTGCGGCGGTTGCTTCGCCCAACTGGCGGTAGATGTCGTAGCGTGCGTGCGGCGACATGCGCTTCAGCCCGTCGCGCCAGGCCATCCCCGGCGCGTGCGCCATCATCAGGTAGCGCCAGGGGAAGCGCTGGCACGAGTCGTCCACCGCCAGCGCTTCGCAGACTGGAACGGATGTCTCGCGGGCAATGCGCCGCTGGATGGCGGCCTCACGCGAAAAATAGATGGCTGATGCGGCATCCGCCAGCTTGAGCACGACTACTCGCGCGGGGAAGACCAGCGTGGCAAAGACTACCGCGCTATCGTTCCCATGCGTGACTGGATGCCACGCCAACACGCGGCACCTGGCGCCAAAGACCTCGCGCGCCAGCGCCTCGATATCGTCACGTGCCAGTTCGGGCATCTCGGCCTACGCTCCCTCGTAATCGAGGCTAATCCAGTGGCAGCGCCCACGAGAGCCGTGCGGGGAAGAGCGACTCCAGCAGCGGGCGCACAGAATCGTTCACCCAGATGTCGGGATAGATCGCCTGTAACGCTGCCAGGCTGTGGTGTCCAAAGAGCAGTTGCAGAAAGACCAGCGGCGGGAATGCGGCGTTGCCAGCGTCCCACGCGCCCGGCGCCCAGCCTTCGGCGGTCGTGAGTCGGCCCGCCTCAAAGACCAGCCGCAGGCCGCCACGATAGAAACTCAGCTTTACCTCGCCCGTGTAGCCCTCGACGACGCTGCCAGTCAGCCGCCGCTCCAGCGCGGGCGCGATGTGTGTGATGAGCGCGGGCAGATCGGCGACGCGGACGTACCAGGCGTACGGCGGCAACGCTACGGCGGGCGCCGAAGCTGGCAAGGCGTCATAGGCGGGATGGGCGCGGCCAAGCACCAACGATAGTATAGTGGCAATTTGCGTGCGCGGGTGTGGCGCGCGCATGGCGGACGCCTGGGCGGCGAGCGCCCGGAGTAGGGACGGCAGCACAGTGACCGTTGGCACGCCTTCATCCACGACCAGACCGCGTATGGTAAACGTGTTACCGTAGCGTGCGCGCGCGGTGAGCACGTAGCCGACGGCGCGCTGGTCGCCATCGACGATGAGTTGTGTCAGCCAGTTCTCGTCGGTCTCCGGGTGCATGCCCGCGATGATCCAGCGCCAGGTGGGTTCGTCGATCACGGCTGAGACGAGCGCACGCGCGCGGTCGTGTTCGTAGAGCGCCATGACGCGCGGCAGGTCGTCCAGCATGGCGGCACGTAGCGTGTATGGCTCGGTCGTGTCCGCCGCCAGCGCGGGAATGGCGGTCATCGCGATTCTCCGGCTTCCGCCGAGGTCGAGCGCGTATTCATAGCCAAACTGGCGATAGTAATAGTAGATGCCGGTGATGCCGACTGCCAGATCGCCGCGCGCATCGCAGCGGGCATGGAGCAACTCAAAGATGGCGCGAATCAGCCCACGATTGCGGTAACCCAGTTTCGTCGCCACCGCCTCGGGACGACCAACGGGGAAGGTGATCCCATCATATTCCCACGTCTGGCGCATGAGCACAGCGCACGCGACGATCTCGCCCGTGGCGGTATCCTCCACCAGCGCGAAATCGCCTGGCCCGGCCAGCGGATGCCTGCCGCTCATCAGGTCTTCGGCCCAGTGGCCGAAGTAAGTGTTTGGCGGATCGGCTTCCTCGTCGCGGAATGCCTCGGCGCAGAGCCGTGCCAATCCCTCAACGTCCTGTGCGGTTGACCAGCGCAGGAGCAGTCCGCCATCCAGCTCGCGCTGGTATGAAGCGTCCGCGAGCGCCGCCTGCGCGTCGCGTGGCGTTGCTGATGTTGCTGATGTCGTTACTAATGACCCAGAAGACACGAATCCAGTCCTTTTCTCTCCCCGCCCATCCCGGACATGGCTTCAGTATGCCATATCGACTGAGCCGCCTGTCTGGGGATTTCTGAGTAAATCCGCAGCCCCCTCCCCCTAGAGCCTGTTAAAGACTTGACGTTGATTCAGTGGTAGGGCGCCTATAAGTCAACTACCCGCAGGCCCGTCCCCTCCCCAATAAAAAGTGACGACGAAGGGGTATTCGTTGCCCCTCTATCTCCTTCTGGGTACCTGAAGAGATGATCCGGCGCCGCTGCGCACTGAGCCTGGCATCGACCGGCCGCGCATCTCCTCGTGCGCACAGGCGCACGGGCGCGCAGCGGGGGTGAGGATCCGTCATGGTACACCCCTTGCAGTCGCAG
Source organism: Ktedonobacterales bacterium (assembly GCA_036273675.1). GTDB lineage: Bacteria > Chloroflexota > Ktedonobacteria > Ktedonobacterales > JADMIN01 > DAHUXT01. Next base: position 77,682 of record DASUHD010000142.1, on the reverse strand, counting down.
ATATGCCGGAGCCACCACAGATAGGTGTCGCGAGGTCGATGCCTGCTCACAGAAAGGAGCGACTCCAGATGACATACGCCGCGCCGATGGTCCACGCCAACCCCAGCAAGCCGTCCGTGGATGTGAACGCGCTCGTGGAGTGCATCCAGGCGTGCTTCGATTGCGCCCAAGCCTGCACGGCCGATGTCGACGCCGACCTGGGCGAGCAGCAGCACTTGCAGGAGATGGTCCGCTGTATCCGCCTGTGCCTCGATTGCACCGCGATGTGCCGGGCGACCGGCGAGATGCTCTCGCGCCAGATTGCGTTCGAGCCTGCGACGGCGCGTGCCGCTCTCCAGGCTTGCGCGCTGACCTGCAAGGTGTGCGGCGACGAGTGCGAGCACCACGCGCAGATGGGCATGGCGCACTGCCAGACGTGCATGGAGGCGTGCCGCCGCTGCGAGCAGGCGTGCTACACGGTGCTGTCGTTCCTGTCGGCGTAGACCGGTCGCTCGTTCGCCGGGGATGAGCCGACCATCCGGGGACGTGCATCCGCGTGGGGCGCTCACGAGGTTCCGCTCCCACCGGGTCACCCGCGACGACGCGCGCCTGCCAACCGTGCTGGCCGGCCTGTAAGTCGTCTTCGCCTGTCTCATGCTGAGTCAGTGGCTGCACTTGACCTCAAATCCTTAACAGGCTCTAGCTCCTCCCCCACGGGACGAGGGGAACCAGACGCAGACCCAGCAGTGTGGCCACTGGGCGACGCTGGAACCCCCTCGTAGGGGAGGGGCCACAGGCCGGAAGGGGATAGTAGAGGGCGCCACGCGAGTCGAGAGTGCGCTTATCTATCAAGCCTGCTGGTCCTGGCGAGGGCGCCACGCTTGCGCGATCCCGCTATACTGTAAGCGACAAGGGCGATGGCGGCAATGAAGCGGCCGGAGCGCAACACACTGATCGTGTCCCTGGATCCCGCGCGAGGTGTGCGCGGGCGGGGACTTTTTTTGCGCCCTTCTCCGGCATTCATGGCAATTCAAGAGTAAGCAGGCGAAGCGATGGCATTATCTTCTTCACGGGTTCCGGTGGCAGTGGTCAATGGCACTGGCTATGGCGGTGTCGAAATCCTGCGACTTCTGCGCAGCCACTCGACATTTGAGCTTGTCGAGGTCACGGCGCGCTCGGAGGCGGGCAAGCGGGTCGGCGACGTCTTTCCACATTTGGGACACAATGAGATGACGTTCGGCGAGGATGTGAAACGGGCGGAGCTGGTCTTCGTTGCCCTGCCCGATGACGCCGCCGTCGAGTGCGTGCCTGACTATCTGCGCGAGGGTCGGCGCGTGGTGGATCTCTCAGCGGGCTTCCGCTTGCGCGACCGGGCGCTGTATCCGCGCTGGTACGGCTACGAGCATCCCGCGCCAGCGCTGTTGGAATCGGCGGTCTATGGGCTGGCCGAGTGGGCGCGCGACGAGCTGCCTGACGCTCAATTGGTCGCCGTGCCTGGCTGCTACCCGACGGCGGCGCTTTTGCCACTGCTGCCGCTGCTGGCCGCCAACATGATCGAGCCTGATGTGATCGTGGACGCCAAGTCGGGCGTGAGCGGGGCGGGGCGCGCGCTGCGCCTGAGCAGCCACTTCAGCGAGGTCAACGAAGATGTGAGCGCTTATGGGCTGGGCGGCCATCGTCACCTGCCCGAGATTCGCCAGCAACTCGAACGCGCCGCCGATTCATCCGTCCGGCTGACGTTCACGCCGCATCTCGTGCCGATGACGCGCGGCATCCTGGCGACCAGCTACGCCACGCCGCGCCCCGGCGTGACGCTCGACGACGTGCGCTTCCATCTGGAAAGAACCTATATTGGCTCACCATTCGTGTGGGTGAGGAATCAGCCACCGCATACGAAGTGGACGCTCGGCGGGAACATCTGCTACATCACCCCCGCGTGGGACGCGGAAAGCGAGCGGCTGATTCTGGTGAGCGCGATTGATAATCTGGTGAAGGGCGCGGCGGGTCAGGCGATTCAGTGCGCCAACCTGATGTATGGACTGGATGAGGCGGTAGGATTGCCGCGCGAAGGAGTGTACCCTTGATGGCGGACGCGACAGCGACAGCAACAGCGACAGCGACAGCAAGCGTGGGTGAGCTGGCGGCGGCCAGCCAGGTGGCGCGGCATGCCGTCATCGCGCAGGTGTTGCGTGAGGCGCAACCATACATCGAGACGTTGCGCGGGCGCACGCTGGTCATCAAGCTGGGCGGCAGTACGCTCGACAATCAACGCGATGCGCTCGAAGATATCGTCTGGCTGCGCGGGCTGGGCGCGCATCCGGTGCTGGTGCATGGCGGCGGACCAGAGATCAACGACTGGCTAGAGCGGGTGGGGTTGCCGCGACGGTTCGAGCGCGGCCTACGCGTGACGGACGCCGCGACGCTCGACATTGTGCGGATGGTGCTTGCGGGCAAGGTGAACGGCGACCTGGTGCGGCTGCTGGTGAGTCTGGGCGGCAGGGCTATCGGCCTCTCGGGCATCGACGGTGGGCTGCTCCATGCGCGCCAGATTGCGGCTGACCTGGGCTATGTTGGCGCGATTTCTACCGTGGATGCCGGGGTGATTACGGCGTTGAGTGCGGCGAGCTTCATTCCGGTCATCGCGCCCATCGCGCTGGGGGATGGCGATACTGTGCTCAACGTCAACGCTGATGACGCAGCCGCCGATCTGGCTCGTGGCCTGAGCGCCACCAAGCTGCTCTATCTGAGCGACGTTCCCGGTGTGCTGGATGCGCAGGGTAGGCTGCTCTCGGAACTGACCGACCACGAGGTGCGGGCGCTGATCGATCAGGGCGTGATCTCTGGCGGGATGATTCCGAAGGCGGAGGCGGCGCTGCGGGCGCTGGAGACGACCGAGCGTGTCCACATCGTCGATGGCCGCGAGCCACATGTGCTGATCCGAGAGCTTTTCACGCACGAAGGCGCGGGTACGATGATACGCCGAGCGCGGTAAGAACACCTCACAGAACTGTCATGATCCAGTGGCCTTGATGGAAGTAGGCCGACGTCGCGGCATAAATGCCGCGGCTAGGAACGGGTGTTGATTGGAACTCTAAGCGGCGCGCCGAACTGTCTATCGCGCCACACAACTGATATCATTCCACGATCGCGCATGCCCAGGCCTTTTCATGGCGGCGAATATCGCGTACTATTGCGCGTATATACAAGTATACAAAGCGCATACGACGGAACCTCTGATACGCATCCACACGATTGAATCGAGGGCGTCAGGATGAGCAATTACGCACGGACACACGCGCGCCGCAAGTCGCCCGTTGAATCGGAGGACGAGAAGAGCCGCCTGGCAATGCAGTCCTCCACGCGCGACCCGGCGGGAAGCGATAGCGCTACGTCTCCGGCCAATGCCACACACCATGATCCGGGCTACAACTTTGGCCAGATTGCCGTCCAGCCCGCGCCAGCAGTCGCGCCGCAGACCAAGCTGCGCGTCAGCCAGCCAGGCGATGCCCACGAGCAGGCGGCGGATCAGATTGCCGACACGGTGATGCGCATGCCCGACGCCGAAAAGAAGGCATCCAGCGAGACACCCGCCACACACGCGATGGCGGGCCAGTCTGGCGGATCACACGAGGTCGTTCCAGGCAGCGACGGCCAGCCGCTCGATGCGACGACGCGCGCCTATATGGAGCCGCGCTTTGGCCACGACTTCGGTCAGGTACGCGTCCATACCGACGAGTCTGCGGCGGAGGCGGCTTCGGGCTACCATGCGCGGGCGTATACCGTCGGCAGCGATATCGTCTTTGGCGCGGAGGAGTATGCGCCGGGGACGAGTGCGGGCCAGCGGCTCATCGCGCACGAGCTGACCCACGTCGTGCAGCAGGGGAGCGATAGTACGGCAGCGGCGACGGTGCAGCGCGAGCCGGAGGGCGCAACCAAGGCGCCGCCAACGGTGGCAAAGGGCCTGTCAGAGGGCGTGCAGGGCTACATGGAGAACACGGAGGGAGGAGCCGCCGACCTCGAAGACGAAGACCTCGCGCGTCAGGTCATGGGCTTCCAGCAGGCGATCCTCACCGGGTGGCAGACCGCGCTCGCGAATTTCCTCGTCGTGCTGGAGAGCAAGTCCGATAAAGAATCGAGTCCCGATTTCCAGAAGGCGATGGGCAAATTCTTCCTCGAAAAAGCGGTGGGCAAGATTGGAGCGGTCGCCAAGTGGGCTTTGGGCGAGGTCTCAGAGAAAGCCACAAAGCCGGTGGAATTTGGGCTGGACGCGCTCAAGGCGCTGAACGAAGAGGTGAAGCGGGCGGAGGAGGCCAAAGAATCGGCGACACTGCGCGATTTCTACGTTCAGCATAATACATCCCTCGGCAAGATGCGACAGGCGGTGGAAGCGGGAACGCCGATGATTGTCGCGCGCGTGGGCAAGATTCGTGATGCGATGTTCCGGGCCACTGACACGAAGAAAGGCAGGGCCACGGAAGCGCTCAGTGACGCCGCCGACAAGTACACCACGATGCGGATGGTGTTGAGCGACGCGTATGCTGAGGTACAGGCGCGAGCGCAATTTTCAACGCCGGAAAACATCTTTCGCCTGCTGACTGAAGAATGGATTCGCGGGAACACTGTTAAAGAAGGCTGGGGTACAAAAGAGGCGAGCGTCGTCATCCGCATGAACAAAGACTTCTCTATCAAGGATGCGCATATCCAGGGAACAGGTGGCCAGAAGATTGCGGAGCAACTGGCGAAGGATGCCGAGTCGGAACATACGGGCGGTGTGAACTTCTACCAGATGCAGATACGGAAGGAGATCGAGTACTACGGCAACGACGGCAGCTACCCAACCGCCTATGTGCATCTCTACGAGGACAATAGCATCCACGGCTATGTGCGCGGCGATGAAGATGCGGCGAAGGTCTGGGACTATATCAGGAGCAACGGAGCCCAGGCATTGACCACGAAGAAGGTCGAGGGTGACTGATAGCTGACTGATACAGGCGCACGACCTGTGTTACCGGGAGGCGGCGACCATATCCAGCGCGGGAATGGCGTCATGCGTCTCGGTTTCCGCGCTAGCAATGGGCGCGGCGGCGCTTGGCCGTGGGACACGGTGCTGCCTGCGCGAGACGAGCGCGCGCACGGCGAGGGTTGTCCAGACGCTCAGGACGAGCGGCAGGAACCAGAACGCGACGCCGGAAGGAAACCCTTGAATCAGCGTAAGCAGGCTCTGCGGCGTTTCGCCATTCCTCAAGGGAACGATCCCGCCGCTGCTGATGAGCGGCCAGTAGAGGTCGGTCAGCGGGAAGGGCAGGAAGGTGTGATAGATGCGCACGCCGAGCGCGACGAAGAGGAATGACAGCGCCACTCCATAGGCGAGCGAGACGGCGAACGCGATGCGCAGCCAGCGGCGCGGATGATCCACCACCCAGGCGAGCGCCAGGCAGGCAAACGGCAGCATCGGCACCAGCAGCCGTGGGCCGGGCAGATTTTCGCCCGCCATCGGCAGGAAGTACGACGAGATCGCCAGCGGGTAGAGCACCACCACTGCCAGCGTGACCAGCGCCTCGGGCATTCCTGGCGTCTGGAGCGTTGCCCATATCCGTCTCAGCCCGCGCCTGAGCGGCGACGATGCCGACGCCGTGGCGGTTGCGCGATAGCCCCGGCGCAGCCAGCGCAGTAGACCCAGCGGCACGAGCAGCAGGAAAGGCGACTCGATCAGCAACCCGCGCGGGAAGACCAGTGTTGACCAGAAGCTATCCAGGTGGGGGGTGGTGATGCCGAAGAATCCGTCGTGCTGCCCGGAGAACGCTGGATCGCTGACATAGGCGTAGCTGAGATGGAGCGGGCTGCCAAAGGCGAACCAGTTATACCACCCCAGCAGCAGCACACTCGGTATCAGGCCGACGATGAACGCGCCGGTCATCTGGAGACGCTGCCCTGGGAAGACCAGCCAGATATAGACGAAGAGCAGGACGACGATCACCCCGACGGGATACTCGCTAATCACGGCCAGGCCCAGCAGCAGGCCAGAGAGAATCACCCATGCGCCAGCGTTCTCTTTGTCGCGGGCGCGGTAGAGCAGATAGAAGCCGATGAAGGCGAGGCCGCCGCCGAAGGCATGGCTGAAGAAGGTCGTCGAGAACGGATAGGCTAGCGTTCCCAGCGCGAAGGCGCCCGCCACCACCATCGGCAGCGGCGTGGACGCCAGCGAGGGACGCAGGTGCGCGACGAAACGGCGTAGCGCCACCGCGGCCATAATGGCGACCGGCAGCACTGTGAACGCGTTCAGGTAGGCGATCTGCTGGGTCAGGGTGAACTGTGTCGTATTGTCGATACTGGTGATGTGACTGAGCAGCCAGAGCAGCGGCGTCGCCAGCAGCGAGAGGCCCAGCGAGCGCGGCGAGTACCAGTGGCCCTGGTAGTAGCTCACGTCGATGGTGTTGCCCGCGTGAATGTCGATGATCGCGCTACCATGCGCCAGCGCGTAGACCATGTCATACCGGCTGAGCGTGTTCGTGCCGGCGGGCGTCAGATAGAAGACATAGCAGAGCGCGAGCAGACCGGCAAAGACCCGGTCACTCTGGAAAAGTCGCGCAAGTGTCTGGGGCAATGTGGCCCAGATTTGCCGCAACCGCGTCCTTGATATCGGGGCAGACGCGACAGCAGTCCGTACGGCGGGACCCAGTAATGTTATCTGGGTCAGCCAGCGCTCGCCCACCGTTCTCTTTATCTCCTGGCTTCGCATATATCCGTTAGTATACCGGGCGCACTAGCCCCTCGCCAACACACTCACCGGAAACGGCGGGCGTTGTTCCGAGCAGTATCAATTTGCATGTTCCGCGCCAGTGAACGTCATGCCAGCCACGGCGGTGTGCGCCAGCAGACGCGCTCCCGTGCGCCAGAGAACATTGTGCCGAGCCTCATTGCTCCAGCCATCCAGGTTGAAGAAGTCCGCAAGCCACCGATCAGGTGGGATGAATGGATAGTCCGAGCCGAAGAGGAACTTCCCGTTCAGACGTCCGGCGGCCTCTTTGAGGAGCGCGGGTGGGATGTATTTGGGCGACCAGCCGGACAAATCGTTGTAGACGTTCGGTTTATGTTGCAGGATGGCAATCATCTCCTGCTCCCACGGCCAGGAGGGATGCGCGCCAATGATGGTCAGGTTCGGCACATCCGCTGCCAGACTATCCAGGTGGATTGGCCGCATCGTCTCCAGCTTGACAGCCCCGCCGCCGGGCATGTTGGCGCCCAGGCCAGACGTGCCGGTATGGAACAGCGCCGGAATACCGAGCGCGGCGATGCGCTCGAACAGCGGCCGGAATTGCGGGTCGTCGGGATAGAAGTTCTGAATGCCGGGATGGAACTTGGCCCCGGACAGGCCCAAGTCTTTCACCGCCCGCTCGATCTCCTCAATGGCGCGGTCGCCTTTGAGCGGATCAACGCTGGCGAATCCAACGAATTGCTGTGGGTAGCGGCGCACGATCTCGGCGACGGTGTCATTGCGTAGCGGCTTCTGGCCGGTGGCCGTCTCGGCGTCCCAGGCCAAGAGCACCCCCACGATATCTTGCCCGGCGTAGTAATCGGCAATCTCCTCGATGTCGCGGAGCGTGACCTCCTTGCGGAAGTACTGCTCGACGGCAGCGCGATATTTCCCAATGGCGCCATCCATAAACTCGGCAATGGGCAAATGCACATGGAAGTCTATCGCGCGGGGCATCGCCTGGCCTCCTCGTCGCTGCTCTACTACTCGCTAGCAATAGCATTTGATTATGAGAATCTCATGAGAGAGCATGTCAAAGAACACATCAGAGGATACGTCTCTGTAGCGAGCATCCTCTCAGATTCATCTCAGCTTTCTCAGTACTATATCACGTCAGATGCCAGCAGACAGGCGTCGGTCGGGCTATTGGTTTGCCGCGCCCAGGGTGGCAGGCATATACTGATGAGGCGGCGCTGGGCATTCCGCGGCGCTCAGTAACGAGGCGAAATCGTGCAGGAGACTCCGGCGAGGACGGGAAAACAGCCCGATAGCGCGCGCCAGTTGATCGAACGGGCGCAGCACATTCTGGCCCATGAGCAGCGGAGCGGGCATCAGGACAACGTTGTCAAACCTGGCGGCATCGAGGCGTTTATCGAGCGCTGGACTGAGCAGATGCGCGCCGCCCGTGACCGTGGCGAGATCGCAGCGCCCCCAGCTGGCGCATCGGGACGAGTCCCGGAGGTTGCGATCCTGCACCTGCTGACGGGCTATCGCACGCTCGACCCGATGCAGCGCGCCGCCAAGATTCGCGCGGCGCTGGCGCTGCTCGACGCCTTCGATACACCCAACGCGCCCGCGGCCGCCAGACAGCCTCGCCCAGCCCCCGCGCCCGGCTCTGGCCCGCGCCCTGCCCGCAATGCGCCGCGATTCGGGCAGTCAGCCAATGGCCACGCTAGCAAACGTCTGGCAGACTCCGCGCCAGAGGAGGACTGGCCGCTGGCAAAGCCGCTGCCGAAGCCACCCATTCTGCCTGCCGAGCGTCCGCGCCCGGCGACGCCCCCACGCGAGCCGCGCCCCGAGGACGAGTATCTGCTTCAGGCGGCGGTGACGGCCGTGCCAGGCGTCGGCGCAACCCAGGAGACGCGATTGGCGCGGCTGGGCATCCAGACGGTGCGCGACCTGCTCTTCGACTTCCCGCGCGAGCACCACGATTACAGCACGCTGCAGAAAATCGGCCAGTTGCCCTTCGATCAGGTCTCGACCACACTTGGGTTGATCTGGGAGGTGGAGAACAAACGCACGAAGAACGGCCGCACCCGTACCGTCGCCCGCGTCTCGGACGAGACGGGCGCAGTCTACGCAACCTGGTTCAACCAGCCCTACCTGCTCAAGCAGCTTCCCCGTGGCGCGCACATCGTGATGACCGGCACGAAGCAGCGCTTCGGCAATCGGGTCGAGTTCGCGGTGAAGAGCCACGAGCTGCCGGAGCAGGGCGACCTGATCAACACCGGGCGGCTGGTTCCGGTCTACGGTCTGACTGAGGGGCTCAGCCCGAAGGTCATGCGCCGCTTCACCAAGTGGGTAGTGGACCGCTGCGCACCGTTCGTCCCCGAACATCTGCCGCCAGAGGTGCGCTCGCGGACGAAGCTGATGCCGCTGCCGGATGCGGTGGCGGAGATGCACTATCCGCAGAACGGCGATCTGCTGGCGGAGGCACGGCGGCGGTTGGCGTTCGACGAGCTTTTTCTCATCCAGCTGGGGATGCTCACCCGCCGCGCCAACTGGAAGGATGGGCCGCCCGCCCCGGCGATGCCCGTGCCCGAGTCGCTGCTTTTCGCCGATGCGCCCGTGGGGGAGCCGGTCGCCGCGAACAATCCGGGTGGAGGACTCTGGCCGCTGACGGCGAGTTGCTTCGAGACGACACTGCCTTTCGCGCTGACGGGCGCACAGCGGCGTGCTATTCGCGAGATACTGGCCGATATGCGCAAGACACAGCCGATGAGTCGCCTGCTGCAGGGCGATGTCGGCTCCGGCAAGACGGTCGTGGCCGCCGCCGCGCTGCTGGCCGCCGCCGCCAATGGCTACCAGGGCGCGCTGCTGGCGCCGACGGAGATTCTGGCCGAGCAGCACTATCGCGGCCTGAGCGCCCTTCTCGCGCCGTTTGGGCTGCATGTGGTCCTGCTGACTGGCAGCCAGCGCGCCAAGGAGCGCAACACCGCCCGCGACGCGCTCGCCAACGGACAAGCTGCCGTGGCCGTTGGCACGCACGCGCTGATCCAGGAGGGCGTCTCGTTCGCCAAGCTGGGGCTGGCGGTGGTGGACGAGCAGCACCGCTTCGGTGTGGAGCAGCGCGACGCCCTGCGCCAGAAGGGCTACAACCCGCATATGCTGGTGATGACGGCGACGCCGATCCCGCGCACACTCGCGCTGACCCTCTATGGCGATCTGGATGTCTCGGTCCTCGACGAGATGCCCGCCGGTCGCCAGCCAATCATCACCCGCTGGCGCTCAGGCACACAGCGGCAGGAGGCGTACCGGCTGGTGGCGCAGGAGGTGGCGGAGGGGCGGCAGGCATACATTATCTGTCCGCTGGTCGAGGAGTCTGAGACGCTGGAGGCGAAGGCGGCGACGCAAGAGTACGAACGGCTGCGGACGCAGGTCTTCCCCGACCTGCGGCTGGGGCTGGTCCATGGGCAGATGCGCCCGGCGGAGAAAGACCGCGTGATGCGCGCCTTCCGCGACGGCGAGGTGGATGTGCTGGTGGCGACCTCGGTGGTGGAGGTTGGCGTCGACGTGCCGAACGCGACGGTGATGCTGATCGAGGATGCCGACCGCTTCGGCCTCTCGCAGCTGCACCAGTTCCGGGGGCGGGTTGGGCGTGGGAGCCAGCAGTCATATTGCTACCTGCTCAGCCAGGAGGCTGGCATGGCGGCGCGCGAGCGGCTGGCGGTGTTGGAGCAGACGACCGACGGCTTCGCGCTGGCCGACGCGGACCTGCGGCTGCGCGGCCCTGGCGATTTCTTCGGGACGCGGCAGAGCGGTCTGCCGGAGCTAAAGGTGGCGACGATGGCCGATACGCCGCTGCTGGCGCTCGCCCGCGAGACGGCGGAGTGGCTGTGGCAGCGCGACCCGTACCTGCGCGCGCTCGAACATGCTCCCTTGCGCGAACGCGTCTTCCTCTTCTGGAGCAACTTCGCCGCACATTAGGGGCTGGCGGCTGAAGCCCGCCCTTCGGGCCGCTGCCGCTCCGCGCGCTCGTCGCGCGCTTCTCGCCTCGTGCCTCGGCTCGCGCGGCTGCCCTGCGCGGGCTGGCAGAAGCATCCTAAGACCACTATCGTGCCTGTCTCACTCCCTGTAGGAGAGGGGCCGGGGCGAGGTCTAGCGCGATTGCCGCGACTCATGTAGACTAGGGAAGCCAGCCGTGGCAGGTTTGCGGATTTTCGGCGAGGGCATCGTGCGGCAAATAGCCGGAGTGGTGAAAGGGAGCGGGCAGATGAGTGACGCGCAGGGGGTTCCGGCGCAGGACGACACAGCGCCTATGGTGGCGAATCCGTCGGCGGCATCCAAGGCGGGGCGCGCTTCGAGCGGTCGGCTGGTGCGGCTGCTGGCGACGGTGGGCGCGCTGGTCTTCGCCTATGCCGCGTGGCTGCCGTGGGCCATCATCGTGACCAATATCGGGGACAGGGCAACGTTCCCGCTGCTCGTTGATCCGAACATTGCCATCATTGAGCGCTTCTTCAAATTCGGCGATATTACCCCAACGCCATTTGTCGTAGCAGCATTCTCCATGCTTGGCCTACTGCTCGCGCCGCTGCTCTGGCGGCCAGCCGATTCGCTGCTCGGCGCGATTGCCACACATATCTTTGGCCTCTGGCTCATCTTTGCCACGGTCTTCGTCATCGCCTTTGGCCTCTCGCCGCTCGCCTCTGGCAAGCCCTTTGGGTCCACTCAGGCGTCAGGCCAGGTTCTCGCCATATTCAGCTATACCGGCCATCTGGCGCTCGGCTTCTGGGTAGCGGCGGCGGCGCTGATTCCGATGTGGGTCGCGGTGATTGGGCTGCTGATCGGCGAATGGCGCAGGCACGCCTTCTGGCATCTCCCCGGCAACGATGAAGACAGGCCACGCACACTCCTCCAACTGCCCGGCGCGAGCGTGCTGAACCTTGGCCTCATCATCTGGGCATTCGGTTTCTTCTCGGCGGGCTGGGCCGCGGTCAATTGCACCCAGACGCCGCTGCTTCTGGGCAGTTGCAAGGGTATTCCCGCATCTAGCGCTCTCTTTGCCGGTCTCGTGCAGGCATCTGGCAATGTTGTCGTAACCTCGGCTAGTGATCCGAACATGCTGCTCTTCCTCGATCCGACAATCGCTCAGAACGCGGTTGGGATCCTGCTGGGCGTTGGCGCGGCAATGATCTTCGTCGGCGTCTGGCTGCGCGCCGTGACCCGCACGTTCTGCGTCTGGACGACGCTCTGGCTGGTGGCGGCAGTCGCGCTGGTTGGGCTGGCCTACTCAGGTGTCGGCGCCATCATCGCGCACCCGACGCGCGTTGGGGTGGCGGCTGGAAGCTGGACCGCGCAGGGAGGCGTCTTCATCACGCTGGTCGGGTTGATCATCGCGCTGATTGGGCTGGCTACGCTCTCGGCTACCGCCCTGTTGCGCCGGAATGTGGAATAGGCTGGCCGTCCTAAATATATATGGCGCGCCAGACTTCTCCTCTCCCACAGAGTCAGCGGATAGGAGTGAAGTCAGCGTGGTACAATGCGCTCGTTTGCACCCAACTGACGAGGAGGATGAGACGACATTATGTCGGACGAGCGAGAGGCCCGACTGGAGAAGCTGGCCACCCTGCGCGCCGAGGGGATCGATCCCTATCCCGCGCGCAGCCATCGCACACATACCGCCGCCGAGACCCTGGCGCATTTCGACGAGCTACAAGAGCAAGGGGAGCCGATCACCCTGGTCGGGCGCCTGATGCTGCGGCGCGAGATGGGGAAATCTGTTTTTGCCAATATCGAAGATGGTTCCGCGAATATTCAGATTTACTTCAAGCGCGACACCATCGGCGACGAAGCCTTCCAGCGCCTCAAGCTGATTGATCTGGGCGACTTCTTGCAGGTGACCGGCACACTCTTCAGCACCAAAACTGGCGAGAAGACGCTGGCTGTCCAGCGGTACGAGCTGCTCTCCAAGTCGCTGACGCCCCTGCCCGCAAAGGGCGCGGGCGGCGACCTCAAGCTCACCGATCCCGAGGTGCGCCATCGCAAGCGCTATCTGGACCTGCTTGCCAATCGTGAGGTCGAGTTCCCGATCTTTCAGGCGCGAGCGAAGATTCTGTCGTCCATGCGCCAGTTTCTCGATGCGCGCGGCTTCATGGAGGTGGAGACGCCGATTCTGCAGCCGCTCTACGGCGGCGCGACGGCCCGCCCCTTCGTGACGCACCACAACACGCTGGACCGCGACTTCTATCTGCGCATTGCCCCGGAACTTTACCTCAAGCGGCTGATCGTTGGCGGCTTCGAGCGGGTCTATGAGATTGGCCGCAGCTTCCGCAATGAGGGGATGGACCGCGAGCACAATCCCGAATTCTCGACGATGGAATTCTACCAGGCCTACGCCGACTTCGCAGAGGTCATGCGGCAGGTCGAGGAGATGCACGCCCACATCACGCTGGCGGTCTGTGGCACGCTTCAGATCAGCTACCTGGGCATGGAACTGGATATGACGCCGCCGTTCCAGCGGATGACGCTGCGCGAGGCTATCGCTGAGTACGCTGGCATCGACTATGACACGTATCCGGAGCGTGACGCGCTGGCGGAGGCGATGCGCAAGAAGGGGCATACCGTCGATCCGAAGCTGGGACGTGGCAAGCTGATCGACAACCTGAAGGACAGCATCACCCGTGGCCGCAGCCCGAAGATCACAGGGCCAACCTTCCTCTACGACTATCCGTTCGACATCTCGCCGCTGGCCAAGCGCAAGCCCGACGACCCGAATACGACCGAGCGCTTCCAGCTGTTCGCCGGTGGGCTGGAGATGGGCAACGCCTTCTCCGAGCTAAACGATCCACTGGACCAGCGGGTGCGCTTCGAAGATCAGGCGCGCCAGCGCGCAGGGGGTGACGAGGAGGCGCAGGTGCTCGACGAGGACTATATCGAGGCGCTGGAGGTCGGGATGCCACCAACGGGCGGCTGGGGCGGCGGCATCGAGAAGCTGACGATGCTGCTCACCAATCAGGAGACCATCCGCGAGGTGATCCTCTTCCCGGCGCTCCGCGAGCAGCACGAATAACGCCACCCTCTCAACAGCCCCTCCCTCACTTCGGAAGGGGCATATCCACCACGTCTCCGTGCATCACAATATGGGCAACAAAGCCCGAATTTTCCGGGATCAAGCAAGCTCTTCACTTGACACTAGCCTACGCCTTGGATATACTCTCCGCAGACGCCAATAGGCAGACCAGCATCAAACCGCGGCCCGAAGCGGATTTTCGCGCCTGTGGTTTGACCTGCCGCGCAGAGCTTGTGTATTCCACAGACGAAGACGATTCAAGTGCTCAGGCATGCGCTTCAGGCTATGCACTCCCGTTATACACCGTCCAGTTCAGTGCTGAGCTTGTGTTACGTAGTGTCATGCGGCACGGTTTGTCCCTGACCCTCGAAAGCGGAGGTACAAGCATGGATTTGAGTGTCGAGGGGAAATCCGAGCGGATTCCACCAGGTTCTCATATTGTCCAACTTTATAACAAGGTGAACGAAATCGCAGGTGTCACAGCGCGCTTACTGGAAGTCGGACTGGCAGCTTCGGAAAAATGTCTCTTTGCTGGAACGCCCGCCTCAGTCAAGGACATGGAACAGGCTCTCGCGAAGCAGGGAGTTGATGTCGCGGCGGCGCAGCAGACCGGTCAACTGCAACTGGTCTCAGATCGAGAGCCTCTTTTAGTCAATAACCGCTTTGATCCTTATCATTTGCTCTCGACCCACCAGACCTTTATCGCGCAGGCTATGCGCGAAGGCTGGAAAGCAGTCCGTATCTCGATGGATATGAACTGGCTGACCGAAGGCGCTGCCAACACAGCACAAATCCCCCAGCAGATCCTCAAGTATGAAGCCGCATCCGACGCCGTTTTCACCTTCCAGAATGCCCCCATCATCGCGCTGATGCACTACGATTATTCCAAACTCCCAGGCGGCCTCGTCGTGGAACTGTTGAAACTCCACCCGATCGCGGTCGTCGGCAAGTTCATCAAGCGCAATCCTTATTACCTGAACTCGGAGCAATACCTGCTCAAGATTTTGCGTGTCAATCGCGACAAGGGCCGTGTCGTGGCTGTCTAGCCAGATCGCCTCTTCAGGCGCTCCGCGTGGCTGAGGGAGAAACCGGTAACACGTCAGGAGCGCCGAGACAGGAGCCGCCGCCCAACCTCGCGGCGGCTCTTTGCTCATAGGTGGCCGCGGAGACCTGGGAGACGCGAGGTTGGGCGGGGCATGCGGGGGCATGGGAAGATTTGAGAATTTCCACACCTGCTCTGGGCGAAGAAACTATAAACTAGTCTAGTAGAGAACAGCGCAAGCCCAAAGAACTGGATATGGATGACGAGATGCCCAGGCCGAGAGTTGTACGCGCATTTTCCGCTGGTGGTGTAGTCTTTCGGCTCCCCACCAATCTTCCCCTCGCAGAGGCCAACGCTGAGACGGCGTCCATCCCTGGTTCCATGCTGGCGGGCGTCGAGATTGTACTAGTCGGTTACCTGCGTGATGAGACGTGGACGTTGCCCAAGGGAACGCCGAAGGATGGCGAGACCGTCGAGGAGACGGCGCTCCGCGAGGTGCGCGAAGAGACTGGCATCCAGGCGCGCATCGTGGGCGATCTGGGCAGCATCCAGTACAGCTTTGGGCGCCGGGGGGTGCGCTACGACAAAGAGGTGCGCCATTTTCTGATGGAGGCGACCGGCGGCGACGTTTCGCTGCACGACGCCGAGTATGATGAAGCGCGCTGGTTCGGGCTGACGGAGGCGGCGCGGCGGCTGACCTACGCGAACGAGACCGAGGTGGTGCGCCGGGCTAAGACGCTCATCGGGCAGCTTCTCGCGGGTGGCGAGCGCTAGGCGTATCCAGGCGTTCGATGCCCGGTCGTAATCGCGGGCGCTGGCGCCGTCGTGTTAGTTGCTGCCTGCCAGCGCGACATCGCCAACCAATTCCTGAATCTGGCGCAGTTTGTGTTCGGCCAACTCGACGTTCTCTAGCGCCTGGGCGAGAATGCGCTCCGCAATCGACGTGAAGCTCTCCTCGATCTCCGGGTCGAAACGGTTACCGAGCAGTTCCAGCGCCTGCGTGATGCGATCATTGTCCACCGTGTTAGCCATCGTGTGTCACCTCAACCTCTGCCGTAATCAAGATCACCAAGATCACAGAGCATGCCAGACCATACGCGAATTGTGTGCCAGGCCGGACGCCGACAGCGCCATATCTATTCAACTGCTGAATACGCTCAGGAGTTTCGCGGGAAGACAGAAGACCTCTATACGATATGCCTAACGATATGCCTACCGAGGTATTGTAGCGAGCGTGACGCGCGCTGTCTACGGGGTGTGCATAGGCCTTTGGTTGGAGAAGGGGGTAGTACTTGCGGGCGATATCTGCGGCGCGAAAAACACTCGGATATGCCCCTTGACATGGTCAGGAGGTTCGTGATACACTAATAACCTGCGACGTTTTCTAGAGCACACTTCCAGGCGTATTTTGAGATGCCGCGCTGTTCGATCTCCGGCGACCTCGGACAGCTACTCTACTCCATTCCATCGCGGTTGCGATGTCGGGGTGAGCGCATCATTCGTCGGCAGCCCGCCACATGTGTCCGTGACCTGCCCAAGCGAGGATCGTGAACGCCACTCATCATCACATAGCATAGACGAACCAGCATGCCGTGTCAATTCCCCAAAATTGCGGCCTGCTGGTCTTGCGTGTGTGGAAATGGGTGTATGACAACGGTATAAGCGTCCTCGGTTGGCGCTGGCGATATGGGTGCGGTGGCAACCCGAAACGACGTTCTCTACAGCACAGAAAACAGGCGCGATGAGCGACACACTTCGTATGGATTATCTCGTCAGCCCCGGCGCTGGCAATCGCGTTTGGCACGCCGTTTCTCCCTCGCAGAGCCAACCAGACCCCTGTCTGGCGCGGCCTGCTCAATCGGTACAATTGAGACAACCGACACAACCGACACACAAGGCACAACATACCCTGGAGGCGCTCCACAACCTGACCCGATCCGGCGCTTCATCCTCACCGACGCGGATGTCGCCCGCCGTGTCGCCACCGGACTCGGGTATCCCGGCCAGGTGACTGTTTCGCGCGGTTGCGCGACAGACGATCTGGCCTCGCTGACAATTGTCAGTTTTTATTCTAGCTTTCCCAACTACCTTTGCGTGTGGGCCGGGGCCGCTGGCCGGACGACAGCGGAACAACGTTCGAGTGACGCTGTTCGCGCTGCCGCTGATTCGGTACAGGCGCCGGGTAAAATCGTCCCATACGATACGGGCGACTGGCGAGAGGAGTTATTCACGCATGGCACTGAGCAAAGCCGTCTCCCTCCCCGAGCGTGTGAGCTTCGCGCGGATTCCTGATATCCGCCCAATGCCCAGCCTCATTCAGGTGCAGCTTGACTCGTTCGGCTGGTTCAAGCGCGAGGGGTTGAAAGATCTCTTTGCGGAAATCTCTCCCATCGAGGATTTCACCGGCAAAAACCTGAAGCTTGAGTTTCTTTTTGACGACGACCAGGATCCTTTTGAATCACCGAAATATACCGAAGACCAATGCCGCGAGCGCGATGCGACCTACGCCGCGCCGCTTTATGTGAAGGCTCGCCTGACCTATAAAGAGACGGGCGAGATTCAGGAAAAAGAAGTGTTCATGGGCGACTTCCCGCTCATGACTAAAGAGGGTACGTTCATCATCAACGGCGCCGAGCGCGTGGTGGTGAGCCAGCTCGTGCGCTCGCCCGGCGTCTACTTCACCGCCGACACCGACCCGACGACCGGCCGCCAGCTCTTCGCCGCCAAGCTGATCCCCAACCGGGGCGCCTGGCTCGAATTCGAGACGAGCAACCGCGACATTCTCTCGGTCAAGATCGACCGCAAGCGCAAGATTCCCATCACGACGCTGCTGCGGGCGATGGCGGCCATCGGCGACCGCGATCCTGGCAAGACGAGCGATACGCCCGAGATGAAGACCGACGAGGGCATCTTGAAAGCCTTCGAGATGGTGGACGAGCAGGGCAACACCTTCGTCAGCCGTTTCGTGCGCACGACGCTGGAGAAAGACGGCGTCAAGACGCCCGAAGAGGCGCTGCTGGAGGTCTATCGCAAGCTGCGCCCAGGCGATCCGGCGACGATTGATAATGCGCGCCAGCTGGTGAACAATCTATTCTACGCGCCGCGTCGCTACGACCTGGGCAGCGTGGGCCGCTACAAGCTGAATCGCAAGCTCGATCTGGCGATCCCGCAGACTATTCGCACGCTCACGCAGGATGACGTGGTGGCAATTCTGCGGCGTATGGTTGAGCTGGATGAGGGGCGCGGCAAGAAAGACGATATTGACCATCTGGGCAACCGCCGCGTGCGCAGCGTCGGCGAGCTGATTCAGCAGCAGTTCCGTGTTGGCCTGTTGCGGATGGAGCGCGTCATCAAGGAGCGCATGGCGATTGTGCAGGATCCGTCCCAGGCGTCGCCGAACCAGCTCATCAACATCCGCCCGGTCGTGGCGGCGATGAAGGAGTTCTTCGGCGGCAGCCAGCTTTCGCAGTTCATGGATCAGACGAATCCGCTGGCCGAGATTGGCCACAAGCGGCGTCTCTCGGCGCTAGGCCCAGGCGGCCTCTCGCGTGAGCGCGCCGGATTCGACGTACGCGACGTACACCATTCGCACTATGGCCGCATCTGCCCGATTGAGACGCCTGAAGGGCCGAACATCGGTCTGATCGGCAACATGGCGACCTACGCCCAGATCAACTCGTACGGCTTCATCGAGACGCCGTACCGCAAGGTGCTGCACGCGATGGAGGCCGACCATCCCGAGTTGATCGGTCAGGCGCTCTCGCGTGACGTGCTCGATAAGAAGGGCGCGGTGCTCGTTCCCCGCGGCACGAAGGTGGACGAGAAGGCCATCGAGGCGCTGAAGAAGCACCAGGGCAAGGTGGACATCGAGCCATGGGTGACCATGGATGTGGACTACCTGACCGCCGATGAGGAAGAGAAGTTCGTGATCGCACAGGCCAATGCGCCACTCAGCGATGACGGCCACTTCCTCGGCAACCGCGTACTCGCGCGCTACAACGGCAACTTCGTGCAGGAACCAGCCAGCCGCGTTGACTACATGGATATTTCGCCGCGCCAGACGGTGAGCGTGCCTGCCGCGCTGATTCCGTTCCTGGAGCACGACGACGTGAACCGCGCTTTGATGGGCGCGAACATGCAGCGCCAGGCGGTGCCGCTGCTCCGGCCGCAGTCGCCGATTGTCGGCACGGGCATCGAGCGCCAGGTGGCGGTGGACTCCGGTCAGGTGGTGGTGGCCCCTTCCGATGGCGAGATCACCAGCGTGACGGCGCGCCAGATTACGCTGGTGGACGACGAGGGTGTTGAGCATGAGATGCGCCTGCGCAAGTTCATCCGCTCGAACCAGGGTACCTGCATCAACCAGCGCCCTATCGTCAACAAGGGTGACCGCGTGGCGAAGGGGCAGCCGTTGGCGGATAGCTCCTCCACTGAGGACGGCGAGCTGGCGCTTGGCCAGAATATTCTGGTCGCCTTCATGACGTGGGAGGGCGGCAACTTCGAGGACGCCATTCTCATCAGCGAGCGGGTGGTTCGTGAGGATCTCTTCACTAGCATCCATATCGAGAAGCACGAGGTGGAGGCCCGCGACACGAAGCTTGGCCCGGAAGAGATCACCCGCGACATCCCGAACGTCGGCGAGGAGGGGCTGCGCCATCTGGACGAGCGCGGCATCATCCACATCGGCGCGGAGGTTGGCCCCGGCGATATCCTCGTCGGCAAGATCACGCCGAAGGGCGAGACCGAGCTGACGGCGGAAGAGAAGCTGCTGCGCGCGATCTTCGGCGAGAAGGCGCGTGAGGTGAAAGACACCTCGCTGCGGGTGCCACACGGCGAGCGCGGCAAGGTAGTCGAGGTCAAGGTCTTCTCGCGCGATAACAACGATGAGTTGCCGCCGGGTGTGAACCATCTGGTGCGCGTCGCGATTGCGCAGAAGCGCAAGATCGGCGCGGGCGACAAGATGGCCGGACGCCACGGCAACAAGGGTGTTATCAGCCGCGTGCTGCCCATCGAGGACATGCCGTTCCTGCCGGATGGCACTCCGGTGGATATCATTCTGAATCCGCTGGGTGTGCCGCACCGCATGAACATCGGCCAGATCATGGAGACGCACCTGGGCTGGGCCGCGGAAGCGCTCGGCATGAAGGTCGCTTCACCCGTCTTCGATGGCGCGCCAGAGGAGAAGATCGAGGACCTGCTGGAGCGCGCGGGACTGCCGCGTGAAGGCAAGGTGGTCCTCTTCGATGGGCGCACCGGGAACCCGTTCGATACGGCGGTGACGGTCGGCTACATCTATATGCTGAAGCTGGCCCACCTGGTTGAGGACAAGGTCCACGCGCGCTCGACCGGCCCGTACAGCCTCATCACTCAGCAGCCGCTCGGTGGTAAGGCGCAGTTCGGCGGCCAGCGCTTTGGCGAGATGGAGGTGTGGGCGCTCGAAGCCTACGGCGCCTCTAACATCCTCCAGGAGATTCTGACCGTCAAGTCGGACGACGTGACGGGACGGGTGAAGACCTACGAGGCCATCGTCAAGGGCGATCCTATCGTCGAGCCGGGCGTGCCGGAGTCGTTCAAGGTGCTCGTCAAGGAGCTACAGAGCCTCGGCATTAACGTCGAGGTGCTCAACGAGGACGAGCAGCGGATTCAGTTCGTGGAGGACGCGGGTACTGATGTGATGCCGGAACTGGGCATCAACATCAGCGGCTACGAGAGTAGCGAGCAGTAGTCTCAGTGTGTGGGGGAGGCGCGTGCTACCGGTTCAGCGGCGCGCGGCCTCCCGTCCCACAGTCATATGTCTGGATTTATAAGCCTACATAGCCTGTTGACAGAGCCTGTTGAAGGCATTCGGAAAGGAGATGGGCGCGGGCGACACACGGCGACTGATAGCGACATGCCGGGTGAAACGCTCTCCGCTCCACCAATGCTCGAAGTCAACGATTTTGACGCGATTCGTGTCAGCCTCGCCAGCCCGGAGCAGATTCGCTCGTGGAGCTATGGCGAGGTGACGAAGCCGGAAACCATCAATTATCGCACGCTCAAGCCGGAGAAAGACGGCCTGTTCTGTGAGCGTATCTTTGGCCCCACGAAGGACTGGGAGTGCTCGTGCGGCAAATATAAGCGCGTTCGTTTTAAGGGAATTGTCTGCGACAAATGCGGCGTCGAGGTCGCGCGCTCCAAGGTGCGCCGCGAGCGCATGGGGCATATCGAGCTCGCCTCGCCGGTCAGCCATATCTGGTATTTCAAGGGGACGCCGAGCCGCATCGGCCTGTTGCTCGATCTCTCGCCGCGCAATCTCGAGCGTATTCTTTACTTCGCCCTCTACGTCGTGACGACGGTCAACGAAGAGGCGCGCGGCCAGGCGCTGTCGTTTATCGACCGGGCCATCCAGAAGCGCATTCAGGAGCTTGAGGGCAGCGTTGTTGACAACATCAAGATGCTCCAGGACCGGCGCGATACTACCATCGCTGATCTGGAGCAGCGCGTGGTTGACCGCCGCGGCGAGTTGGAGGACCAGCGCTCGCAGGACTTGATGCAGGCGCGCACTGTCGAGAGCCAGCTCAAGGCGCTGCTCAAGGCGAACAAGGGCCAGGTGCTGGCCGAGGATGTCGTCTACGCGCCGACCGGCGAGCGCATCGCGCAGATGGGCGAGGTCGCAGCGGACGAGCACCAGAGCAAGCTCGAACACGTGGTGCAGGAGCATCGCGAGCTGATTAGCTCGTCGGCCCAGGCCGAGATCGAGCGGGTCAATGCTGAGACGGAGCGTGAGGTCGAGCGCGCCCGGATGAACGCCGAGGGCGAGATCACCGCTGTGCAGGATAAGCTGCAGCAGCAGGTGAAGGACGTTGAGGCCCAGTTCGAGACTTCGCGCCGCGATCTGGAGGCGCTCAAGCGGCTCGACCTGCTCCCAGAGCAGCGTTTCCGCGAACTACGCGACCTGGAGTTCCGCCTGCGTCGGGAGATGCAGGAGAGCCAGGAGCAAGAGAACGAGGACCAGACCGACGCTGACGCCTTGGTTGACGACCTGCCTGACATCTTCGAGGCAGGCATGGGCGCGGAGGCCGTCCAGGAGTTGCTCGAAGTCATCGACCTGGACGAGCTGGCGGCGAAGCTACGCACGGAGATTTCGACGACCAGCGGCCAGCGGCGCAAGAAGGCGACCAAGCGCCTGAACGTTGTCGAGGCGTTCCGCAAGTCGGGCAATCGCCCCGAGTGGATGATTCTCTCGGTCCTGCCGATCTTGCCGCCGGACCTGCGCCCGATGGTGCAGCTCGATGGCGGACGTTTCGCCACCAGCGACCTGAACGATCTCTATCGCCGTGTCATCAACCGCAACAACCGCCTCAAGCGGCTGCTGGAGCTTGGCGCGCCAGAGATCATTATTCGCAATGAGAAGCGCATGCTGCAGGAGGCCTGCGACGCGCTGATCGATAACGGACGGCGTGGGCGCGCGGTGGCCGGTTCCGGCAACCACAAGCTCAAGAGCCTTTCCGACATGCTCAAGGGCAAGCAGGGGCGCTTCCGCCAGAATCTGCTGGGCAAGCGCGTGGACTACTCGGGCCGGTCGGTGATTGTGGTTGGGCCGAACCTGAAGCTGCACCAGTGCGGTCTGCCCAAGAAGATGGCGCTGGAACTGTTCAAGCCGTTTGTGATGCGCAAGCTGGTCGAGCATCAGCTCGCACACAACATCAAGAGCGCCAAGCGCTTCGTCGAGCGGGTGCGCCCGGAGGTCTGGGATGTCCTCGAAGAGGTCATCAAGGACCACCCAGTGCTGCTCAACCGCGCGCCGACGCTGCACCGCCTGGGCATTCAGGCGTTCGAGGCCGTGCTGATCGAAGGCAACGCCATCCAGCTACATCCGCTGGTGTGTTCCTCGTTCAACGCCGACTTCGACGGCGACCAGATGGCCGTCCACGTGCCACTCTCGGAGCGCGCGCAGGATGAGGCCCGCACGCTGATGCTCTCGGCCCACAACATCCTGACGCCAGCCACCGGCGAGCCGACGATTGGCGCCTCGCAGGAGATGGTGCTGGGCGCGTATTACCTGACGATGGACCGGGCTGGATTGCAGGGCGAGGGACGTGTCTTCACCGACACCACCGAGGCGCTGCTGGCCTACGACGCGAAGGTCATCGCGCTGCATGCGAAGATCAAGGTGCGCCTCAATGCTGCCAAGCTCTACAATGAGCCGGGCGTCGACGAGCCGCTGACACCAAGCCAGGTGGTCGAGACGACGGTCGGGCGTATCATCTTCAATGACGCGCTGCCCGAGGGGATTCGCTTCAAGAACTATTCGATGAAGAAGGAGAACCTGCGGCAGATCGTCGGCGAGTGCTTCAAGCACTATGGGCGTGCGGCGACGGCGAAGCTGGCCGATGATATCAAGCGGCTCGGCTTCACCTACGCGACCCAGGGCGGCGCGAGCATCGCTATCAGCGATGTGCCGGTTCCTGAGGAGCGCGAAGTGATTCTACAGGCTGCCGACGCGAAGATCACGCAGCTCGAAGATGACTTCCGCGACGGTCTGATTACCGATCAGGAGCGTTATCGCCAGGCAGTCAAGATCTGGAACGACGCCACCGACGAGATTCAGAAGCTCGTGCAGAAGGTGCTCGATCCCTTTGGCCCTATCTATACGATTGCGAATTCCGGCGCGACCAAGGCGAAGTTCCAGCAGATCCGCCAGCTTTCGGGCATGCGCGGGCTGATGGCCGACCCTTCGGGGCGCATCATGGAGATTCCGGTGCGCGGCAACTTCCGTGACGGCCTGAACGTGATGGAGTACTTCATCTCCAGCCACGGCGCCCGCAAGGGTCTGGCCGATACCGCCTTGCGTACCGCCGAGTCTGGCTATCTAACGCGCCGTCTGATTGACGTGGCTCAGGATGTCATCGTGCTGACCGACGACTGCGGCACAACCGATGGCATCTGGATCACCGAGACGGACAGCAAGGAGATGAACGAGCCGTTCCGAGCGCGTCTAATCGGGCGCACGCTGGTGGCGGCAGTCCCAGGCTTCGAGCAGTATCCCATCGGCACGGAACTGGAAGAAGAGGCCGTTGACGCCATGATTGCGGCAGGCGTCAAAGAGGTCTATTGCCGCTCGGTGCTTGGCTGTCTCGCGCCGTATGGTGTCTGTCGGCTCTGCTACGGGCGCAATCTGGCGGCGGGTCGGCTGGTGGATATCGGCGACGCGGTGGGCATCATCGCGGCGCAGTCCATCGGCGAGCCGGGCACGCAGTTGACGATGCGTACCTTCCACACGGGCGGTATCGCGGGCGCAACCGACGACATCACCCAGGGTCTGCCGCGTGTCGAGGAACTTTTCGAGTCGCGTGTGCCGAAGGAAAAGGCCATCGTCAGCGAGATCGATGGTGTGGCCGAGGTTCATACCGAGGATAGCGGCGCGCGCAAGCTGCGCATCGTCAATGCCGATGTGATCACGGATGAGTACGCGCTCTCGAAGGGGAGTGAGGCGCTCATCAGCGATGGCGACGAGGTAAAGGAAGGCCAGCCTCTGGCGCAGACTCCTGCCAAGAAGTCGCACGCGGCGGAGCAGGTGCTGGCGCGCACGAGCGGCGTTGCCTCGATCGAGAAGAACAAGATCGTGGTGCGCTTCGAGGCGCGTGACGAGCGCGAGTATGCGGTGCCAGCGGCGACCATTATCCAGGTCAAAGAGGGCGAAGAAGTGCGGGCTGGTCAGCAACTGACCAACGGCCTGATCGATCCGCAGGATGTGCTGCGGATTCAGGGGCGCGAGGCGGTACATCTGTATCTCGTCAAAGAGGTGCAGAAGGTCTATCGCTCGACCGGCGTCTATATCAACGACAAGCATATCGAGATCATCGTGCGCCAGATGCTACGGCGTGTGCGCATCGACGATCCCGGTGATACCGACCTGCTGCCAAACGACCTGGTGGATCGTTTCATCTATGAGGAGACGAACGCCCGCGTGCTGGCGGAGGGCGGCGAGCCTGCCACGGCGCAGACGGTCCTGCTGGGCGTGACGAAGGCCTCGCTCAACACGGAGAGCTTCCTGGCGGCGGCTTCCTTCCAGGAGACGACGCGCGTGCTGACGGAGGCGGCCATCACTGGCGCGACCGATCACCTGCGCGGCCTGAAGGAAAATGTCATCATTGGCAAGCTGATTCCGGCTGGCACAGGCCTCGAACAGCGCAAGCAGTTGCGCGACAAGCAGCGCGCCGACCGGCTGGCGGCGGCGATGTCTACCTCTGGGATTGGCGCGCTGGGCATGGGCGGTGACCTGGATCTGGATGACAACCAGGCGCCTGAGAACGGGGATGGCTCGTTCATGGGCGACCTCGGCGGAGAGCTAGGCCTAGTTGACAGCCCGTCTGAGGAGTGATAATATTTCGTATTGTGCGCCAGGTATGCTTGGCATGGCGCTATGCATGGCGTGATGAGAAGTGTATCTGGCCAACCAGAAGCTGAAGTTAAGGAGTATCCCTTGCCGACGATCAATCAGTTGGTACGCAAGGGCCGAAGCAAGAAGGTTCGTAAGAGCAAGGCGCCCGCGCTGCAGTTCTCCTTCAACGCGCTCAAGAATCGCACGCAGCGGATGCGTGGCGCGCCACAAAAACGTGGCGTCTGCTCGCAGGTGCGTACGATGACGCCGAAGAAGCCGAACTCGGCCCTGCGCAAGATTGCCCGCGTCCGCTTGACGAATGGGTATGAGGTCACCGCCTACATTCCAGGCGAGGGCCACAACCTGCAGGAGCACTCAGTGGTGCTGATTCGTGGCGGCCGCGTGAAGGACCTGCCGAGTGTCCGCTATCACATCGTGCGTGGCACGCTGGATAGCCAGGGCGTCGAGAAGCGGCGTCAGGGGCGCTCGAAATACGGTGCGAAACGCCCGAAGGGCAAGTAGCAGCGCATCGCTTATTCGGTTATCAAGAATATTTTGTCGCTGCCCGAAACCAGTGATTCTGTTCGCGTCAAACACGGTTTAGGATCATCAGGTCGGCAAATACCACGGCTGGTCGCGCGGGCCGCGCCAGCGATGTTGGATGTTCTCCGCGTGTGGTGAGCATAGTTCTCGCCACACACCAGCCACCTAAAACCTCTCTCGGGAGTGGATGTGGCAGGCAGCGGAAAGACGTCTGACGGGTGGGGCGCCGAGGCATTATGTCTCGGGCGCCCTTCGCCTTGTCTGGCGTTTGTGGTAGGAGGAATCAAGCACATGCCGCGTCGAACGAAGGTTCAGCATCGGGTCGTGCTGCCGGACCCAAAGTACAACAATCGCAACATCACGCGCCTGATTGGCCGCATGATGTGGGATGGCAAGCGCAGCATCGCCGAGCACATTATCTATCAGGCGCTCGACATCATCGAGGAGCGCAGCAAGCGCAATCCCGTCGAGGTCTTCGAGCAGGCGCTCCGTGCAGCGACGCCCGTGATCGAGGTCAAGCCTCGACGCGTCGGCGGCGCGACGTATCAGGTGCCGGTAGAGATCCGTGGTGAGCGCAAGACGGCGCTGGCTATGCGCTGGCTGATCAATTCGGCGCGCAACCGTGCTGGTGGCCATTCGATGGCCGAGAAGCTGGCCGCCGAACTGATGGATGCGGCTGCCGGGCAGGGCGCGACCATTCGCAAACGAGATGAAACCCATAAGATGGCGGATTCCAATAAAGCATTCGCCAGCTACCGCTTCTAGGGAAGCGGTCGCGAGGAACCATGGCTAGAGAGTATCCCCTCGAAAAGACGCGCAATATTGGTATTATCGCGCATATCGACGCTGGGAAGACGACGACAACAGAACGCATTCTCTTCTATACCAAGAAGATCCATCGTATCGGCGAGGTTCACGAGGGCGCCGCGACGATGGACTGGATGCCCCAGGAGCAGGAGCGCGGCATTACGATCACGTCCGCCGCGACGACATGCTTCTGGCTGGGACATCGCATCAACATCATCGACACCCCAGGACACGTCGACTTCACCGCTGAGGTCGAGCGGTCGCTGCGTGTGCTGGATGGTGGCGTGGTCGTCTTCGACGCGGTCGCGGGCGTGGAGCCACAGTCGGAGACGGTGTGGCGCCAGGCCGATAAGTATCACGTGCCGCGCATCTGCTTCGTCAACAAGATGGACCGCATCGGCGCCGACTTCTGGCGGACCGTCGGGATGATTACCGACCGCCTGAACGCCAAGCCCGTGCCGATCCAGATTCCCATTGGCCGCGAGAGCGAGTACAAGGGACATATCGATCTGATCGCCAACCAGGGCGTCATCTTCACCGATGACCTGGGCACCAAGTCCGAGGCGACCGCGATTCCGGCGGGGCTGGTGGATGAAGCGCGCAAGCATCGTGAGGCGATGATCGAGCTGGTGGCCGAGACCGATGAAGAGTTGACGCTCAAGTACCTTGAGGGCGAGGAAATCAGCGAGGATGAGCTGCGCGCCGCCCTGCGTCGCGCGACTATCGAAGGGAAACTCATCCCCGTCCTCTGCGGAACCGCGCTCAAGAACAAGGGCGTCCAGGCGATGCTCGACGCGGTCGTGCATTTCCTGCCATCGCCACTCGATATTCCCGCGCCAATCGCGGCTTCGGTCAAGACTGGTGATGAGACGCAGTTGGTCGTCTCGGATGACGCTGAGTTCGCGGCGCTGGTCCACAAGGTAGTCGCCGACCCATTCGTCGGGCGGCTGACCTACTTCCGCGTCTATTCGGGTACGCTCTCGGCTGGCTCCTACGCCTATAACGCGACCAAGGGCCAGAAGGAGCGGGTTGGGCGGCTCTTGCAGATGCACGCGAATCACCGTGAAGATATCGAAAAGGTCTATGCGGGCGACATCTGCGCTGCGGTCGGCCTGAAGAACACCTTCACGGGCGACACGCTCTGCGCGCAGGAAAATCCGATCCTGCTGGAGAATATCGTCTTCCCGACGCCGGTCATCGAGATCGCCATCGAGCCGAAGACGAAGGCCGACCAGGATAAGATGGGCGTCGCGTTGCAGCGCCTGGCTGAAGAGGATCCGACCTTCCGCGTCCATACCGACCAGGACTCTGGCCAGACGATCATCGCTGGCATGGGCGAGCTTCACCTGGATGTCATCGTGGACCGCATGTCACGCGAGTACAAGGTCGAGGCGAATGTCGGTCGGCCCCAGGTCGCCTATCGTGAGACGATCACGAAGACGGCGCAGGCCGAGGGACGCTTCGTCCGGCAGTCTGGTGGGCGCGGCCAGTTCGGCGACGTCTGGATTCGGGTCGAGCCGCTGGAGCGCGGCAAGGGATTCGAGTTCGTCAACGGCGTCGTCGGCGGCGTTGTGCCGCGCGAGTATATCAGGCCGACCGAAGAAGGCATTCGCGAGTCGCTGGAAAATGGCGTCATCGCGGGCTATCCGATGGTGGACGTGCGCGCGACCCTCTACGATGGCTCGTACCACGAGGTGGACTCCTCGGAGATGGCCTTCAAGACGGCTGGCTCGATGGGCTTCCGTAACGCCGCCGAAAAGGCAGGTCCAGTGCTGCTCGAACCGATCATGGGGGTCGAGGTGACCACGTCGCCCGACTTCTTTGGCGATGTGCTGGGCGACATCAATCGCCGCCGTGGCCAAATCAACGGGTCGGAGGAGCGCGGCGGCTCGCAGGTGCTACGGGCGCACGTGCCGCTGGCGGAGATGTTCGGCTACGTTAACGACCTGCGGTCGATGACCAGTGGCCGCGCATCGTATACGATGGAATTCTCGCACTACCAGGAAGTGCCGAAGAGCCTGGCTGAGGAAATCAAGAGCAAGTCGGGCCGTGGCGGCAAGCCACGCGCGTCGTAGTGCGTCCAGGGATAGCGTGCGATAAGATACCCGCCAGCAGAACTGTCGCGCAGTTGCGGTTTCAGAGTCGTTCTGGTGTGGATTGCAGGAGCTAGAAACACATGGCGAAGCAGAAGTTTGTGCGGAGCAAGCCGCATGTGAATGTGGGAACGATCGGGCATATTGACCACGGCAAGACGACCTTGACCGCGGCGATCACCAAGGTCCTGGCGACCAAGGGGCAGGCCAAGTACACCGCCTTCGACCAGATCGACAAGGCGCCTGAGGAGCGGGAGCGGGGGATCACCATCGCCATCGCCCACGTCGAGTACGAGACCGAGAAGCGGCACTACGCCCATGTGGATTGCCCGGGACACGCCGACTACATCAAGAACATGATCACCGGGGCGGCGCAGATGGACGGGGCGATCCTGGTGGTCTCGGCGCCGGATGGCCCGATGCCGCAGACCCGCGAGCACATCCTCTTGGCGCGCCAGGTCGAGGTGCCGGCGATGGTGGTGTTCCTCAACAAAGTCGACATGCTCGAGGACGAGGAGTTGCTGGAGCTGGTCGAGCTCGAGGTGCGCGAGCTCCTCTCCAAGAACAACTTCCCGGGGGATGACATCCCGGTGGTGCGCGGCTCGGCCTTGAAGGCGCTGGAGAGCACGGGGAACCTCTCGCGCGAGGATGCGGCGGCCGCCCCCATCTGGGCGCTGATGGACGCGGTGGACGACTACATCCCCACCCCGCCCCGGCCGGTGGACCAGCCGTTCCTGATGCCGGTGGAGGACGTCTTCTCGATCAAGGGCCGTGGCACGGTGGTGACCGGGCGCATCGAGCGGGGGGTGGTCAAGGTGGGCGACACGATTGAGATCGTCGGCTTCACCGAGGCGCCCCGGGCGGTGACGGTGACGGGGGTCGAGATGTTCCAGAAGACGCTGGATACGGGGGAGGCGGGCGACAACGTGGGCTGCCTCCTCAGAGGCGTCGAGCGCAACGAGATCGAGCGCGGGCAGGTGCTGGCCAAGCCGGGCAGCATCAAGCCGCACACCAAGTTCGAGGCGCAGGTCTATGTGCTCTCGAAGGAGGAGGGGGGACGGCACACGCCGTTCTTCAATGGCTACCGGCCGCAGTTCTACATCCGCACCACCGATGTGACCGGGGCGATTGGGCTGCCGGCGGGGGTGGAGATGGTGATTCCGGGGGACAACGTGACGATGACGGTCGAGCTGCATGCCCCAGTCGCCCTGGAGGAGGGCAGCCGCTTCGCCATTCGTGAGGGCGGCCGCACCGTCGGCGCGGGCGCTGTCACCAAGGTCACCGCGTAACCAATCAGTAGGGCCTCGTTCCCCAGGGAGCGAGGCCATTCGTCTGGAATAAGTGGCTCTGCGTCCGAATTGTCAGGACTGAGACACGGGAGAAAGTGAGTAGAGATGGCTACCGCAACGAAGCAGCGGATCCGCATCCGGCTCAAGGCGTATGACCACCGGATTCTGGACCAGTCCGCGGCCCAGATCGTCGAGACGGCGCAGAATACCGGCGCGCGTGTCTCGGGTCCGGTGCCACTACCGACGGAGATCGCGAAGTACACCGTGCTGCGTTCCCCGTTCATCGACAAGGACTCGCGCGAGCAGTTCGAGATTCGCACCCACAAGCGGCTGATTGATATTGTCGAGCCGACGCCGAAGACGGTCGAAGCGCTGACGCGGCTCAATCTCCCGGCGGGTGTGGATATCGAAATCAAGTTGTAGCAGGAGACTGCTCTAGTTGCCGATGGCAGTGTCGGCACGCGGGACAAGAGGCTCGGAAGGCGCAACCTGCGCCGCGTGTCTGGAGCGCTTCGAGTGCGAACGCGAACCCCGGACACGTCGTCCACTGGCGGTGAAGCATTGCTTGCCAGCGGGCGCAACCAGCATCTGGCGCCTCGTGAAGGACACTGCATGGAGAATTACCATGTTGAGTGGAATGCTCGGCCGCAAGGTGGGGATGACCCAGATCTTTGGCGCGAATGGCGCCATCATCCCGGTCACCATCATCGAGGCCGGACCCTGCACGGTTACGCAGATCAAAACGGAATCCAGGGACGGCTATGAGGCTGTCCAGCTGGGCTTCGACACCATCGAGGCCAAGCGCGCGACGCGCCCGATGCTCGGCCACCTGGGCCATGAGTTGAAGGCCACCGAGCGCCAGCGCCGCGAGGAGCAGCGGACACAGCAGAAAGTTCGCCAGGCCGCGCGGCAGAAGAAACAGGCCACTGAGGCAGAGGCCGATCAGGCGGAGGCTGCGGAGGCTGCGGAGGCAGGCGCGACGACGACAGCCCCCGCAAAGCGCGGCGCGAAACGGCGCGGTGGCGCTGGCAAGGCGCTCGGCCCGTTCAGGGTCCTGCGCGAGGTGAAGGCCGTTGGCGACCTTCCAACGGTTGGCGATGAGATCACGGTAGACATGTTTGCCGAGGGCGAAGAGGTCGATATCATTGGCACGTCCAAGGGCAAAGGCTTTGCCGGTGTCATGAAGCGCCACGGATTCGGCGGTGGCCAGCGGACGCATGGCCAGTCCGACCGCGCCCGCGCCCCAGGCTCCATCGGTCCTGGCACCACGCCGGGTCGGGTCTACAAGGGAACGCGCATGGCTGGCCGGATGGGGAACGAGCGCGTCACGGTGAAGGCGCTACGGATCGTCCAGGCGGACCCGGAGCGGAACCTGCTCGTTGTGCAAGGATCAGTGCCAGGCGCGAATGGCGGCCTGTTGGTGATCCGTAAGACCGCCGTGCAGATGGCAGTCGCCGCGCGGCAGCAGCGTGGCTAAGCGGGATTGAGGAGACAGAGATGCCATCCGCGAATGTCTATGATATGGACGGCCAGATCGTCCGAGAAGAACATCTGGATAACTATGTGTTTGGAGCGCCGATCAATACGGCCGTGCTGCACCAGGTAGTGACGGCGCAGCTGGTGAATCGGCGGCAGGGAACGGCCTCGACCAAGACCCGCGCTGAGGTGAGCGGCGGCAGCAAGAAGCCGTATCGCCAGAAAGGCACAGGCCGCGCGCGTCAGGGTTCTACCCGCGCGCCACACTGGCGTGGCGGTGGCACGGTCTTTGGCCCGCGCCCGCATCCCTATGAGCGCGCAATTCCACGCAAGATGAAGCGCATCGCCATTCGGTCGGCATTGTCCGATAAGGTGGCGAATGGGCGCATCCTGCTGATGGAGCGTATCGAGATCGACGCGCCGCGCACCAAGGACATGAAGGCGCTGCTCAGCAACCTGCCCGTCACCCGTACGGTGCTGTTGCTCTTGCCAGCGCGTGACGAGAACGTTATCCTCTCGGCGCGCAATATTCCCGCGATCAGGCTCGGGCATGTCGATTCGACGAACGTGATCGAGCTGCTCAAATACGACCACCTGTTGATGACGCTGGAGACGGCGCGCATCCTGGTCAAGAAGTTTGGCCGCGACGCTGATGACCGCCTGCAAATGAAGCGGCATCCGAATGTGGTGCTGCGGCGCAGGGCGCGCGCGGCTCATGAGGCGGCGAAGCTGGCGGCGTCTGGCAAGGCCCCCGCGACCGCGAAGCCCGCCAGGACCGCTAAGGCGGCAACGTCGGACGAGAAGGCGACGAAGGCCCCCCGGACGACGAAAGCGGCGGCCACGACGGCCAAAGCAGACGCGACCGCCGAGAACGCGCCGAAGACCACCCGCAAGCGCGCCACCGAGAAGGCGGAGAAGGGCGGAGAGGAATAAACGATGGAGATTACCGAGGTTATTCGTCGCGGTATTCTGACCGAGAAATCGTCCGCCTTACAGCAGTTGGACAACGGGCGCGGCAAGGTCATCCCGCAGTACACCTTCGAGGTGGCAATCGGCGCGAACAAGTTCCAGATCAAGCAGGCTGTCGAGGCCATGTTCAACGTGAAGGTTGTTCGCGTCAATACGATGCGTATGCCCGGCAAAGCGCGCCAGATTCGGACGCGCAAGGGCATTTATCGCGCTGAGGCTCACCCGTGGAAGAAGGCCATCGTCACGCTGGCTGAGGGCGAGAGCATCGCGCAGTTGCAGCCATAGGCGACGTTCTGGGAGGACGCAAACATGCCAATTCGTGTGTATAAGCCGACATCACCAGGACGACGCGCCATGTCGGTCTCGACCTTTGATGAGATCACTCGCTCCCGCCCGGAGCGCTCACTGGTCGCGAAGAAGAACAGTCGTGCTGGCCGCAACAATGAGGGCCATATCACGGCCCGGCACCGTGGCGGTGGGGTGAAGCGGCGCTATCGCATCATTGATTTCAAGCGCAACAAGTTCGGCGTTCCGGCGAAGGTTTTCTCGATTGAGTATGACCCGAACCGCTCGGCGCGTATCGCACTGCTGCACTATGTTGACGGCGAAAAGCGCTACATCCTCGCGCCGAATGGCCTGAAGGTAGGCGACCGTGTGATGAGCGGCCCGGAGGCCGATATCCGCGTGGGCAATGCGTTGCCCCTGCGCAATATCCCGACCGGCACCGTCATCCACAACATCGAGATGCACAAAGGACGCGGCGGGCAGATCGTCCGCAGCGCGGGTACAGCGGCTCAGCTGATGGCGAAGGAGGGCAATTACGCCATCGTGCGTCTGCCTTCCGGCGAGCAGCGGACCATCCATCTCGAATGCATCGCGACGGTTGGCCAGGTGGGCAATCTCGATCACGAGAATGTGCGCATCGGCAAGGCCGGACGCTCGCGCTATCTGGGACGCCGCCCGCATGTGCGCGGCTCGGTGATGAATCCAGTGGACCACCCGCATGGCGGTGGTGAGGGACGCGCGCCAATCGGCGGCCAGCCGCAGACACCCTGGGGCAAGCCAGCGATGGGCTTCAGAACCCGCCATAACAAGCGGACCGATAAGTATATTTTGCGACGTCGTAACGCCGGCAGGGGCCGGTAGTCGGAACGGAAAGAGGATTCTATGTCGCGTTCGACCAAGAAAGGCCCCTATATCCATCCCTCCCTGCTCAAGAAGGTTGCGGGGATGGCGCGGGGCGGCGAAAAGCGTGTTATCAAGACGTGGTCTCGCGCTTCGACGATTCTGCCGATGATGGTCGGCCTGACCATCGCGGTTCATAACGGCAAGACGCATGTGCCGGTGTATGTCACCGAAAACATGGTCGGCCACAAGCTCGGCGAGTTCGCCCCCACCCGGAAATTCCACGGGCATGCTGGCGACCGGAACGAGAAAACTGGGCGTGTGCGCTAGCGGGGGGATTGTATGCAGACACGGGCAATTGCCAAAAACGTGGGTCATCCGCCCCGCAAGGTGCGGCGCGTGACCGACGCCATCAAGGGGCGCCGCGTAAGCGAGGCGCTCGCGATTCTAAAGTTCCTGCCGAATATGCCGGCGCGCGATGTCTACAAGGTCGTCGCCTCGGCGGCAGCGAACGCCGAAAACAACTATAGCATGGATCCAGACGAGCTCTGGGTGGTGAATGCGCTGGCCGATGAAGGCATGAAGCTCAAGCGCATGCGCGCGCGGCCGCATGGGCGCTTCTCGCGCATCCTGCGCCGCAGCACTCACATCACCGTCTACATCTCGGATGATCCAAATGACGTGCCGCGCAAGGCGCGTGCGAATGCTCGTCGGCGGTAGGCTGCGGCAGAGGAGGCTCACGATTGGGGCATAAAGTTCATCCCACCGGCTTCCGGTTGGGCGTCATCAAAGGTTGGGACTCGCGCTGGTACGCCGACAAGACGTACAAAGACCTGCTTGCCGAAGATCGCAAGCTGCGCGACATCATCCGCAAACGGCTGGCTAACGCGGGCATCTCGCGCATCGAGATCGAGCGGGTGGCTGGGACGCAGATCGCCGTCACCATCCACACCGCCAAGCCAGGCATCGTCATTGGCAAGAGCGGCGAGAGTGTCGAGCGGTTGCGCCAGGATCTGGAGCGCCAGACGAAAAAGAAGGTGCGCCTGAGCATCGTCGAGATACGCACGCCCGAACTGGACGCGTATCTGGTGGCGCGCAGCATCGCCGATCAGCTCGAGAAGCGTGTCTCGTTCCGCCGGGCGATGAAACAGGGCGTGCAGAAGACGATGCGCGCGGGCGCCAAGGGCATCAAGGTTGTGATGGGCGGGCGGCTCGGCGGCGCTGAGATTGCGCGCGTCGAGAAGGAGTCTGAGGGCAGCGTGCCGTTGCAGACCCTCCGCGCCGATATCGACTATGGCCTGGCCGAGGCGCACACCACCTATGGTGTCATCGGCATCAAGGTCTGGATCTATCACGGCGATGTGCTGCCAGAGCGCCAGGGCGAGCGCGTCAGCCAGGGTGTCTCGTCGCCAGCGGCTGAGCGCGGAGACCATGGCGAGCGCCGAGGCGGTCGTGGTGGGGAGCGCGGTGATCGTGGCGACCGTGGTGGCCCACGTGGCGACCGCGGCCCACGCGCGGGCGGCGAGCGCGGTGATCGTGGCGGCCCACGCACGGGTGGCACGGGTGGCCCACGAACCGGCGGCGCGCGCTCAGGTGGCGCGGGCGGGCCGCGGACCGGCGCGGCGGGCGGCGCTCCTCGCGCCCCACGAACACCGCGTCCGGCGGCGGGTGGCGCTTCGGCCAGCCAGGCTGTACCACCGACACCACCGACACCACCGACACCACCGACACCACCGGCGACGGATTCCGCCGCCAACAATTCCAATCATCCGCCGACTGATTCCGCTTCGACGCCAGAGACCAACGAATCTGACTCGTAGCCGCTCAAATCGGCATCCAACTGTCGCATAGTTGTGGCCGCACGCGCATCGCCACCGTACCAATACTTCGGGCGAGATGGCGGCGGCCGGCGAACTCGAACTGGAGCATCTGCCATGTTACTGGCGCCATCGAGAACCAAATATCGTAAACAACACCGCGGGCGTATGCGGGGTAAAGCCTATCGTGGCAGCACCATCGCCTTTGGTGAGTTCGCCTTGCAGGCGCTGGAGCCGGTCTGGCTGGAGGCGCGCCAGATCGAGGCAGCGCGTATCGCCATGACCCGCTTCATCAAGCGCGGTGGGAAGGTCTGGATTCGCGTCTTCCCCGATAAGCCGGTGACCTCCAAGCCAGCCGAGACCCGCATGGGTTCCGGCAAAGGCGCGCCCGACCACTGGGTTGCCGTGGTCAAGCCAGGGCGCATTCTCTTCGAGCTTGGCGGCGTCCGCGAAGACGTTGCCAAAGAGGCCATGCGGCTGGCGTCGAACAAGCTGCCCATTCAGACGAAGTTTATCGTCCGGCAGGAGGC
The DNA here is from genome assembly GCA_036273675.1 of Ktedonobacterales bacterium. GTDB lineage: Bacteria > Chloroflexota > Ktedonobacteria > Ktedonobacterales > JADMIN01 > DAHUXT01. Next base: position 41,889 of record DASUHD010000142.1, on the reverse strand, counting down.
GGAAAGTGTCGAAGCTTAATGATCGCCGCCGAGAAATTCGGGCGATGAACATGCACGACGCGCAGCAGGAGATCAACGACCTGCGGCGTCATCTCTTTGAGCTGCGCATCCGTAAGGATCGCGGCGAAGTGAAGAACAATCGCGAATTTGCACAGGTGAGGGCAGATATCGCTCGGCTGATGTTCCATCTCAGCGAGTTGCAAAACGCTGCCGTGTTAGAGGCACAGGGTGCGCTGGATGACGCGGCTGTTGCCAGTGAGGAGAAGTAGGCAATGGCGAAAAAGACTCCAGGCGAGTCGGCTCGGGTCGCCAAGCCACAGCCAGAGCCACAAGCTCAGGTTCAGGCACAGGCGCAGCCGAAGCCACATCGCCGCCAACGCAAGCAGGGGCGCGTCGCCAGCGACAAGATGCAGAAGACCATCGTCGTCGCCGTGGAGGAGCTGAAGCGGCACCGCGTCTACAAGCGCACCTATCGCTATACGACTCGCTTCAAGGCGCACGATGAGTATAACGAGGCCCGCATCGGCGATATCGTGGTGATCGAGGAGACGCGCCCGCTGAGCAAAGAGAAGCGCTGGAAGCTGGTCAAGATCCTCAACCGCGCGGTGCAGACCATGGCGGTGGAGGAAGTCGTAGCCCAGCTCGCGCCTGACCTGCCAGAGAACGGCGAAGCCGAGACGGAAGACGAGGAGTAGAGCAACATGATTATGCCGCAGACACGGCTCAAGGTGGCCGATAACACGGGCGCCAAAGAGATCATGTGCATCCGCGTCATGACGCCTAACAAGCGCTGGGCCAGCGTCGGCGATCTGATCAAGGCGTCGGTCAAAGAGGCGCAGCCCAATGGCGCGGTCAAGAAGGGCGAGGTCGTTACGGCGGTGGTCGTGCGCGTCGCCAAAGAGTATGGCCGCCCGGACGGCAGCTATATCAAGTTCGACGAAAACGCGGCGGTGATTATCTCCGCGGGCAACAATCCGCGCGGCACCCGCATCTTTGGGCCGGTCGCCCGCGAGCTGCGCGAACGCAATTTTATGAAGATTATCTCACTCGCGCCGGAAGTGCTCTAAGACGGAGCGCGGCGATGAGCGTGGGTGAGAAGTGAGAGACGAAGAGGCCAAAGGGCAAGGGAAGAGGCGAAGAAGTAGATGGCGACAACTCACAAACATGAGAATAAGCCCCTGCACCTGGCCAAGCTGCATGTGCATAAAGGCGATACCGTTCTGGTGCTGACCGGCAAAGATCGCGGCAAGCGTGGAACGGTGCAGCGCGCGATGCCCCGCGAGAACAAGGTGATCGTGGAGGGCGTCAATATCGCCAAGAAGCATATGAAGGCAGGCCGGGGCATGGCGGCGGGCATCATCGAGAAGGCGATGCCGCTGCATGCGTCCAATGTCATGGTCATCTGCACGGAGTGTGGCAAGCCAACACGCATTGGCCATGAGCACGTCGCTTCGGATGCGGATGAGAAGGAGCGGGTGCGCCGGGTGTGCAAGCAGTGCGGCCAGCTTATTCAGGAACATACGAGGGATTAAGCCATGGCAACATCAAAGGCGACACCAAAAGCGGCGCCAACCACGCCTAGATTGAAAGAGCGCTATCGCAAGGAAATCGTTCCGGCGCTCATGAAAGAATTTAGCTATTCCAATGTCATGCAGGCGCCCGTTGTTCATAAGATCGTGATCAATATCGGCATGGGCGAGGCGCTCCAGACGCCGAAGGCGATGGAGAACGCTGTGCGCGACCTGAGCGATATCACGGGCCAGCGCCCGGTGGTTACGAAGGCGAAGCGCTCGGTGGCGTCGTTTAAGCTGCGCGAGGGCAACCCCATCGGTTGCACGGTCACGCTGCGCGGCAACCATATGTATGACTTTCTGGATAAGCTGGTGAGTGTGGCGCTGCCACGTCTGCGCGACTTCCAGGGCGTCTCGCGCGACTCATTCGATGGGCGCGGCAACTATACCCTGGGCATTCGCGAGCAACTGGTCTTCCCGGAGATCAACTACGACAAGATCGACAAGGTGCGCGGCATGGAGATCACCATCGTGACCACCGCCCACACCGACGAAGAGGGACGCCGCCTGCTCCAGCTGGTGGGCATGCCGTTCAAGCATCAGCAGACCCAGCAGGCGTAGCTTCTGTAGCTATGAGTAGCTATTTTGTGTTCAGTGTTTTTGATTGAGTACCGCGATATGCGGGACTAAGGGTCCGGAAACCGGTGTGAATCATTGCATCGTTCCACCGAAGCCCGGTCCCTCGCCCTGGAGGGGGCAACGATGGCAAAGACTTCGATGATCGTCAAGTCCCAGCGCAAGCCTAAGTTCAAAGTTCGCCAGCACAACCGCTGCGGCAACTGCGGTCGGCCCCGCGCCTACATGCGCAAGTTTGGCCTCTGCCGCATCTGCTTCCGCGAGCGCGCCCTGCGGGGCGAGCTGCCCGGCGTCACTAAGTCGAGCTGGTAGGACTGCGAGGAGGGCTTGTAATGAACATGACCGATCCCATCGCGGATATGCTGACACGCATCCGCAACGCGATCATGGCGCGCCATACGCGCGTGATCATTCCCGCCTCGAATATGAAGGTCGCCATTGCGCGTATCCTCAAAGACGAAGGCTATATCAAGGATTTCGACGTCATCAAGGATAATCCGCAGGGGACGATTCGCATCACCCTGCGCTATGTGGACAAGCGCCCGGTGCTCACTCAGCTCAAGCGTGTGAGCAAGCCCGGTTTGCGCGTCTACACCCGCCGCGACGCCATTCCGCGCGTGCGCGGTGGCCTGGGTACGGCGATTATTTCGACGCCCAGCGGTTTGATGACGGGTCGCCAGGCATTTCAGCAGGGGCTTGGCGGCGAAGTGGTCTGCTACGTCTGGTAGTCAGTCAGGGGGTACGATATGTCGCGCATTGGACGGTCGCCGATTACGGTGCCAGCCGGTGTGAAGGTGGAAGTTGGCGCGGGCAACGCCGTCACGGTGACCGGGCCGAAGGGCAGTCTGTCCCACACCTTCCCTGCGATGCTGACAATCACCCAGGATGGTGATACGCTCACCGTTTCCCGGCCTGATGACAGCAAGCAGAGCAAATCACTGCACGGGCTTTCACGGTCGCTGCTCAACAATATGGTGGTCGGCGTCAAAGATGGCTTCACCAAGAACCTCGAATTGCAGGGGGTGGGCTATCGTGTCGCGAAGGTCGGCGAGAATCTGGTCTTTCAAGTGGGCTTCTCGCACCCGGTGCAGATGAACCCGCCGGAGGGCATCTCATTCACTGTGGACGGCACGACCAGGCTCAGCGTCACCGGCATCGACAAACATATGGTGGGCCAGGTGGCGGCCAATATTCGCTCGATCCGCAAGCCGGAGCCATACAAGGGCAAGGGCATTCGCTACAGCGGCGAGCGGGTACGTATGAAGGCTGGGAAGGCTGGGAAGGTCGGCGGCAAGAAGTAGCCGTCTGGCTCTGGCGGGCCGCACTGGCCATATCGCATGTTTCTCGTGTATTCTAGGAGGCGCTGCCCGGTCGTGGGTGGACGTAGTGCCAGCCACGTCACGTAGTCCGACTGGGAGGCCTCCTGTTGAAGGTCTGCATGGAGCAGAGAGATGATTAAGAAGCAGTATTCCAATCAGGCGCGCCTGCGGCGGCACCAGCGCGTGCGCAAGAAGGTCTCGGGGACGAGCCAGCGGCCGCGCCTCGCCGTCTTCCGAAGCGCGACGCAGATCTACGCACAGGTGATCGACGATACGCGGAACCATACGCTGGTGGCCGCATCGTCGCGCGATCCGCAGTTCGCGGCGGAGGCCAAGAAAACCGAGGCGCTGACCGAGAGCGACGAGACGGCGGCGGCGATCAAGGGGCTGACGAAGAACAAGCGCGTCGTCCAGGCGTGGCAGGTCGGCCAGGTCATTGCGCAGCGGGCGAAGGCGCTAGGCATCACAGCGGTGGTCTTTGACCGCGGCGGCTATATTTATCATGGGCGCGTAGCGGCGCTGGCCGAGGGCGCCCGCAAGGGCGGCCTGGACTTCTAGAGGCGCGGGGGAGCACATGCCGAAAATTGACGCATCGCGACTGAATCTGGAAGAGACGGTGGTTCAGGTCGCTCGCGTGGCGAAAGTGGTGAAGGGCGGACGTCGCTTCAGCTTCCGCGCGCTGGTGGTGGTCGGAGATCGTTCTGGCCATGTCGGAGTGGGTCTGGGCAAAGCCGGTGAGGTGCCAGAGGCCATTCGCAAGGGCGTCGAAGACGCCAAGAAGCACCTGATTGCGGTGCCGCTACAGGGTACGACGATCCCATACCTCTCGCGTGGCCTTTTCGCCGCGTCGGAGGTGATGCTCAAGCCTGCCGCCGCTGGCACCGGTGTGATCGCCGGGGGCGCGGTGCGCGCGGTGGTTGAGGCGGCGGGTATCCGCGACATTCTCACGAAGTCGCTCGGGAGTTCGACCTCGCTCAATACTGTGATGGCCACGATGAACGGTCTGCGGTCGCTGGCGTCCTTCGAGTCGGAGGCGGCGCGGCGCGGTCGCTCGGTCGCCGAGTTGGTGGGCGCGCGCCAGGCGCAACGCATCTCGGATGAGGTCGCGGCAGCCGCGACGTACACCCCGCCTGTGCGCGAGGAGCGCGAGGAGCGTGGCGGTGATCGTCGCCGTGGTGGACGTGGCGACGGTGGCGGAACGGGTGGCCCTGGTGGTGATCGCGGTGGCCCTGGCCGTGGCGGTCCTGGTCGTGGTGGCCCCGGTCGCGGCGGCAATCGCCCCGGTGGCGGCGCCGGCCCGCGTCGCTAGGACGCCAGGTCGCTGGGTCGCTAGCATCGTTCTCGCGAGGTCGCGCCGACAGAACTACCAGCGGATGGCTGGCAAGCTGGCGAGCGCGTGTGGAGCAGAAGATATGGCAAAGATTCGGATAACCTATACCAAGAGCGCCATCGGATATCCCGAGCGGCAGAAGCGCACCATCGAAGCGCTGGGGCTGCGCAAGCTGCACCAGGCGGTCGAGCATGAAGATTCGCCGGTCATCCGTGGCATGGTGAACAAAGTCTCGCATCTGGTGCGGGTGGAAGAGGTGTCGGCATGAGACTCGACGAACTGCGGTCTCCCGCTGGAGCGCGCCATCGGCGCAAGCGTGTCGGTCGCGGGCATGGCTCCGGCCATGTGAAGACCTCTGGTCGCGGCCAGAAGGGCCAGAAGGCGCGTACTGGCGCGAGCATCCCGGCGCATTTCGAGGGCGGCCAGACACGGTTTGCGACCCGCATGCCGTATCTGGGTGGGTTCAAGAACCCGTTCCGCAAGGAATATATCGTCGTCAACCTGAGCGATCTCAAGGGCTTTGGCGCGGGCGAGCAGGTCAACACCGAGACGCTGGCGGCGCACGGGCTTATCCGGGCGTCGCACACCAAGGGTATGCTCAAGGTGCTGGGCAACGGCAAGGTCAATCACGCGCTCAACGTCACCGCGCACAAGGTGTCGGAGTCGGCGCGCGCGGCGATTGAGCAGGCCGGTGGCAGTGTCACGCTGATCGCAATGCGCGAGACCGTGAAGACACGGCGCTCGGGCAAAGAGCCGCCCAAGGTATAACGGGCAAGCGCAAGCCCCTCCTCGAATCGAGGAGGGGTCGCCATCTACATCCATCCGCCTATTGTGGGTGACATAAGCGCATCGGTCGTATACAATACGCGTATGTGCGCGGCGGCGAGATATTCTGGCAATCGGCATCATGACGATACTTGTGTAGACATCCGGACCGCGCTTACGCATAATAGCTACAGAAGATTCTGAGACGACCCAGCATCACCGAGACCGACCCGTTTTCTGGAGGCGAGCATGTTGAACCGCCTGCGCAGCATCTGGACTATCCCGGACCTGAGGAATAAGATCCTCTTCACGATAGCCATGCTGCTGGTATTCCGCCTTGTGGCCTATGTGCCTGTGCCTGGCATCGATCCTGCCGCGCTGAGCAACGCCAATAGCTCAAACACTGGCGACCTGAAGCAATTCTTTGGCCTGCTCGACGTATTTACCGGCGGTTCACTCTATACCTTCGGCATCGCCTCGATGGGCGTCTACCCCTATATCACCGCCAGCATCGTCGTCCAGCTGTTGCAGGGCATCATTCCGAAGCTCGGCGCGATGCAGCGCGAGGGTGAGGCGGGACGCAACCGGCTGGCGCAGATTACGCGCTACATCACTGTGCCACTGGCGTTGCTCCAGGCGTTTGGCCAGATGGCGCTGCTGGTGCAACTGGGCGCGATTCAGCCGACACAGTTCAACCTCTTCAACGGAAGCTCGTTTGTCCCGACACTCTCGGCGCTCGTTAGCCTGACGGCGGGAACGATGTTCCTGGTCTGGATCGGCGAACTCATTACCGAGAACGGCATCGGCAACGGCATCTCGCTGATTATCTTCGCCAACATCATGGTGCGTATCCCGCAGCAGATCGGGTCGCAGCTTATCAGCAACAGCGGTGGCGCGGGCAGCGGCCTGAGCACCGGCGGCGCGATTGGCATCCTGTTTATCGTGGCGCTGGGGCTGGCGATGACCTTCGTGATGGTGATGGTCTATCTGGCGCAGCGGCGCATCCCGGTGCAGTATCCCTCGAAGCGGCGTGTCTTTGCGATGGAGCGCGCGGGGCAGGAGACGACCTACATTCCCATGCAGGTCAACAGCGCGGGCATGATCCCGATTATCTTCGCCAGTTCGATGTTGCTGCTGCCGGTGATTATCGCGAATTTCATGCAGACCAGCACCAATACCGGGCTGCATAACTTCTTCGTGACTATCCGCACCTGGCTGGATACGACCAACTGGTGGTACTGGGTGATCTTTGGCTTGATGGTTGGCCTATTCACCTTCTTCTACGCGACCGTTCTCTGGGAGCAACAGAATCTGGCAGAGAACTTGCAGAAGCAGGGCGCCTTCATAACGGGCATACGTCCAGGCGCGCGCACGAACGAGTATCTGACCAAGGTGATGCATCGCCTGACGTTCGGGGGCGCGATCTTCCTGGGCATAGTGGCGGTGGCGCCCGCGCTGATAAGCACCAACCAGAACAATTTACCCTTCCAGGCGGCCTCGCTGCTGATTATCGTCGGCGTGGCGCTGGATACGATCAAACAACTTGAGGCGCAGATGGTGATGCGCAATTACTCAGGCTTCTTGAGTTAGCTATCGGTCGGAAAAGAGTCGTGAGGCGCGCGAGTTGTCCACTGGGGCAGTCTCGCGCGCTTCTGCCGTGCAGATAGACAGGCCTTGCGGAGCAGGTAAAGCTCGATGGACGTTCGCCGCAACGGAGCGGTGGACATACCCCGATCCACTTCAGGTCGGACGCACAGGGAGGCGCTTTCGATGAATCTCATACTGCTTGGCGCTCAGGGCAGTGGCAAAGGCACCCAGAGCGCGCTGCTCGCGCGGCAGTTCGGTCTGGATCCGTGCGCCAGTGGCGATCTGCTCCGCGAGGCAATGGCGCAAGGTACGCCAGCCGGCCAGCAGGCGCGCCCGTACTATGAGCGTGGCGATCTGGTGCCAGACGAGCTGGTGGTCGGCATGATTCTCGAACGCCTGCGGAATCTGAACGACGCGCGAGGCATTATCCTGGATGGCTTCCCGCGCAATCACGTGCAGGCCGACGTTCTGGATGCGCGTCTGGCGGAGATGGGGCAGTCTATCGCGCGGGTGATCTATCTGGAGGTGCCGCGCGCGTTGCTGCTGGAACGCCTTAGCGGGCGGTATATCTGCCGCGCGCAAGGCCATGTGTATAACATCAAGACCAACCCGCCAAAGAGGCCGGGCATCTGCGATATCGATGGTAGCGAACTCTATCAACGCAGCGATGACACGGGCGAGAAGATTCAGCACCGGCTGGACATCTTCTTTTCGGAGACGCTGCAATTGACCGATTATTATGCGGGCCAGGGCAAGCTGGTGACGGTCGATGGCACGCAATCCATCGCCGATGTTAACCACGCTATTCTGGCGCAGCTGGGCGCGGCACAGGGATAGACAATAGAGGCAACCGACGGAGAAGAGCAGCGTGCCGATCAACTATTACAGCCGAACAGAGATTGCGGGCATCCGCCGCGCGGGGCAGGTCGTCATGGCGATTCTGGACGAGCTGCGCCAGGCCGTGCAGCCGGGGATTACCACCGCGGCGCTCGATGCGCTCGCCATTCGCGCGTTGAAGCGGCACGGGGCGACCTCCAACTTCAAGGGCTATGCGCCGATTAAGGGCATCAGGCCGTTTCCTGGCGTCATCTGCTCGTCGGTCAACGAAGCGATTGTTCACGGGATTCCCGGCCCGTACGCGCTACGCGAGGGTGATATCGTCTCGATAGACTTTGGCGCGGTGGTGGAAGGCTGGCATGGCGACTCAGCTATCACCGTGCCGGTCGGCGCGATCTCGCCCGAGGCGCGGCGCCTGCTGGATGTGACGGAAGAGGCGCTCCGCCGGGGCATCGCCGCCGCGCAGAGCGGCAATCGGGTGATGGACATCAGCCGAGCCGTCCAGACGTACGTGGAGGGCGAAGGCTTCTCGCTGATCCGCCAGTATACCGGCCATGGTATTGGGCGCGCGCTGCATGAGGAGCCGACGGTGCTCAACTATGTCGATCCGAAGAGCGCGAACCCGCTGCTCCGGCCAGGCATGGTGATGTGTATCGAGCCGATGGTGAGCGCGGGCAGGCCTGGCACACGCGAGCTGGCCGACCGCTGGACTGTCGTGACCGCCGATGGCAGCCTCGCGGCGCATTTCGAGCATACCGTGGCGATTACGGCGGATGGGCCGGATGTGCTGACGGCGAGTGGTGTCGCTCCGGTGGCGGCGGCGGGTCAGTCATGATGTGCAGGATGGTCAACATAGCCGACCGTGATGGGCTATTCTATCGGTGTTTTTGGCATGCTGCCCCTTGCGGGAGCAGGAGGCATATGCTATACTTGGAAGTTGGCTGCGGCTTTTTGCTTCCCTGCATATTCCTGACCTCTCCTCGCGCGTCAGCGGAGGCGATTTTGGGTTATGTCGGGAGCGTCGCCTGATGGTTTGCCGGTTGGCTGAAACCCCATTTTATGCGGAAAAGACAGGCGATAGCAGCAGAGAAAGGATGTTATGCCCAAGCGTGATGCCATTGTGGTTGAGGGTGTCGTGACCGAGGCCCTGCCCAATGCAATGTTTCGCGTATCGCTGGATGGCGGTCGCATGGTGCTGGCGCACCTTTCGGGCAAAGTTCGCCTGAATTTTGTGCGCGTGGTACCGGGAGATCGGGTGCAGGTGGAGCTTTCCCCCTACGACCTGAGCAAAGGCCGCATCACCTGGCGAGATCGCCGCTAGCAGAGCCCTGGCAGAGGCTCTCATAGGGCAGCGCCTACGGCGTCGGCCAGTATTGTCGGCGCCAGGTGTATCGCGGAGATACCTGGATCGATGGGGAGCAGTCGCGACTGGCGATGCGAAGATGCTGATCGCATTGCGCACGAGCGCCCTCCAAGCGCGGGTGTCTCCGCTGGCGACTAAGCGGCGAAGTACTAGCGTGCGAGACGGCGCGTGTTGCACATGCGTCCAACTATAGAGGGGCATCGTCGCATTCCTCACTGCGGGCATGGCAGACGGGCATAGCGTGATATACATATATTCCTGTGACTAGCAGGCTGAACGGCCTGGGTGGCAGTGGTTGGCGGAGGGTTGGCATGAAGGTTCAGGCATCGGTGAAGCCTCGCTGCGATGGCTGCAAGGTCATCCGGCGGCGGCGCGTGGTGATGGTGATCTGTAGCAAGGATCCCAAGCACAAGCAGCGCCAGGGCTAGGGTAGAGCGGATCAGGGCGCGCCCGAGATAAAACGGGCGGGCCTCTCGCCTGGATTACTCTTGAGAGTATCCGGGCTGCGGCTTTTTTCAGCGTTCCAGCGTTTCAGCAGTGTTCACGAGACAGCGAGGAGGATCTGGCGCATGGCCAGAATCGCCGGGGTAGATATTCCCCGCGACAAGCGTGTGGAAGTCGCGCTCACGTATATCTTCGGCATCGGCGCGACAACCAGCAAGCAGGTGCTCACGTCAACGCGCGTCAATCCCGATACGCGCGTGAAAGACCTGACCGAAGAAGAGGTTGCGCGGCTGCGCGAATTCATCGACCGTAACTACAAGGTCGAGGGCGACCTCCGGCGTGAGGTCGATATGAACATCAAGCGGCTGATCGAGATCGGCTGCTATCGTGGGATTCGGCATCGCCGCAATCTGCCGGTGCATGGCCAGCGCACGCGCACCAACGCGCGCACGCGCCGGGGTCCGCGCAAGACGGTGGCTGGGCGCAAGAAGGCCGCGAAGAAGTAGTAGAAGACAGGTGTTGGCCTGTCTTCTGGACGGCCACTATCTCAGGAGGAAGCATCCAGCATGGCGGAAAAGACGCCCAAGCGACCCGTCGGACGTCAGCGGCGGCGCGAGCGTAAGTCAGTGCCGCGCGGCAAGGCGTACATCCAGGCGACATTCAACAACACGATGGTCACCATCACCGATCCCAACGGCAACGCGCTCTCATGGAGCAGCGCCGGGGCATCGAACTTCAAGGGGTCGCGCAAGAGCACGCCCTATGCCGCGCAGGTCACGGCGGAAAGCGCCGCGCGCAAGGCGATGGAGCATGGCGTGCGCCAGATCGAGGTCTACGTGCGCGGGCCGGGCGCTGGTCGCGAAGCGGCGATTCGCTCGTTGCAGGCTGCGGGCCTTCAGGTCGTCTCGATCACCGATGTCACGCCGATCCCGCACAATGGCTGTCGGCCACCGAAGCGGCGTCGCGTCTAATCTGGCTGTGTCAGGCGTGAGCCGACCGACGCTGGATGATTTCTCTGGCGGCTGGCGCTTGTGCGCCGCTGCATAATGGATATTCCTGGATTCCCAGTTACCGATACCGGCATGCGTTGCTCTGGTTATGTCTGCCGGAAATTGCACGAAAGATGCGCGTCAAGCGACCTGGAGTGCGTGTTCGTGAGGCCCGCCTTCGTCCTGGCGGTTCTGGACTGGCTAGCGAGACTTTGCGTTGTCAGTCGCGCGGGGAACGTGTGTAGCCCATTGCTTCCCCCGATAGCCTCTCGTTGCACGCCGCGCGAGGAAGCGCGCGATGGCGCCTTTGGGATGAAGCGACTGTACTGTTCGCGCCTGCTGGCGCTGCGGCTGGCGCCGCGGGTGACGAGACAGTGACGGCGAGATTCCGAAAGCGCGCAACAGGCTCTCTGGCAACGTGCCAGGGCGCATGAACAACGAACGATGAACACCGCCGGGCATCGGAGCGGTGTCTGGTGTACTTTGTTCTTTTGAGAGGCACTCCAGACCCAGGCTGTCGCCTGAGGAGGACGAACGGACTACTATGGCTCGATATACTGGCCCTGTCTGCCGCCTGTGTCGGCGTGAGGGCGTCAAACTGTTTCTAAAGGGTGAGCGCTGCATGGGGCCGAAGTGCGCCATTGAGAAGCGCAATACGCGCCCCGGCCAGCACGGCCAGGCCCGCGGACGCAAGCCGTCGGGCTATGCGCTCCAGTTGCGCGAGAAGCAAAAGGTCCGCCGCACGTATGGCGTGCTGGAGCGGCAGTTCCAGCGCTACTTCGAAATCGCCGCGCGACGCCCTGGCAAGACCAGCGATAATTTGCTGCAAATGCTTGAAATGCGTCTCGATAATGTCGTCTATCGTATGGGCTTCGCCGATTCACGCGCCCAGGCCCGCCAGATCGTTACGCATGGTCATTTTCAGGTCAACGGGCGCAAGTCCGATATCCCGTCGATGATCCTGCGCCCCGACATGGAAGTGGCGGTGCGTGAGGGCAGCAAAAACCTGGAATATTTTAAGACACGCGCGCTGATGCTGGCGCAGAAGAATGTCCCGCCCTGGCTGCGTCTGGATACCAATGCGCTCTCGGGTCGAATTCTCGCGCTGCCGTCCCGGCAGGAACTGACCCTGCCCTTCGATGAGGCGCTGGTCGTCGAGTACTATCAGCGATAGAGGAGGGGATCCCCTTGCTAGATATTGCTGTGCCTCACATCAAGTCTACAGAAACCGAACAGAATTTCGCCAGCTACGATATCGAGCCGCTGGAAGCAGGGTACGGCCACACCCTGGGCAACGCGCTGCGTCGTGTGCTGCTCTCGTCACTGCCGGGAGCGGCCATCACCGCCATCAAGATCGAAGGGGCGCAGCACGAGTTCCAGGATGTTCCGGGCGTCCGCGAAGATGTCACCGATATCGTGCTCAATGTCAAGAAGATTCGCCTGCGCTCGCTTGCGGACCAGCCTGTGACGATGCGTATCGAGGTAAGCGGCGAGCGGGTGGTGACGGCGGCGGACATCCAGGCGCCCAGCACGATTGAGATCGTCAACCCGGATGTCTACATCTGCACGCTGGATGGCTCCGATGCGCACCTGGAGATGGAGCTGGTTGTCGAGAACGGCAAGAGCTATGTGCCTGCCGAGACCAAAGAGGGCCAGCCTATCGGGCAGATCCCGGTGGACGCTATCTTCACGCCGGTGCAGCAGGTCAACTACATCGTCGAGAACACCCGCGTCGGCCAGATGACCAACTATGACCGCATCACGCTCCAGGTCTGGACCGACGGCACAATCACGCCCGACGAGGCGCTGCGCCAGGCGTCCACCATTCTGGTGCGGCACTTCCAGTTGATCGCCGACTACATCCAGCCGTCGACACGTGGACCGATTGACGTTGACAGTGGCTATGGCTATTCGCCCGATGTGCCGGGCGTTCCGGCCGATACGCGCGCGATTCCGATCCCGCCGCGCATCTACGATATGCCCATCGAGGAGCTTGACCTGACGGTGCGGGCGTATAACTGCCTTAAGCGCAGTGGCATCACGAAGGTTGGCCAGATCCTTACGATGACTGAGGAAGATCTGCTCGCCGTGCGCAACTTTGGCGAGAAGAGCCTCAATGAGCTGAAAGATAGCCTGAAGCAGCGCGGTCTCTTGCCCAACCAGGCGCAACTGGAGCGGTACAACGAGAACAACTTCAACGGCGCGCATGCGTATGGCGATGACGATCTCGATGAGGACTACGACGTATAGCGCAGAGCGCGCGCTTATGACGGCGACCTGGTTCGGCCAGATCGCCGCCTGATTTTGCAGGAGATGTAGCGTGAGACATCGGATGGCGGGCAACCGCATCAATATGCCGGAACCGCGGCGGCGCGCGGCGGTTCGGAGCATGGTGGATGGGCTGTTCATCTGGGAGCACATCAACACCACCGACGCCAGGGCAAAAGTGGCGCAGGGCGAGGCCGAACGGCTGATCGCCATCGCCATTCGCGGCCACAAGCGCTCCCAGGAGCGCCTGAACGCCGCCGTGCCGGATAGCGAGACGGCGGAGCGAGTGCTGGCGCTGGCGCGTCGCGGACGCTTCTCGCTCGATGAGACGGTGCCGAGCAATGAGGAACGCGCCCAGGCAGGCAAGTATCCGCTCAGCCCGGACGCGCGCAAGCGCAGAGAGGACCGGCTGGCCGCGCTGAAGAAAGAGATGCTCGGCATCATCAAAGATCAGGACGAGGCGCAGGCCGCGCTGACTGCCGCCCGCGAGGCGATGGCCATCGAGCTGCACGCGCGCCGCATGGTGCTCAAGCGGCTGCCGCGTGAAGTGACGGTCAAGAAGATTTTCGAGCAATTCGTGCCGAAGTATTCGGGACGCCAGGGTGGCTATACGCGCATCACCAAGCTGGGCACCCGGCGTGGCGATGCTGCCCTGATCGTCAAGCTCGAATTGGTCTAGTACACTCTCGTTTAGCTCTGGTCTGGAGGTCTGCCGTCGCATGCGGCTGGCTGCGCTCGTTGCGTATGATGGCACGGACTTCAAAGGGTTCCAGCGCCAGGCTCCCGAACGCGGGCGCACGGTGCAGGGATGTCTGGAAGCCGCGCTGGTGCGGCTGACCGGCGCCGCAATCCCAGTGGAGGGCGCGGGCCGCACCGATAGCGGCGTCCATGCCAGCGGGCAGGTGATTACCTTCTCGTCGGACGCCAGCCACCGCGAGGCCACCTGGCTGCGGGCGCTCAATGCGCTGCTGCCAGCGGATATCGCGGTGCGGGCGGTGCGGCGGGTGGATGACGGCGTGCACGCGCGCAAGAGCGCGCTGGCGCGGAGTTATCGCTATCGCATCCTGTGCGATCCGGTGCGCGCGCCGCTCCGCGAGCGGTACGCCTGGCGCGTTCATCAGCGGCTGGATGTCGCGGCGATGGCTGAGGCGGCGGGCCTGTTGCTCGGCGAGCACGACTTTGGGGCGTTCGGCTCCAGCCCGCGCGATAGCCGCGCTGATGGCTACCGGGGGCATACGGTGCGGATGCTACTCCAGGCGGAGTGCGAGTGGCGCGCGCTGGAAGGCGATGGGCCGCCAGATGAGGTGGAGTGTCGCTTTACGGCGAATGCGTTTTTGACGGGTATGGTCCGACGGCTGGTCGGCACGCTGGTGTTGGTTGGCGACGGGCGGTTGTCAGTGGATGACTTCCAGCGGATACTGGAGGCGCGCGCGAAGGCGCATCCGGGGATTCTCGCGCCCGCGCAGGGACTTTGCCTGACGGGCGTTCACTACCCTGCGGGCCTGATCGACTGGGGTGGCGCTGAGGATGTCACTGAGATGGCGTCACCGGAAGATTCGGGCGTGTAGCTGGTGGGAGCACAGACGGTTGTGCGAATGGAGAGAAAAGCAGTATGAATCCGAAGACGTATAGCGCCAAGCTCGATGATCTCGATCCGCGCTGGTATGTGATCGATGCCGAGAACAAGGTGCTGGGGCGGCTGGCGACCGAGATCGCCAGTGTCTTGCGCGGCAAATTCAAGCCGACGTATACCCCGCATATGAACGGCGGCGATTTCGTCATCGTCGTCAACGCCGCGAAGGTGGCTGTGACGCGTGGCCGCGAGGACAAGAAGGTCTACTATCGCCACTCCGGGTATCCCGGCGGCCTGAAGGAAGAGACGCTGCGCCAGGCGCTCGCGAAGCACCCCGAGCGTGTCATCGAGCGGGCGGTGAAGGGGATGCTGCCCCACAACCATCTGGGCGCCGATATGCTGCGCCGCTTGAAGGTCTATGGCGGCCCCGAGCATCCACACGCGGCCCAGCAGCCCAAGCCCTGGGCGCGCCCGACAGCGGAGGCGATCCTCGCGGAGCAGGCCGCGGCTGAGACTAAGAATGAGGCGGAAGAGGCAACGGCGAAGAAGTAGCCACACGTTATAGCTGGCAATCATTCGGAGGAAAGACACCTTGGCAGAGAATCTTGGGCCGTACTTCTACGGCACGGGGCGGCGCAAGACCGCCGTGGCGCGTGTGCGCCTGCATCCCAACGGCGACGGGCGCATCATCGTCAATGGCCGCGACGCCAGCGAATACTTTGGCCGTGAGGTGCTGATGATGCAGGTGCGCGCCCCGATGCGCATGCTGGACCTCAACAGCGGCCAGTACACCATCTCGGTGAAGGTTGTCGGCGGTGGCGTGAGCGGCCAGGCGGGCGCGGTGCGCCACGGGCTGGCGCGCGCGCTGGTACGGCTGGACGAGGCGAACAAGCCCGCGATGCGCAAGGGTGGCTTCCTGACGCGCGACCCGCGCATGAAGGAACGCAAGAAGTACGGCCTCAAGCGCGCCCGCAAGGCTCCGCAGTACACCAAGCGGTAATTCGCGCCTGGCCGCGGACAGAACGATACCCCCTCCGAATGTGGCAGGGGGTATTTGTGTTGCTATAGTCCTGTCTTCAATTGGCTAATGGGCAGGTCGTACCGCGAAGGCGATCAATCCGAACACAAGCGCCACGACGAGGAGAAACGCGCCCCGTGCAATCCCACTTCCATCAATGATGTGGAGTGACACGCCGTTCTCGACAGAGCGTACCGCGAAGAGTGAGAGCAGGACGTACGCCAGGCCAAAGAAGGCGAACACTCCCGCAATGATGAAGATCACGCGAGCAACCATGCGGCCCTCCCTCGCTTTCAACGCGCATTATAACGTGGCGTCTGCGGCTACGAGGGCGCGGCGAACCCGGTCGCCGAGCAGGACCAGCCGTTCTACCGGCTCATTGCTGAAGACGAAGCGGACGTGGCGATTGGCGATCTCGCCGCCCCAGCCTCGCATAGGAGTGGCGGCAACCTTCTCGGCGAGCAGGCGCGCGGACACCTCCATGCAATCCAGTCCCAACGCCGCCACGTCGAGTAGCAGCGACCAGCCGCCTGCCGGGCGTATCACCGGTAGCCCAGCGAGCTGCCTTAGCGTTTCATCGCGTCGCCGCTGCCATTCCGCATTCGCCGCCGCCAGATCGTCGTCGGGCGCACCAAGGGCGACGCACGTTCCAATCTGCGCAAATCCGCTCGCCACCAGTCCATTGTATATCTGGACACGCGAGACATCATTCACGAGGGCGCCAGGCGCAACTACCCAGCCGACACGCCAGGCGATCATCCGCTGCTCGAATGATGGCGCGCCTACCGTCACCGTGCGGTCGCGCATGCCGGAGAGCGAGGCCGGATGCACGATTGGGCGGCCATCGAAGAGTACCCCTTCGAATCCGCCCCAGTACAGCAGCCACAGGTCACGCTCGCGGCAGAGCGCCGCAATGGCCTCGAGTTCTTCGGCGTTTGCTACCCATCCCGAAGGAAACGACGCATTGTTGAGGAAGATGACGCGCGTGCGATCAGTCACCGTAGTCTGTAGCGCGGCGATATCGAGCCGCCACTCTCCCTCGACGACCTGAAGGGGGACAAGTTGCGGCTGCGCGCCGACGAGGCGCACCCGATTGAGCATCCCCGCATAGGTCGGATCGGTAAGTATGACCTCATCGCCAGGGTCGGTCAGGCAGAAGAGCGCGTCAAGCATCGCGTCTCCCTCGCCAGAGGTGATCACAATTTCGCGGCGGCCATCATAGCGGGGAGCGCCACGTCGTTCGATGTACGCTGCCACAGCCTCCTTGAGGTCATCGCGCCCGGTAAATGGTAGCCAACTGTTCGCGTCATCCTCCCCAATCGCCGCCCTGGTCGCCTCCATAGCGGCGGCAGGCGGTGGGATATCGGTATCGAGGTTCTCCATGCGCAAAACATCTGGATCGGTTCCGGCCTCCGCCGCGACGCGATCAATGTTGAAGCCCGGAATGCGCTCAAGGCGCTGAACGCTCATCGTGTTTCTCCTCCCACACTCGCAATTGAGAGAATATACCAGGGGTATACCACAAGCGCGTCGCATATGTTCGGAAAAAGCGCTGCTCCTGGCCACCGGGTCAGGAGCAGATGGTAGAGCGGCGAAGAAGTGGGAGTTATCGCGCGCGCCTGCCCTCGAAGCGGCCCAACAGGCGCGGCCAGAAGTACGCGGCCAGCGCGCCCAGGATGAGCGCTACCGAGCCGGTGATCGTGAGGGCGTTCGCGTCGAACCATTTCGTGTTGTGGAAGACGTTGACTGCGAGCAACTGGAAGATCCAGAGCGCCAGCGCGAAGCCGCCGATCACCGCGAAGCCGATGGCGGCAATCGTCGTCAGGCGCGCCTGGGAGTCGCTCGGCAGGATGGACCCCTGGAGCGTGCGCACCGAGAAGAACGCGAAGAAGCCGACCATCGCCAGCAACAGCGCCGCGACAATCCAGCCGCCGACTGCCGGGATATTCCCGATGCCAAAGAGGATCAGGAAGGCGATGACAACCAGGATGCCCACCAGCACATACGGCGCGCGCGTGCCGAAGGGGCTGAGCGCCATGTTCACGCCCGCCAGCGCCGGGGCAGCCCAGACCAGCCGACCGTTGAGCCGCTGCGCCGTCAGATACTCGCCGTAGGAGCGCCGCCACTGGCGCTTCTTGAAGTAGATGCGCCCGCGCAGGCTGTGCGTATTGGCGCTGTTGAGCGCAGGATTCTGCCGCTCGGCGGAGTCAAGCGCGTCGATGGCGTCGTCGTAGCGTCGCACGTCGACCAGCGCGTTCGCCTTGATGACCTCCGCCTGAGCAAGCGCGCCGGGGCCGAGCGTCGTCCGACCGTAGCGAATCGCCGAGTCGGTTGCGCCTACCGCGCCCGCCGGGTCTTTATCGCTCATCAGGATGACGGCGCGCATCAGGTGGGCGTTGGGCGAGCGCGGATCGAGGCGGCAAGCCTCTTCGATCTCAGCGCGGGCCGTCTTGAAGTCGCGTTTGGAGGCCATCACCTCCGCCAGTTGCACATGCGCGTTGGCATTGCGCGGGGCGAGTTGGATCGCGCGGCGCGCCGTCTCCTCCGCCTCGGGCGGGATACGGAAGCCGCTCTGCTGTGTTAGCGCGGCGGAAAGCGAGAGCAGGGCGTCAACGTTCTTGGGCTGCTCGCGCACCACCCGGCGGATTTCGGCCAGCGCCTCGGTGTTCCGCCGCAGTTGCAGCAAAATCTGCCCCAGCAGCAGGCGCGCCGAAGCATCATCCGGGCGGCGTTCCAGCTGCTTGCGCGTCAGCCGCTCGGCCTCCACCGCGTCGCCGTTGGCCAGCGCCAGCTTGGCCTTGCCCAGTGGGCCAGCCGGAACCATACTGGCGCCCTGGTTGCCGCGAAACGACATTCGATTCATATGGGTGTCTTCGTCCTTCTCCCCTCGGCGCCATCCGCGACAGCGAGGACACTGCATGACTGCATGATGCAGGGAAAATAACAGAATGCGTCCACCAGGCATGCGTCGGGGCGCACATTATCTTCTATTATACTCTGTGAGAGGATAGAGCGGAATCTTTCCGGGCCTAAAGCCTCAGGAGCGCCGTAGTGGCTAAGAGGCGCGCCTTGGATTTGGAAACCTCACACGAACTTTGCCCGGCGCGCCATTGTATCACCAGATGAGCATCAGGAGGCCAGCATCTGGCGCGGCGCTTAATCTCCCCGGCGCCTCGACACGAACGCTGAAGCGTGCGCGCAGCATTTACGCAGAATGTGCGCAGAATACGAAGAGGAAAACCGCCGCTAGAAACCGGACAGTGCGCTGTCTGGGGCGCAATGAGGAACCAGAGGATATTCTCATGGGGCTGCCGGGATGGCGATACGCCGAAAGAATTTCGGGGCGTCGGGCGTCCCACTAAGCGGATGGATGCGACGCCAGGGATGCCGCCAGCATCCGTCCCAGATGCGCCCGCATCATGATTGTGCATGTTTCTTGCGTATATCCTGCGTATATTGTGCGCGTTTCTCGCATGTTCCTCACGTACTCTGGGCATCGAGTCGGGCATTGCGGCAGGCATTGCAGAAAAGAGTGGTTCCCAATGGATGTGGTGCAATATGGACGGTGGCTTGGGGAGCGCCGTCGTGCCTGCGGCTGGACCAGCCAGCGCGCGCTGATGGAAAGTGCGCTGGAACACCCCCACACACGCGATCTAGGAATCTCGGAGGCGTTTCTCGCGCGTCTGGAGGCCGGATTGCTGGCTTACCCGTTCCGTGGAGCCGTGCGGAAACGTGTCCTGGGTTTGATCTGGCTACTGTGCAAGTCAGCGCGACAGACGCGTGAGTATCTCCGCCTGGCCGGGCTGGCCGATCTGGGTGTTGAAGAACAGGAGATGGTGCGCACTGTGCTGGCGTCGTTCAGCGATGCCACGCCCATCGCGCCGCCACTGCTGCTGCCCGCGCGCCCTCCACGGCTGCTGGGGCGAGCTGCCGCGCTCAACGAACTGCTGCGCACGCTGCGCACTGTGGAGACTGGTCTCTGCGTAGTGACGGGCATGCCCGGTGTCGGCAAAAGCGCGCTCGCCGCGGAGGCGCTGCACCTGATCGCCGCCGATGAGCGCGCGCGCCACGAGCTCTTCCCCGATGGTATCGTTACCTTCAGCGGCGCGGGGCGGCGTGGTACAGGTGGGCTGCTTGCCCTGCTCGACGAGTTGAGCGCCGTCTTTACCCCCGAGTCGTCATCGGCGCGCGCCTCCACACGGCGCGGCGAGAAACCCGCCTCCTCGGGCGAGCGGCTGGCCCGGCCCGATGTGGCTGGCACGCTCAACCGCACGCGCTCGGTGGTCGCCGGAAAGCGGTTCTTGCTGCTGCTCGACGATATGGACGCACGCTTCCCGCTTCGCGACGCGCTCGACGCAGTGCTGGCGACGGGCCATGCCGCTGGCGCCGCTGGTCCGGTCGAGGCTGAGCGGCGCGTGGTGCTGGTGACGAGCCGGTATGCGCCGGAAGCGGCGTTGATCCGCGTTCGTCAGGATGTGGCCCCGCTCGATGCCGACGCGGCGCTGGCGCTCTTCACGGCGCTGCTCCAGCGCGATCTGACGCCGGGTGAGGCGCTGCATGCGCGCGCGATCTGCATGGCGGTGGGCAATCTGCCGCTGGCGATTGAGCTGGCAGCAACGGCGGCAATCTCTGAAGGTATCCCACTGCCACTGCTGTCGGCCCGGCTATCCAGCCATGCGCTCGATATCTCGGCCGATAGCCGTCGCGAGCTGCGAGTGCGGCTGGAGCGCGAGCTGGACGCGGTGGATGTCGACGCGCGCGAGCTATTCGCCTTGCTGGCGCTGCTGGGGACGCCCGCGTTTACCCTTGAGGCGGCGGCGGCTCTACGTGACGCCCGCTGGCCAGAGCCAAACGCTGCTGACGAGGTCATTCCCGAGTTGGCGGCGCTCGCCCCCGATGACCTGGCTGACACGGCGACGGCAGAGGATCGGCTGGCGGGTACCGCGGCGCTGCTGGGCCAGTTGGTGCGTCACTCGCTGTTGCGCATCGAAGGCGACGACGTTGGCTATAACGATGACAACGACGATGGCGACGATCCGGGACCGGGCAGCGGCGTGGGTGTTCGCTACCACTTGCAGCCGCTGGTGTATGCCTGCGCGCGGGAGCGGATGGAGCAGCTGAACCCCGCCGTGCGCGAGCGAGCGCTGCGCAATGCGCAGCGTTTTGCCCTGAATTATCTGTGCAAACACGAGGAGGATCCGCTCGCGCTGACGCGTCAGCGCGACTTCCTGCTGGCGATGGTGGCCCGCGCGGCACGGGGCGGCCAGCATGCGCAGGTGCAGCGATTCGTCTTTGGGCTGACCGCCTCGCAGCATAACCTCCTTGCCCTGCGCGAGCGAAGCGCTAGTCTGTTCACGCTGGCCATTCGTAGCAGCCGCCTGCTACATGACTCGATGTCCGAGGCGCGGCTGCACAATCGACTGGGGCTGCTCCACTACTATAGCGGCTCGACGGCGCAGGCGCGGACGGCGTGGGAGACGAGCGCCAATCTCTGCGCAACGTTGGCGGCGCGAGGCGGCGCCTGCGGCGGGCTGGCGTGGTATCCGCTCTACAATCTGGCGCAGCTAACCTGGGAGCTTGGCGAGCTTGAGACGGCGCAAGAGTACGCCGAGAAGAGCCTGCAACACGCGCGGGAGCACTGCCAGACAATGGTGCTGCCATCGCTGCTGACCCGCGCCATGGTTGCCCGCGCGCGTGGCGATCTCACGGCGGCCAGGGCCGATTTGGAGGCGTGTCGCAACCTGAAGACCACGGCGATGGAGGTCGGGCCGGTGGCGACGCTCATCGCGGGGCTGCGGCCATGTATCGAGGCGGAAGTGGCGCGGGTGGAGGGAGTCTACCGCCACTCGGTCATGGCTACCGAGAAAGGCGTAGCCTACTTCCAGGCCGAAGACGATCTGTTGAGTGCGGCCAATGTGCTGCTGGAGCAGGCGCGCTATGCCGAGGTCCAGGACTATCGCGCCGATGCGCGACTCTTCGCGTCGCGCGCGGTGGCCCTTGGGCGAAAGGCGCATGCCGAGTTCGTCCAGGCGCGCGGCAAAGAGCTATTGCAGCGCCTGAACAGCAACACAAGTTGCGCCCGTCCCGGCTGATGGCGCGGATTGGCAATTCTCTGGTGACGTGGCAGCTTCTCTCAGCACGCTCCTTACCCCGGAAAATATAGCCCCGGCACTGCTGGTTGGGGCTATTTCCGGGGTATAGTGCTTCAAGAGGGGATTCATTCCGCCCGCTCATCAGTTGCGCCTGCGGAGGTTGCCATGTCAGCCGCACAGCCAGACGATTCCTGCCCACGCCTCGCCGAGTTAATCGCCGCCCTCTCACTGGCCACTGACCTGGGTATCGGTCAGCCGATGGGATATACCCTTCGCGTCTGCTTGCTTGCCCTTCACCTTAGCGGAGCCCTCGGCCTCAGCGCGGACGAACTGTCTGAGGTTTATTACGTTGCGCTGCTGAGTGGAGTCGGTTGTACTGCTGATGCCCACGAGTCTGCGCTGTTGTTTGGTAATGATGTGACCGCGACAGCGCAACTTGCTACCATTGATATGGCCAGCCGCCGAGAAATGCTCAACTTCCTGCTGCGAAATGCGGGCGCAGGCAAGAGTCCATGGCGACGCTTGCGGATGACAGCCACTGCGCTATCTGAGGGTCCAGCGGGAGCACGCGAGCCACTGGCTGCCCACTGTGAATCAGCCCGCATGCTGGCAGGCCAGTTTGGAATGAGCGACGGAGTCTCGCTGGGACTTAGCCACATCTTTGAGCGTTGGGATGGACACGGGTGGCCCTATCAACTCAAAGGTGAGGCCAGCCAACGCTCGGCGCGGATTGTCCAACTTGCGCGAGACGCCGTAGTGTTTTACCGTTTGGGAGGCGTTGAGGCTGCCGTAGCAGTGGTTCGCCAGAGGATGAGCGCCAAGTATGATCCCCACATAGCCCAGAGTTTCTGCCAGAAAGCGCCTCACCTGCTGGCCGCCACGGAGAGCCAGTCAGTCTGGGAGGCTGTGCTTGATGGAGAACCCGGTGCGCAGCCGCGCATGACAGATGAGCAGCTCGATACTGGCACGCAAGCCATCGCTGACTTCGTTGATCTGAAATCGCCCTGGCTGACTGGACACTCACGTGGCGTTGCGGAGCTGGCGGCGGCGGCCGCTCGACGGCTTGGCTGGCAGGAACGGGCAGTCAGCGTGGTACAGAGAGCAGGCAATCTTCACGATCTTGGACGAGTGGGTATATCGAGTGGCATCTGGGACAAGGCTGGGCCATTGACCGATGAGGAGTGGGAGCAGGTGCGGCTGCATTCCTATTATACTGAGCGGGTGCTTTCCCGCCCAGATGCTTTGGCGCGCCTGGGCAGCCTGGCTGCGGGGCATCACGAACGTCTCGATGGGTCTGGCTATCACCGCCACATCCCGGCTACTCTGCTCTCTGAAGGCGCCCGGCTATTGGCTGCTGCCGATTCCTACCACGCGATGATCGCGGCGCGGCCACACCGGCCGGCATCTACGCCCGAAGTTGCCACCGCTACGCTACGCGACGAGGTTCGGCAGGGGCGGCTTGATGGCGACGCGGTCAACGCTGTGCTGGCCGCTGCGGGCCACAACGTCCAGGTGGCAAAGCGCGTATGGCCCGCCGGACTGAGCGAGCGCGAGGTTGAGGTGCTGCGTCTGGTCGCTCGCGGTCTCTCCAGGCGTCAGATAGGCCAACAGCTCTGTATCTCTGAAAAGACCGCCGATCATCACGTCCAGCACATCTATACCAAGTGTGGCGTCTCCACACGGGCATCAGCCACACTCTTCGCCATGCAACACCGCCTGCTCAGCGACCTACCCGCCCTCACAGAATAGGGCGTTCGCCCGATGCTCCTACGGGCTCTTCCAGGTATCCTTAAGCCATGCGCGGCAGATACAAAGGCGCAGCAGTGGCGCACTACTCTTTGAATGCGCCGAACGATTTCCGCAAGGGGATACATGATGAACCGTATCATCTCGAAAGACAGCACACCCATCGCATACCAGCAGAGCGGCAAAGGGCCACCGTTGGTGCTCGTGCATGGCACAACCGCCGACCACACCCGCTGGGCGCCTGTGCTTCAGCCTCTCGAAGAGCATTTTACTCTCTATGCGCTTGACCGGCGCGGTCGTGGCGAGAGCGGAGACGCTGACGCCGAGCATTATTCCATCGAACGCGAGTTCGACGATGTGGCCGCGGTCGTCGACTCTATCGGCGAGCCAGCATATCTGCTCGGCCACTCGTACGGCGCGCTCTGCTCGCTGGAGGCGGCTCTGCGCACAAGAAATCTGCGCAAGCTCGTGCTGTATGAGCCACCTATCCCGACCGGTATCGAGCTCTATCCGAGTGAATCCGTCGAGCGCATACGGGCAGCGTTAGCGGCAGGAGATCGCGATGGCGCCGTCGCCATCTTCATGCGTGAGATTGCCCAGGCGCCTCAGCGCGATCTGGATGTGTTGCGGTCGGCTCCGGCATGGCAAGGGCGGGTGGCGGCGGCGCACACCATCCTACGCGAGATACTAAGTTCAGATACGTACATCTTCGAACCAGCGCGTTTCCGCCAGATGACCGTGCCCACGCTGCTCTTGCTCGGTGGCGACAGCCCGCCTTTCCTCCAGCGCGCCACGCAGGCTGCGCAGGCCGCGCTGCCCAACAGCCGAATCGCTGTCATGCCGGGCCAGCAGCACGTGGCAATGAACACCGCGCCCGACCTCTTTGTACGCGAGGTCTTGCGGTTTCTCCTGGTGAATTGAAGAATCGGTGATTAATGACGCTGGCGCGTCAGTTCCGATCATGGCCCGCATTGCTGCGATGGGGGCTACTTCCTCCGTTGCGTCTTCCAGCGTATGGTACGCTGTTGTGCAAAAACGGAAGTGTTTTGGTGATGACAACATACATTGCGTTGCTGCGGGGCATCAACGTCGGCGGACACCGGCTGATCAAGATGGCCGACCTGAAGGCCATGTTCGTGGCGATGGGTTTCGGTGGGGCGCAGACCTATATCCAGAGCGGCAATGTCGTCTTCCAGGCCAATGAGGCGGAAGAGCCGTTGCGCGAGCGCATCGAGCAGCGGATCGTAGCGGCGTTCGGCTTCCCAGTCACGGTTGCCCTGCGCACACACGATGAGTTGACGCGCGTCATCACGGCTTGCCCCTTCGCGCCAGACGCCCTGGCTGAGGGCGAACGCCTCTACGTGGCGCTGCTGGCTGAGACGCCCCCGCCCGCAGGAATCGAGCGGCTGGGCGCCAGCAAGATCGAGTCAGACGAGTTCCGCGTGGTTGGCCGCGAGGTTTACCTGCTCTATCGCCAGAACATGCGTGAGTCGCAGCTGACCAACAACCTGCTCGAAAGCAGGCTCGGCGTCCCCGCAACCTCGCGCAACTGGCGCACCCTCACCACACTCGCTGCGATGAGCAAGACGCTGGCTGGCGCATGATACCAATTCAGTAAGAACATCGCAAGAACTTGGAAGGGTATATGATTATTCGCCAGATCCTGCACCCAGCTACCGGGTGCGCGTCATATATCTTCGGCTGCACCGGCAAGAAAGCCCTTGCTGTTGTTGACCCGCACGCCGAACACATCGACGACTACCTCGCGGTGTCCGAAGCGGCTGCATCGCCTATCGTCGCTATCGTCGAGACGCGTGTCCAGGCGGACCATCTTTCTGGCGCACCCGCACTCGCCGAGCGCACCGGCTCTCCCATCTATCTGCATGAGGCGGCTGATGTTACATTTCCGCATCGGACGCTACGCGACAGCGACGAGTTGGAACTGGGCGCCGCAATGGTCTACCCGACATTCCTTGCCGCTATCGCGGATGTGGCGCATCCCTCATGGCGCGCCTCGGCGGTAGGTGTTTATCGACTCTGGCGCGACCTCGGCTACGCGGTTGGCGCCATATTGGCCGGAGTACTCGCCGATCTCTTTGGAGCGTCCTGGGCCATCGCGGGGATCGCCGCGCTCACGTTCACCTCTGGCGCGGTCGTCTTCGTGCGGATGCGCGAAACGCTTTGCGAGCGACGCGCGCTCGATGCGGCGATGGCGCCGGGGTACGCGCCCTCAAACACCAACAACCCAGACGAAATGGTATGAGAGGGCATCTCGTGAGTGCGCTACCCGGCGCGAGGAAACCCACCCTTGCGGGTAGATGATCTGCCCATCATGCCACTCGGGTGATTCCTCCAGCAGCGCAAGCAACTCGTGGTAGCGCGCATCCATCTGCGGGCTTTGCGCATTCGCCACGTAGGCTTCACGGCTCTCGAACACGATGGCGACAAACATGGTCGTTGGTTCGGCGTCCATCTGGTACGTGTAGCTCGTTTTGTACCCCAGCATCCCTCTGGTGTCCTCCTGGCGCATCCAGTCCAGCAACTGATTCACCATATCGGGTTTCACACGCATGCGTGCGATGGTTCCATACATTCTGACCTCCTCTGACCTCATCTTCTCTAACGCTGGCAAGCCACCTCAAGACTCCCCCAGGAACCGTGTATCAGGGCGAATGCTCAGGCTCAGACTCAGGCCATCCGGGCGCGGAGCTGGCGCTTGAGCATATCCATCTCGGCGAGGTGGTCGCGCGCGTGGCCGAGGGCTGGCGCGAGACACCGCCAGACCTGCGGGCGCTGGAACATCCACGGTACCTCTTCGCGCATCGCAAGTTCCAGGTAGACGGGATAGCGCTGAAGCTGCGCGGGGACATCTGGCTCGCGCGAAAGCTCGTCATCGGAGATTGTGCCTAGCCAGGCAAGCAGGTTCTGGTGGACGGCGTCGGCGTATTCGAGGATATCGGCCAGCGCCAGCGTGCGCGCCAGATCGTCGGCCTCCGCCTCGCTCAGCCCAACGCCGATGCCGTGCGTGGCCAGCCGACCGCGCCCCTGCCAGCGCGGCTCGTCGATCAGCTCAGGCACGCCGCGCACCAGCGTCTGCAGCGCCCAGTCCTGCGCGCGAGCAACGTGCCAGAGGTCGAAGGCGAGCAGGTTTGTATGCGGGAGTACGCGTGTGGTTAGTTCAGCGGGGGTAAGGTCGCCGCCGACGTCATGCAGGATCTGGTTGACGCTGGCATACTGACGGGTCAGCAGGTCTGTTGCGCGCATGGGATCACCCTCCTCGGCCTGGCGGCGGGCTGTATATAGAGCGCCGCACGGACTCTCGTCTGTGAGACGCATTATATCCAAATATCCAAAGATGCCGGAGTGTGTGGCATTAGCGCGGCTTGTACGCGCTGCGAATCTGCTTGCCCGAGATCGGCCCGCCCAACGCGGCGCTGATATAACAGATATCAAACGCTCCGGCGCTCAATGGGAAGACGCTCCATACCAACGACAGGACGCCGAGCAGATGGTCCCTGAAGACGAGACCGAGGATAAGGAATCCCATGCCCGCGACGATGCGAAAGCTGCGCCCAGAGGGACTATTGATGAAGTGCGAGAAACCTGATTGGTTGAAGGATTCAGCGAGACTGCCCATGAATTACCTCCCCAGAAGTTGCTAGAAGTCGAGCGAGGCCGCGCCCCCGACGAGGACCTCGACCACGTTCGCCGCCGTGACGATCTTTGCGCCCTCGATCAACTGGTCTTCGGCGATGCCGCGCGGCTTGGCGCAGGTACCACATGCCCAGATTTGGCCGCCGTTGGCGCGGAACGACTGGATCACCTCGGCGAGCGGCGGAAAGCCTTCTTTATGGATGTCGTCGGCGTAGCCCCGTGTCGCCAGCCAGACTCCCTCGATGGTCAGCAGCAGGATGACCTCCTGATCGGCTGAGGCGGCCACATTGCCGACGATGAATGCCAGCGTGGCGCGCTCGGGGTCTTCGCGGCCATGGGTGCAGTGAACGAGCAGTTTTGCCATAGTGATGATCTCCCTTTCCAGATACATTGGCCCTACCGCTTGCGGATAAATACCCTCAGCAATTGCGGCGACTCCTTGATCTCGGCAAGCAGCTCGTGGCCAGAGAGACGGCACCAGGATGCGATATCCTCCCGCGCGGTCGGGTCGTTCACGCGGACTTCGAGGAGCTGGCCACCGCTCATCTCCTGAAACTTGCCCTTGATGGCCGGGGTCAGCAACGCACAGATCGCGCCCTGGGCCGTCTCAATCCGCGTCATGTCTAAGAGCGCATCGGGCCTGAGCGTTTGATCACCGGTCGTCTCTTGCGGGCTGCTCATTGCACACACTCCCTCCCTGCGCTCTGACCGCCTTGCCCACGGGTTTGTCGTGCTACAATGGCGACAATGGCTATAGTGCCAGTATGCGTGGTTGGGCAGCCTGCGACAATGACTGAGACGCCGAGAATGTTGATTGAGGCTCCAGAATTTGCTGGACTGAACTCTGGCGCTGGGGAGAGCGAGAACACCCGATGGATGTCCTGTCTGACACGCTGAAAGTGGTTCGGCTGAGCGGCGCGGTCTTCCTGCGGGCAAAACTGCCAGCGCCCTGGGCTGTGGCGTCTGCGACAGCCAACGAACTTGCCGAATATCTGCGCCTGCCATCCGACTGTATCGCCGTCTTCCACATTCTCGCGCGGGGAAGCTGCTGGCTCTCGATCCCCGGCTCCGCGCCTGTCTTATTGAAAGCGGGGGATGCTGTCCTTCTGCCCCAGAACTGCCCTCACATCGTCGGCAGCGACTGGAGCCTCAGTCCGATATCCTTCCGGGCTGTTCTGCCCACGACGATGCCCCCTGACGGCATTACAGAGGTTGTGGGTGGAAACGTCGGCGAGATGACGCAGCTTATCTGTGGCTATCTCCACTGCGACCAGCGATTCAACCCACTCCTCGGCGCACTGCCAGACGTTATGGTGGTGCATCCCAACCACGATGGTCGCGAGGCTGAGGCGGCGATAGCAGGAGCGAGCGCGAGCGCGCTGGCGGCGGCGGCGCTGGCGATCCAACCCGGCGACTGGTTGGAGACGACGCTGCGGCATACCGTCGAGGAGGCGCTTGGCGAGCGTCCCGGCAACACGGATATGCTGGCGCGGCTCAGCGAGATTCTCTTTGTCGAGGTGGTGCGGCGCTACATGCAGCAGCTTCCGGCGGCCCAGCATGGCTGGCTCGCGGGGGTAAGCGACCCGGTGGTTGGGCATGCCCTGCGACTATTACACGCGCGCCCGGAACACGCCTGGACCGTCGAGGATCTGGCGCAGGCCGTGGCGGTCTCGCGGTCGTCCCTGGCCCAGCGGTTCACCGCGCTGATCGGGGAGACACCGATGCACTACCTGGCAGCCTGGCGCATCCAACTGGCGAAGTATTTGCTGAAGCAGACCAATCTGAATCTGGTCGAGGTGGCGCAGCGCGTGGGCTATGACTCCGACGTGGCGTTCAATCGCGCCTTCAAACGCCACGTCGGCCAGCCCCCTGCCGCCTGGCGGATAGCGGGCTAGTATACCTGTTCCTCATCTCATACGTATTCATGGATAGAGCATGGCTAGAGCATGGCTAGCGCTGGCACGCAAATCGCACAAGTTGAGATTGGTGGATGATGCGCGCCCGCCGCGATGGGCCAAGATGGGCCGAGATGGGCCGAGATGGGCCGCAACGGACTGCGGCGCAACGAGCATACTATACTAATACATCAGGCTATTATGTCTGGCCAGCGACCGGGCTGGCGTGCTATAACAGGCTGAAACGACGGCGACGGCGGGCGCGGCCGAAATGGAAGGAAAAGGCGAGGCATGGCTGATACATCTGCTGGCGGAGAGAATGGCAAGAAGAGCAGCCGGTTCAACGTCAATCCGCGGCGTCTGTTCTCGTTCTCTATGCTCGCCGGGATCCCCTCGAATCTGGCGCTGGCGCGTAAGTTCATGAACTCGGTGAACTGGAAGATCGCACAGGAAGAAATTGCCGATGAAATCCGCCGCAAGGTGGCCATCATCGGCCTGCCAAACTCCGGCAAATCCACGCTCTTCAACACCTTGCAAGGCAAATATGTCTCTCCGGTCTCACCAGTCGAAGGCACCACCACCGCCAACGTACGCGGCGCCTTTGGCCCCTTCACCCTCATCGATACGCCAGGACATATTCCCGAAATGCAGCAGGAGGCCATCGAGGAGGCCGCCGTCACGATCTACATGCTCGACGCCGGTGAGGGCATGCGTCCGCGCGACTATGAGATGATCGAGCAGTTGCGCAAAACCGAGAAGCCGTTCACGGTGGCGCTCAACAAGTGTGACCTGATCGGCGAGGCGGCGGATGAGGCGGCGGCGCGTGCGGCGGCGCGGCTGCATGTGAAGGATGTCGTTCCCATCTCGGCCCGCGACGGCGCCAACGTCAGCGAGGAGTTGATCCCCGCGCTGATCGACGCCAGCCCCGAGGCGGCCATCGTGCTGGGGCGCCAACTGCCCCAGTTCCGGCGCGAGGCGGCCAACAAGCTGGTGCGTTCCGCGACACTCATTGCCCTGGCTGCCGGGCTTCAGCCGGTGCCGCTGGTGGATATTCCCATTCTGCTGGGCAATCAGATACGGCTGGTGCTACGCGTCGCCGCCGTCTATGGCGAACCGATGAACGCCCAGCATATGCGCGAGTTGGTGACGACCATCGCTGGTGGACTGTTCATGCGCTATCTCGCGGAGGCGGCGGCCAAAGCGGTTCCGTTCGGCGGCGATCTGGTGGCGGGCGCCATCGCGGCGGCGGCCACATGGTCTATTGGTCAGGTGGCCATCGAATATTTCGAGAGCGGCAAGAAGCTTACCCCCAGCCAGATCAACGCCTCGTTCAAGCGCTTCTACCGGCGCTATCGCGAGACGCGGCAGGAGGAGAAACTGCTGCCACCGCCAGCGCTGCCGGGCAGTCTCCCCGAGGCGGGACACTAAACAGGGATATGCTCGACTGGCCGATGGAGAAGGGACGGGGATGCTGTGGGCCGAACGACACGTCGCAAAATGCTCGTTCGGACACGGAACACACGCCCGTCGGCGGCGGAGGTTGCCTCGCCGACCCTTGGCGTGCTGAGGCTGGTGAGTCCCGCCAGCAACGAGATCGCCTTCCTCGGCGGCGGTCGTGCCGTGCCAATCACGCGGGGCATCAATCCCATCGGCCGGGCGCAGCGCAACGCCATCGTGCTGCTCGACCCCTCCGTCTCGCGCGAACATGCCCGCCTGATTGCCAGCCGCGAGGGTTGGTGGATCGAAAACTGCTCGGCGGCCAACACGATGGAGGTTGCCGGGCAGGCGTGCCAGCCGGGACAAGGCATGGCGCTTTCGCCCGGTGATGTTGTGCGGCTGGGGCAGACATCACTGCAACTGGTGGCGTTGCGCCCAACGTATCCCGACTCGACTTCCGCTGAACAACCACCGGAATCATCCGAGGGCGATTACGCGGCCTATCTCGCCGAGGCAACTGGCGAAAGCAACGGTTTTCTGCCCGACGAGGTGAGCGAGGCCGATCTACTCGACGACGCGCCGGACGATGCGTCACTTCCCCAGAGCGCCAGCTCTACCCACCTGCTCAGTCCCGGCATCACGCTGCAATTCGCGTTTCGCGGGCGCTTCAAGGCGCGCCTGTGGTGGTTGCTCGGCATCGGCGCGGCGCTGGTCCTGCTGGTCTGTACGGTCGTCACGCTGGGAACCGCCGTACTGGTGGGGCGAGGCGCGCTCGCCACCGAGGGCGCTGGCTCCGTGCTGGCGGCGCTGACGATCCCGCTGGTACCCGCGCTTGGCGTCGCGGTCGTGACGCTCAGCCTGGACCGCTATGAGCGTGAGCCGTGGTCGCTGATGCTCGGCGCGTTTCTCTGGGGAGCGCTGATCGCCATCGCGCCCGCGCTGTTTCTAGAGCGGCGACTGGTCGCCCTGCTGGCGTCGGCGCTGAACGCCATCGGACTTCAGGATGGACTGGTCCACGCGGCGTCGCAGGCGCTGAGCGCTGGCTTCTCGGAGGAGGCTATCAAGGGCGCTGGGCTGATCGTGCTGCTGGTGTTGCTGCGCGATGAGTTCGATAACGTCACCGATGGCATTATCTACGGCGCGTTGATCGGCGCGGGCTTCGCGATGGTGGAGAACTTCGTCTTCTTCGCCGTCACCCCACGCGCCGACCTCGGCGTGCTCATCTTCGGACGCGTGGTCCTCGGCTGGCTCAGCCATTCGACGTTCACCGCGTTTTTTGGGGCAGGGCTTGGGGCCGCGCGCGAAACCCGCGACCGCCGCTGGCAAATACTCGCCCCCTTCGCCGGGTTCGCCACCGCGATTCTGCTGCATACCGGCTTCGACTTCGTCGCCTTTGGCGCCGACGAGCTGGCGACCCCTGAGCTACTGGCGCACGCGGCGGCGCTCTTCGCGCTGGTGACGCTGCTGGCAGAATATGTGCCGCTCTTTACGGCGCAGTTGGTGCTGCTGCGGATTGCCCTCGCCTCGCTAGCCCGTGAGGCCGAGACGGTCCGCGAATACCTCACGAGCGAGGTGTTGGGCGGTGTCGTCTCGCCGGATGAGTATCTGCTGTTGCAGAATGCGACGCTGCGCGACGCCGCCGAGCGCGCCTATGCCCTGGAATATGGGCCGCGCGCCTGGCTGACCGCGCGCACGCTCTACCAGACGACGACAGGCCTGGCGTTTCGCAAGTGGCATGTGGCGATGGGCGATCCACCCAAGAACACGCCGCGCCAGCCCGAAGAGGTCTATCGCGAGCGCATCCGGCGGCTGCGGCGCTCGCTACGACGGCAGGTCGCGTTCCGTCTGCCGGCGCACTTCCAGCCAACCAGCCCACGCGAGGCCGAGCCAACCAGCCCACGCGAGGCCGAGCCAACCCGCCCCCTGCAGCAGTGAGCGCATGAGTCGGTCAGAGGGGAGCAGGCGGTCATGCTGGCGGCGGGCGAAGGGATATGCTATACTTGGTAGCGTCTTTAAGTGGCATACAACAGGCTGCCTATGAGAGAGGCAGTAGCACATCCGCCGGGATGCTCCGTCATACGTTCTGACGATGGGGCGCCCCTGGTATGCCCGGCGAGGACAACGAGGACAACAGGATTGCTTGAAAAGGACAACCGGCAGACGCCGCGCGCGCCGACACCGACACGCCGGAATGGACGCGCGCAATGGGGTTTGTCCTGGTGATCCACCAGTGGCGGGTGACAGTGGGTTGCCCGCGCGAGACCCGAGAACACCAGTGAAGGAGGAGGCCGACGCCCCCGGCGCGTGATAGCCCGGACGGTGGGCGGCCAGCAAAAACACTATGCCATTGCAGCCAGAGATTAAGTTGCAGATCATCGAGGAGCATCAGGCCCACGAGGGCGACACTGGTTCGTCAGAGGTGCAGATTGCTATTCTGACCCAGCGCATCCGCGATCTGACCGAGCATCTCAAAGTGAACAAGCACGATTATCACTCCCGTCGGGGGTTGCTCAAGATGGTCGGTCAGCGCCGCCGTATGCTACGCTACCTCAACCGGACCAGCCCGGAGCGCTATCGTGCGCTGATCGAGAAGCTCGGCCTGCGACACTAATCGCCCTGAAGTTGCCTCGTGGCCGTCCTCACAAGCTATCCCTCGGCCTGGCCAGCGACTCAGGCTCACAGCGCCCACGCGCACAGTGGCCTGACGACCTGACACGTTGGACGGAGGAAGATTTCCTTGCCTGCGAGGGGAGCGTTTGTGCGCTCCCCATTCACGCATATCTGGGCAGGTAAGCCTTCCTCGCAATTTAGTCGCGCCCCCGCTCCGGCCTGAGTGGCACGGTATCAGCAGATGAGCAGCGGTGAGGCGCCGGAGGAAATAATGTTTCACAAAGTTGAAACGACGCTCGCGGGGCGCACCCTGAGCATCGAGACGGGTCGCCTGGCGGAACAGGCGGGCGGCGCGGTGCTTTTGCGCTACGGCGATACCGTTGTTCTTGGCACGGCGACCGCCAGTGCCTCGCCCCGTGAGGGCATCGACTTTTTCCCACTGACGGTGGATGTAGAGGAACGCCTCTACGCCGCGGGCAAGATTCCCGGCGGATTCATCAAGCGCGAGGGGCGCCCAACCGAGCATTCGATTCTTGCCTCTCGTCTGGTTGACCGCCCCATCCGCCCGCTCTTCCCCAAGGGCTTTCGCAATGATGTCCAGGTCGTCATCACTGTCCTCTCCGCCGACCTGGAGAACGACAATGATGTGCTCGGCATCATCGCCGCCTCCGCCGCGCTCTCGATCTCCAACATCCCCTTTGCCGGGCCGGTTGGCGGCGTGCGCGTCGGCTACATCGACAACAAAATCGTCATCAACCCGACCGAAACCGAGTTGAAGAACAGCATGCTCGACCTCGTGGTGGCGGGAAGCAAAGACGCCGTCGTGATGGTGGAGGCGGGCGCGAAAGAGCTTCCCGAAGACACCATGATCGCCGCGATCAAAGCAGGGCATGACGCCATTCAGAGCCTCATCGCCATCCAGGAGCAGTTGGTCGCGGCGGCGGGCAAACCCAAGACGCCCTTCACCGCATCCGAGCCGGATGCCGAGTTGCTGGGCGCGGTTTCCGCCTTCGTGCGCCCGCGCTTCGAGACCGCCGTCAACAATGCCGATAAGGCCTCGCGCGAGGCGGCGCTCAACGCCATCGAGAATGACCTGGTGGCCGAGCTTGAGCCGAAGTATCCCGACCGGGGCAAAGAGATTCGCGGGTTCTTCGAGAAAGAACTGAAGGCGTTCGTCCGCACGCAGATCCTCGACAAGGGCGTCCGCCCGGATGGTCGCGGCCTGAAGGACATCCGCCCGATCTGGTGCGAGACCGGCGTGCTGCCGCGCACCCACGGCTCGGCGATCTTCACCCGCGGACAGACGCAGGTGCTGAGCGTGGTGACACTCGGCTCGCCCGGCGAAGAGCAGCGACTCGACGGCCTGGGCGGCGCGGAGACGAAGCGCTACATCCACCACTACAACTTCCCGTCGTTCAGCGTCGGCGAGACCCGCTCATCGCGCGGGCCAGGTCGGCGCGAGATCGGACATGGCGCTCTGGCAGAGCGGGCGCTGCTCGCGGTGATTCCCGATGCCAATGAGTTCCCCTACACGATTCGCGTCGTCTCAGAGGTGCTTAGCTCGAATGGCTCGACCTCGATGGGTTCGACCTGTGGCAGCACGCTCTCGCTGATGGATGCGGGCGTGCCGATCAAGGCGCCGGTTTCCGGCGTGGCGATGGGCCTGATTACCGCCAGCGGCGAGACCGCCGACAAATACGCGATTCTGACCGACATCCAGGGGCTCGAAGACGCCATGGGCGACATGGACTTCAAGGTCGCGGGGACAGCGGACGGCGTGACGGCGTTGCAGATGGATATCAAGATTCGCGGGCTGACGACAGAGCTGCTGGCGCAGGCAATGGCGCAGGCCAAAGAGGGCCGCATGTTCATCATGGACCGCATGCTCGAGGCGCTGCCAGAGCCACGCGAGAACCTGTCGCACTATGCGCCGCGCATCGTCTCGATCAAGATCAACCCTGAGAAGATCGGTACGGTCATTGGCCCAGGCGGCAAGATGGTGCGACGCATCCAGGAGGAGACCGGCGCGACCGTCGAGATCGAAGACAACGGCATCGTGCATATCTCCTCGGTCTCCGAGGAGGGCATGAACCGCGCGATGGACGCTATCCGCGCGCTGACCGAAGAGGTGGAGGTCGGCAAGATCTACACCGGCACCGTGCGGCGCATCGTGGACTTTGGCGCGTTCGTCGAGATTCTGCCAGGCAAGGAGGGGTTGGTGCGCCTCTCGCAACTGGCGGACTACCATATCAACCGGGCGGAAGATGTCGTCGCGGTGGGTGACGAGATTACCGTGATGGTGATCGAGGTTGACCCGCAGGGGCGCATCAATCTCTCGCGCCGCGCCGCGCTCAGCGGCGAGATGCCCTCCGCCGAGGAGCTTGAGGCTGACCGGCCACGCCCACGCCCACGTCCGGGCGGCTATGGCGACCGAGGCCCGCGGCCGGGCGGCGGTGGCTATGGCGGCGGACGCGGTGGCCCCGGTGGCGGACGAGGTGGCCCCGGCGGCAATCGTGGCTCCGGCGGCGGCAACCGCTGGTAACTTCCCCAAGTATCCGAATGTAGACTGCCACTACGGCGGATAACCGCGATGGATAGCGCACCTGACTGGCGCGCTGTACATCGCGGTTTTGCTTTTTTGGGGTGACCGCGCTATGCTCTGCCGCAGGACTACCCCGGGAAAGTTGCCAAGGAAGAAGAGATCGTCCTCTGTTGCTATCGAGCCATAAGGAGCGCGCGATGAGCACACGAATCCACGTACCTTCCGTACTGGCGAATCTCACGACGATGCTTCCAGACCTGGAGGCGCTCTACAAGGATATTCATTCGCATCCTGAACTCTCCATGCAAGAGAATCGGACGGCGAATCTGGCGGCGGAACGGCTCCGCGCCGCGGGCTATGACGTGTCCACTGGCGTCGGGAAGACCGGCGTCGTCGGCGTACTGCGTAACGGCGATGGGCCAGTCGTAATGCTGCGGGCGGATATGGACGCGCTGCCCGTGAAGGAGGCGACTGGTCTACCTTACGCCAGCAAAGCCACGGCGACTGATGGTGATGGGAAAACGGTACCCGTAGCGCATGCTTGCGGTCATGACATGCATGTCGCCTGTCTGGTGGGCGCGGCCACTCTGTTCGCGCAGCACCGTGACGGGTGGCGTGGAACCTTACTGATAATTTTCCAACCAGCCGAGGAGACTGGGCAAGGCGCTAAGGCGATGATTGATGACCACCTCTTCGACCGCTTCCCGAAACCATCTGTCGTGTTGGGTCAGCATGTGATGGCCATGCCCGCTGGCACGCTCAATTGGCGCGCTGGGGTCGTCACGTCCGCGGGCGACAGCATGGAGATTCACCTCTATGGGCGAGGCGCGCACGGCTCGATGCCACAGTCCAGCATTGATCCGGTGGTGATGGCTGCCTCAACAGTGCTGCGGCTGCAAACGATTGTATCCCGCGAGGTCGCGCCGACCGACGCCGCCGTGGTAACCGTCGGTTCACTTCAAGCGGGTACCAAAGAGAACGTCATCCCCGATGAAGCAACCCTCAAGTTGAATGTGCGCACGTTCGATGAGGGTGTCCGCACGCATGTGCTCGACGCGATCAAGCGCATCGTGAAAGCGGAATCGGCGGCATCAGGAGCCACGAAAACGCCAAAGTTTATATCATTGGATCACTATGCGCTTGTGAAGAACGATCCGACAGCGACCAGGCGCGTCGTTGACGCATTCGAGACATACTTCGCGGCCGACCGTGTACAAGAGACCCGGCCCACCTCCGCAAGTGAAGATTTCGGGTCGTTCGGAACTGCGGCGCACGCCCCATCGGTCTTCTGGTTCGTCGGTGGAACCGACGCTACCCTGTATGCGAAAGCCAAAGCCGAGGGTCGCCTCAACGAGCTCCCTACCAACCACAATCCGCGTTTCGCTCCCGTCATCCATCCAACGTTGGAGACCGGCGTTGAAGCATTGGTTGTTGCGGCACAAGCCTGGCTGTCGTCCTAAGGTCAACACTCCGCTGCTCAGAGGTCCTCCCGTTCAAGAAGACGCTTAATCGGCTGGCGAGCAAATGGCGGTTTCGATCACGTTAGAATCAGGATTAGAATCAGAGGGAACCAGGGTGGAGCTTCAGAGTTAGGTAGGTTGCCCACAATGCACCCCGTCGCCTTCAACACTACGTTCCAGATGATTCTCAATCTGATTGGCACATTTGTCTTTGCGATGTCGGGCGCCTTGCTCGCGGTGCGCAAGGACTACGACATTGTCGGTATGGTGGTGCTTGCCGAGATAACCGCAATTGGTGGAGGAATCCTGCGCGATCTCTTACTTGGAGCGACTCCTCCAGCGGCATTCACTGATCACATTTCCCTCCTGCTACCGATAGCCGCGGCGATTCTGACCTTTTTTGCCCATGCGCAGATAAGTCGGAATCGGATTCAAACTGCAGTGCTCGTCTTTGATGCCGCGGGTCTCGCTGTGTTCTGCGTCATAGGCGTGACGAAGGCGCTCGCCTATGGGCTGGGACCTGTAGAAGCCATTGCGCTCGGTACCCTCACCGCAGTTGGCGGTGGCATCATGCGCGACGTACTCGCCAACGAGCAGCCCGCGATATTGCGCGCGGATAGCAAGCTTTACGCGGTTCCCGCTGTCCTCGGCGCGACGATTGTTGTGCTCATGTTGCGATTCAACGTGTACAGTTCGCTGGCGGCCAGTGTCGCAGTGATTTTCGTGTTTGTGCTGCGGATAGCGTCTCTATGGTTCGGTTGGACAGCGCCTCGGCCAAAACGCACCGGCAAGAGCGAGGACTAATACTACTTTCGACTTGAATACCGTCGTTGGACGGTCCACTGGAAGGCTGCCAACGAACGGTGTCTCGTGGCGCGGTTCGTCGCGGTTTCGTTTTCCCCGCTCCTGTGCTATGCTGGCGAGAGCATACAGTGGGAGAGGAGGTGGCAGGGATGGCGGATGAGGAGGTCCAGCAGCGACCGCCTGCGCTCACCTCGCTGGACGACCTCTTCCGGCATCTGGGGCGCGCGCCTGGACCGGGCGACGGCGTCAACACGCCACTGGACCTGCGCGACGCTGACATTGCTGGACTGGATCTCTCAGTACTGCATCTGCTGGTCGTCGATTTTCGCGGCGCGCAACTGGCGGAGGCTGATTTCTCTGGCGTGAGCCTCAGCGGCAGCGATTTTCGCGGCGCGGACCTGCGCCAGGCGCGTTTTGTCGAGGCCGACGTGAGCGACGCGCATTTCGACAGCGCGAACCTGACCGGAGCCACCTTCGCCCATGCCGATGTAAGCGGCGCGAGTTTCGACGGGGCGACGATGGCTCAGGCGCAGCTCATCCACGCCGACGCCAGTTACGCCACGTTCACGGGAACTATCCTCCACGGGGCAAACCTGCACGGCGCCGATGTGAGCGCCGCCGATCTGGCCGACGCCCTCACCGACACACTCACAGTCCTCACCAACACCACGAAGGATGAGCGGACCCGCCTGCCATGAAGATTACTCGGTCTCGCTTCCTAGCTTCTCGATGGGCGGCGCGTGGCGCACATGCGGGTTGAGCATGACGACGACGCTCACCACGACCAGGAACCCCGCCGCCAGCAGCAGCTCCGGCGCAGCGCCCAGTCGCTGGATCAGGATGCCCGAGAGCGCCGCACCTAGCGGTCCCACGCTTGAGAAGATCATCCGATAGGCGCTCGTCACCCGCCCCTGAAGCTCGTCGGGGATGAGCGCCATCCGATAGCTCGGCCAGACGATATCGTAGATCTGATCAACCGCCATCGAACCCGCCTCGACCAGCGCCATCAGGAATGGATTGGGCGCGAGCACGAAGAGGATATTGGCGAGCGGATAGCCCCACTGGAGCGCCGGAATAATCTGGCCGAAGCGGTAGCTGCGCTGAATGCGCGGGGCGATCAGCGCCCCGCCGAGTCCGCCGACACCGCCCGCCGCGAAGATCAGCCCAATGACCAGCGGTGTGGCGCCACGCGCCGTCGCCAGCACGATCACGCCCAACTCGTAGCCACCGGCCAGCGCGAATCCCGCGTAGACAAACGACATGAAGCGGATCAGCGGCGAGCGCCAGAGCCAGCGCATGCCGACGAGCATCTCCGCGAACAGATGCCGCGGCGCCGCCTCGGTCTTTGGCTTGCGCTCCGCCTGGAATGGGACACGGATGAAGCAGAGCGAGATGACCGAGACGGCGTACGAGATGGCGTCGCCGAGGAACGGCAGCGCCTGGCCCAGGCTGAAGATGACGCCGCCCAGGGGCGGGCTGAGCAGGGTGACGGTGCTCTCCGCCACCTCGTTCTGCGCGACGGCGGCGGGCAGTTGCTCTCTGGAGACGACACGCGGCAGGGCAGCGAGACGCGCCAGCCAGAAGAAGACAAAGCACGTACCCTGCGAGAATGCGACCAGATAGAGCTGGATCATACTCAGGTGGCCAAGCGCCAGCGCAATCGGAATGCTGCCCATTGCGATGACCTGCACGCTGTCACAGACAATCATCACGCGCTTGCGATCCCAGCGATCTACGAGCGCGCCTGCTGGCAGCGCGAAGAGGAAGCGCGGCAGCGAGCTACAGGCGGCGACGATTCCCGCCTGCGCGGGCGAATTGGTCACCGCCAGAATGAGCAGCGGGAGCGCCAGGCTGGTCACCTGTGTGCCAGCGGTTGAGACGAACTGGCCGCTCCAGAGCAGCACGAAGTCACGGTTGCGCCAGAGCGAACGCGGGCGCTTGTCTGGTGTCGGCGTTTCAGATACATCTACCGGGGATGAGGTCATGTTTTCTGCCTGCTTTGCGAAATCAGAGCGGTCTGCGCGCCGTGGCGCGGACACGCGGAAAGACGGTAGGGGTCATGGCCCGGCAGAAGCTAAAGAGGCGCTTGTATATGGGGGCAGAGGAGGAGATGGGAAAGCCATGTCAACAGGCTCGCCAGCGCAAAAGCGTGGGCGCGCGCAAGGGACACAGGCCGACATGTCCTCAGCCGCGTAAGCGTATCGGCGCCGGGCTTACGCGGCGAAGGTGCTTGTGTTGCGGTTCCGGTTGCGGTGAATTGTCCAGCCGCGATTGGTGTTCGCGATATCGAGGCGGACAGGCGCGTGTATCATCATGGCAGCAGGCTACCATCTCACCTGCCGTGATGTCAAGCAGAACTGTCGAGCGGCGTAGTTGTCTCGTACTTGGCCAGATGTGGAGAGGATAAGGTTTCGCGCGCTCATCCTCTCCAGCGGTAGTCTCACCCATACACCCAAACGCAGAGGTACTCAAGAGCAATCAGGCGTGCGATGAAACGAGCGGGCAGATCAGAATACTCCCAGTAGGAACCTCGAAGGGATTCGCTCCTCCTGGATTGAGCGGCACGAAATCGCCTGCGGCTTCCGCAGCATCGAGCGCTTCATCGCTCGTAACCGGTGTGAACGAAGGGCTGAAGGCGAACGCTGGAGTATACATCGTGATGATGATCTGCCACGGCCCCTTGAATTCTCCGGCGGCGCCATCGTTCCCGAAGCCCGGCGCGCCGGTCACAACGTGGTCGTGGTAGACGAATGCTGGCGGCAGCCCGGAATGGAAGCAGGGATTGCATTGAGGTTGATAGCCGGAGGGCAATGTAATTGGCGGACAGTTGGAGGTGCAACTGTTATTGGTCGGGAAGACCAACAGGTACAGTTCATCGGCGTGTGCCAGCAGATTGGGGTTGGGGTTGGTGATTGTTTGTGGCCCAATCATGTAGACGGTCTGTCCGTTGGCCCAGGTGGGATCAATCTCTGGTTTGGCGGCGCGAGCGGTTCCTGCGCCTAATACCAGCATGCCCACCATGACTGTCATCCTCAGTGTAGCGATCAGCGTTGCGGCGAACAAGCGCCTTCTCACTGTGCGAGGCATGGGTCATCTCCTCCCGACTCTGATACATGACTGCTCTGCAAGCGCTAAGCAGCGCGGATAGGCGTGCGGCTACCTATGTGATTCTCGCAGAATCGCTTTTGCGGTCATATGGCGCGACGACACGAGTGTACGGCCCCCCTGCGAGGCGTCATCCGCATTCACGCGCGTGCTGTGTCGTGACCAGGAATATCTCCTGTTGCGCAAGCGGCGAGGCGCATGTTGCTGGAAGGGAATCGGAATCGCCCCTGGTAACACCGCGGATGATCGATCACCAGCCCGCCACCACTCTCCAATCCACCACACACGCTGGCGTTACTCAAACTCAGGACACTGTCGCTTCTGATCGTGGGGTAAAACTCCGCTGGGAAAGCCAGGGGTAGATCACAATGTAGCTGTGACTACGGCAGGTGGCGCCTGATAGCGCTCGTGCCAGGCCTGCCTGGGGACGACATCTGGCGTTCTTTTCGAGCAACGGCCGAGGATGGACATTACCCGCGAGGCGCGTTCGTGTGTTAACACGTGACGGCAGACACCGACGAGGAAGTAATACAAAGAGGGCAGTACAAGGACGGCGTTTCGATCCAGTGGCGCGCGAGAAATGCTCAGATGCCCGCTAACCAATTTTGAGGAATCACAGCCGACCATTCTACTGAGAAAGCGTCTACGCTGACCATAACTTAACCATAACGCATTGTCAATGTGGGAGCAGGATATCGAACTCGCGTTCAGATAGAATCTGGCCACAATTCAGGAAAATGGCCTGTCGCCCGCTTGCGCCACCTGCGCGCATACCCCCTGATACCGCGAGATGGGGCCACATGCGGCCATCTCGCTACGCCATGAACACTCACAAGGCTTGCGTAATTAGAACCTTTGTTTTATAGTTGTTCTTGCGTTTCGCGTGTTTTGTGGTGAGCCAGAA
>DASUHD010000141.1:0-8599 GCA_036273675.1 Ktedonobacterales bacterium | reverse complement strand
CTCAATAGCGCGGTGACGACGATGGCCGCCAGCACCCCCGCCGTCGCGAACGAGTGCTGCTTGAGTTGCATGTAGAATCCCAGGCCCGCGCTTGCCCCGACGTACTCGCCGAAGATCGCGCCGATGACGCTGTAGGTGATGGCGATCCGCACGCCTGAGAAGAGCGACGGCAGCGCGCCCGGCAGCCGCACCGACCAGAAGATGCGCACCGGCCCGGCGCCGAACGCGCGAAACAGCCGGATAAGCTCAGGATCGGCGGAGCGCAGCCCATCGGCCAGCGCCACGACAATCGGGAAGAAACAGACCAGCAGCACGACGATGGACTTCGAGACTAGCCCAAAGCCGAACCAGAGCACCAGCAGCGGCGCCAACGTGATAATCGGGATGGTTTGCGACGCCACCAGCAGTGGATAGATCGCCCGCCGCAGCCACGGCGAGAAGTCGATCAACGTGCCAAAGATGACACCCGCGGCTAGCGCCAGCGCGAAGCCAATCAGCGTCTCTTGCAGCGTCACCAGCATGTGCTGCCAGAGAATATCGCGCTGGCCCACCAGCACGCCCCATACGGCGAGCGGCGTCGGCAGGATCTGCGCGTCGATATCTGGCTGGCTGGCGTACCACTGCCAGAGCAGCACGAGCGCCGCCAGCAGCACGAGCGCGGGAATAGTGGCCGCTACGGTGAGCCGCGAGACGCGCCACCAACGCGCAACGGGCCACGTCGAAAGAACGGGCGCCACGACCATATCCGTGGCGCTGGCTGGAGCGCGCTCGGTGGTATCTGGGGAGTCACGTAGCGTTTTCATGCCGCGCCTCCCCTCACGTCTGAATCCAACAGCGAGGCGAGTAGCTCCGCCTTGATTGCGACGATCTCGGGACGGGCGAGCATCTCCAGCCGTCGCGGACGCTCCAGCGGCACGGCACGCTCCAGGCGGACGGTTCCCGGCCGCGGCGAGAGCACATAGATACGGTCGGCCAGCAAGAGTGCCTCGTCGAGGTCATGCGTGACGAGCAGGCACGTCGCCCCCAAGCGCTCCCAGAGGTTGGCCAGCCAGCGCTGCAAACCGGTGCGGGTAAGGGCATCCAGCGCGCCAAAAGGCTCATCCAGCAGCAGCAGATCGTGCGCCGCAAGCACGGTGCGGGCAAAGGCGACTCGCTGACGCATGCCGCCGCTGAGCGTGGCGGGCCACGCGCGCTCGAATCCCGCCAGCCCAAACTCAGTGAAGAGCGCGCGGGCGCGAGCCGTCGCCTCGGTTCGCGTCACACCCTGCGCCTGGAGCCCGGATACCGCGTTGCCGAGCGCGGTGCGCCAGGGCAGCAGCAGGTCGCGCTGGGGCATATAGCCCGCCCGCCCGAGCAGTCGCGCATGGATGTCGCCACGGAGGGCGACGGCGCCAGCGGTCGGTGTCTCCAACCCGGCGAAGACGGAGAGCAGTGTCGTCTTGCCGGAGCCGCTTGGTCCCACTAGCGCCACGAATTCGCCCGCGTCCACATGCAGCGAGACACGCTGAAGGGCAAGGACATTCGCGCCGCCGACGCGGTAGCGCATCGTGATGCCGCGCGCCTCTAGCAGTGGTGTACTCATTACTCGCCCTCCAGACACTCTGCATGTGCAGTGCATATGCCAGCGCGTTCGGGAGTTTGGGACGAGCATGCGAGGCGCACACAAAAAGGGATGCCGACGTATCATGCCAGCATCCAAAGTCTGTGAAGCGTTTATTCGCTCCCTGCGCTGGCATTACCCAGATCAGGTTCCGTCGGTCGGTGGCGGATTGTGCCACCCTCTCAGCCTGGCGCCCCAAGCTCCCGTTGCGGTCGTTCAGTATTCGGTTGTCACTAAGAGATGTACCATGTTTGCCCAAATGCGTCAAGCCATCTCACTCATTGTTAGAACATAGATTCAAGTTATCCACCATTCCTGTGGATATACGCCTTCAATTGTGGAAATCTTGTTCTAGGTGAATCATATGACGCGGTAGTCTGGTTTCCAGAGCAGAGAGTCTGCGAAAGAAGCGAGAGCTATCTCAACAACCCACGTGGACCATGCTACAATAGCCGGGTTAGGTTGATATCGACCCTCCACATACATATCCGTCCGCCGTCTGGCAAAGAGGAGTTGCCATGGCCTCACCCGCTCGCCGCCAATACCTCGACATCAAGGCGCAGCATCAGG
Organism: Ktedonobacterales bacterium; assembly: GCA_036273675.1. Lineage (GTDB taxonomy): Bacteria > Chloroflexota > Ktedonobacteria > Ktedonobacterales > JADMIN01 > DAHUXT01. Next base: position 6,429 of record DASUHD010000141.1, on the reverse strand, counting down.
ACGCGTTGCTCGCCTACAACATCGGCGATTTCTACGAATTCTTCGATGAAGACGCGCGCACCGTCGCCCGCGAGCTGCAGATCGTCCTGACCGCGCGCAGCTACGGGCCGGGTGAGGCTGTGCCGCTGGCGGGCGTGCCGACACATGCGCTCGAAACCTATCTGGCGCGGCTGGTGGCTCGTGGCTACAAAGTGGCCGTCTGCGATCAGGTTAGCCCACCAGGCAGGGGGCTGGTCAAGCGCGAGGTGACGCGCATCCTGACGCCCGGAACGGTGGTCGAGCCAAACATGGTACCCGTCCGGCGCGACAACTATCTGGTCGCGCTGGCATTTGGCGCGCGTGGAGGCGCTGGGCTGGCAGTGGTCGAGGCGAGCACTGGCGCGTTCTCGTGCGTTGAGTGGGAGCCGTCGCGGCTGCCCGCCGCATTGCGCGCTGAACTGGAGCGGCTGGCGCCTGCCGAGGTGCTGCTCGCCGAGCGGGTCCACGCGCATCCTGAGAATCTGATTGACGAAGGCGAGTGGCTGGCCCACTGGACGCTCACACCCTGTAGTGATACCTGGTTCGAGGAGGACGGCGCGCGCCGCCGGATGTGTCGCCACTTCAGCGCCACCACGCTCGTTGCCTATGGCTGCGAGCATCTGCCGCTAGCCACCAGCGCAGCAGGCGCAATATTGGCCTACCTCGAAAGAATGAATCCGACATTGCTGCCGCTGCTGACCAACCTCAAGACGTATGACACCGCTGGATTCGTAGAAATCGACGGCAGGACGTGGCGTGCGCTGGAGGTCATCGAGCCAGCGCACGTGATGCATGCCAGGACAGGTAGGGAGACACCGACAACCCTCCTGGCGACGCTGGATGCTACGCGGACGGCGATGGGCGCACGGTTGCTACGGCGGTCATTGTTGCAGCCGCTCCGCGACCGCGCCGCACTGGAGGAGCGGCTCGACGCCGTCGCCGAGCTTCATGCCGCAACCGCCATGCGCCAGCAACTCGCCAGCACGCTTGACGGTCTGGGCGACTTGGAACGCCTGATTGCCCGCATCGTCCATGGATCGGCGGTCCCGCGCGAAGCGTTTGGCCTGGAGAGCGCCCTCGCACGCGTCCCAAAGGTCGCCGCTGCGCTCAGCAATACCAGGGCCGACGCACTCACCCGCCTGCGCGAGGACCTGGACGCCTGTCCGCGAGCGCGTGAGTTGATCGTGCGTGCGCTGGCCGAGCCAGGCGCGGGAACGGGTCGCCTCATTCGCGCGGGGTACAACGACGAACTGGATGCTCTGGCGCAGTCCGCTGCCGAGGCGCGCCAATGGATCGCCATGCTAGAGGCTGACGAGCGCGAGCGGACGGGCATAAAGTCGCTCAAGGTAGGATTCAATAAGGTCTTCGGCTATTACATCGAGGTGACGACGCCCAACCTGAGCCGTGTGCCAGAGGACTATCAACGTCGCCAGACCATCTCGACGGGCGAGCGCTATGTCACGCCTGAGCTAAAGGCGCATGAAGCGCAAGTTTTGCACGCCAGCGAACAGATCGAGGTGATGGAGCGTACGCTCTACGTTGAGGTATTGCGCTCGCTGGCCGGTTCTGCCACACCGATGCGCCGGACCGCAACGGCGCTGGCGCAGGTGGATATGTGGCTGGCGCTAGCCGAGGTGGCGCTGGCGCGGAATTATGTGCGTCCCGAACTGGCCGACGACGCTCGCCTGGAAATCGTTGCTGGACGGCATCCAGTCGTCGAGTCCGCACCCGAAGGTGGCGAATTCATCGCCAACGATACCCGGCTCCGTGCGCATAATAGCGAAACCGGCGATTCTGGCGAGACAGAGCGTCATGGCGCGCCCACGATCATGTTGCTGACGGGACCGAATATGGCGGGCAAATCGACCTATCTGCGACAGGTCGCGCTAATCACGCTGCTGGCGCAGATTGGCTCGTTCGTCCCAGCGGAGGCGGCGCGCATCGGGCTAGTCGACCGCATCTTTACGCGAGTGGGCGCGGAAGATGACCTCGCGCGCGGCCTGAGCACATTCATGCTCGAAATGGTGGAGACAGCCTATATTCTGCGCCACGCAACCGCCCGCAGCCTGGTCATCCTGGACGAGGTGGGCCGGGGTACCAGCACCGCCGATGGGCTATCCATTGCCCGCGCTGTCGTCGAGTATCTGCACGATCGCGTGGGCGCGCGGACTCTCTTCGCCACCCACTATCACGAGCTGGCCGATCTCGCGGAGACGCTGCCACAGGTCGGCGTCTTTCGCATGGCGGTTGCCGAGCGGGCGGATAGCGCGATTTTCCTGCATCGGGTCGTGGAGGGGGCCAGCGCCGATAGCTACGGCGTCCAGGTCGCGCGCATGGCTGGTCTGCCCTCAGCCGTCACCGAACGCGCGTCGGCTCTGTTACAGCAACATGCCAGCGTTCAGCGCCGGGTCGCGGAGATGCCAGCCCCGTATGTCACTGTGCCAGACGACACTGACGGGTCGGGGCCGGAGATAATGCGACGGGAGGAGCGCGAGTTGGCGCTCGATCTGGCCGCCGCCAACATCGCCGCAATGACGCCGATAGAAGCGATTAATGCGCTCTTTGCCTTGCAGCAACGAGCGCTGGCGCTGCTGCGCGCGGCGGGCGAGGGAGTCTAATTGCCATGCCGGAACGGATTGCGCCGCTAGCGCGTGAGATGGTCGAGCGAATCGCGGCAGGCGAGGTGATCGAGCGGCCCGCCTCAGTCGTGCGCGAGCTGATCGATAACGCGCTGGATGCCCATGCAACGGCGATCCGCATCGAGCTGCAGGACGGTGGCCTGCGGCTGATTCGCGTCGCCGACAATGGCGAAGGGCTTCTAGCTGACGACCTGCCCCTGACTGTGACGCCGCATGCCACCAGCAAAGTGCGCAGCCTAACCGACCTGGAGCATGTCGCCACACTTGGCTTCCGTGGTGAGGCGCTTGCCAGCGTCGCTGCCGTCGCCGAAGTGGAGATTGCCAGCGCAGCAGACGAGAGCGGCATCGCGCGGACGCTTCGGACTGGCCCCGAGATACCCGTCGCAATGGAGGAGGCGCCACGGAGTCGTGGCACGACCGTCACGGTGCGGGCGCTGTTCGCGACGGTCCCGGCACGGCGCGCGCTGCTGCGAAGCTCACGGGTCGAGGCGGGGCGGTCGCTGTCGATCGTGCGCGCTTACGCATTGGCGCATCCGGCGGTCCACTTCACGCTTGTGAGCGATGGCGCTTTCATGCTTCAGACGCCCGGTCACGATCGCGCGGAGGCCATCGCGGCGATCTATGGCAGCGATGTAGCGCGAGCGCTGCTGCCCGTTGGCCCAACACAGGCAGACGAGACCGTTATCTCTGGGGTAGCCGCCTCTCGCGCCTTTCACAGCGCCAACCGCGATCACGTCTTGCTGGTCGTAAATGGACGCCCAGTCGCGAACCGCGCACTGATAGCCGCACTAGAGGCGGGTTATCGTCCGCTCTTGCACAAGGGCCGCCACCCGCTGCTGATTGCTGAGATAACTGCGCCCCTGAATCAAGTGGACGCGAACATCCACCCGTCGAAGGCGGAAGTATTGCTTCGGCACGAACAGGCATTGGCGACGGCGCTCCGCGACGCAGTCCGTACAGCAATGGGGCAGACGCCGCTCACCGCGCTGGAAAGCGCCAGTGATCTCGCTGCCGGCCGGTTCGCGCGCGCGCTGCAATTGCGCCTTCCCTCACGACGTAACCGCCGGGCCGCTCGTCTCGCCGAGCAGCCTCACCGATACGATATCCACACTGAGGAGAGCGCGCTCGACGGTGCTGGCGCATGGGAGCCGCTGGCTCAGTTCGACGATACACTGATCCTGGCGCGCACGGCGAACGGACAACTGCTGCTGATTGACCAGCACCGCGCGCACGAGCGCATCCTTTATGAGCGACTGCTCCAACGCCGCAATGAGTTAGCCAGCGGCGCAGAAATTGATCAATCCGCGCAACTGCTCTTGCAGCCGTTACTGGTGGAGCTTACCCCGATCCAGGCGCGTCAACTTGAACCGCGCCTGGATGAGCTGCGCGCGCTTGGTCTGGATTGCCAGCCGTTCGGCGACAGCGTTTTTCTCGTGCGCGCTGTGCCGCACCTGCCTGATATGGCGCACGACGCTGCTGCGGTGGCCGCCTCACTTACTGAGGATGCGGCGACAGATAGTAACGACTGGCTGGATGTGGTGTGCATCTCGCTGGCGTGCCGGACAGCTATTCGGCGCGGGCAGCCCCTAACGCATGAGGAGCAGCGTGCGCTGCTGGCCGACTTGCGCTCAGTGATGGTCGTGGCGTCGTGTCCGCATGGCAGTCCGCTGTTGCTGCGCTACAGCCGCTCTGGGCTGGCGCGCGCCTTCGAGTGGTAGTCGCCTGAATTAGATGGCAAGTTCGGAGCCGCTGGCGAGCGGTGGAAGGCGGCCCGCAAACGGCCCAGCGTGCAGCCTGGCGCTGGTGAGGTAACGCTCGACCTGGCGCGCCTCTTCCTCCGCATCCCAGCCAAGCCCCGGCCCGATGAGATGCGCGACGTTCGCTGCGATCTCCGTTCCACGCAGTCGATCTTCCAGCGCGATGTGTGTGCGCCGCTGCAATACATCTTCCAGCGTGTACGCCATCTCCTCACGGCAAACATACAGCATCTCGGCGCGAATATAGGGCAGGTCAGGCAGCAGGCGTTTGGCCAGGCTGATATCCTGCGCGACGAGCGCCAGGACGGCAAGCGCGTCGGCGCCATACGCGCCTCCAAGGTGGGCAATGATGTCGTCGACAAGCCCAAGCGCTTGCCCGCGCGCGCGAACGAGTTGTCTTGCCTCGGCCCAGCCGCCGGAGCCGTGTAGCGTGAGCTTGCGTGTCGGATGTTTCAGCGTACGCTTCTCGCGGCGGTCAATCCGGTCCACAACGTCCTCTGCCATGCGCCGATAGGTAGTCATCTTGCCACCGGAGACCGAGATCAGCCCAGCGTCGCTCTCGACGACCTCGTGTGAGCGCGAGAGGCGCGCCAGCTTGCTATTGCCGCGACGCACACGGAGCAACGGGCGATTCCCCGCGAAGCTAGTGAGGATATCGTCGCGCGTCACCTTCCGGCGCAGATAGCGATTGAGGTGATAGAGCAGGTAATTCACATCCTCATCAGTTGCGACAGGTCGCTCGATGTCGCGGACAGGTGTATCGGTAGTACCCACCAGCGCGCGTGATTGCCACGGCACGACGAAGATGATGCGCCCATCCTCGGTCTCTGGCAGCACAATTGCCTCCTCGTCAATTCCCAGCGTAGCACGCTCGAAGACGAGGTGAACTCCCTTGCTCGGCGCGATATGTAGCCCTGGCGATTCTCCTGCCAGGCGCTCGGTCTGCTCGGCCCAGACTCCCGTCGCGTTGACGACATGGCGCGCCCGAATGGGCCGCTCGTCCGTTTTTGGATTGAGTGTGTCGCGCACCCAGGCTCCAGTAATGCGCTCGCCTTCATGCGCAAAGCGGGTCGCCTCAGCGTAATTGGCGACCAGCGCGCCATGCGCCACCGCCGTCCGCAGCACTGCCATCGTCAGCCGCGTGTCGTCGGTGCGCGCGTCGTAGTAGATATATCCAGTCTTGATGCCATCAGGAATCAGCGACGAGGCGCGCTCGATGGTCTGCTCGCGTGAGAGGCGGCGGTGCTCGCCGACGTTCTCCTTCCCGGCAAGGACATCGTAGACCCATAGACCCGCGTCGAGAATGAACCTCAGGCCGAGGCCGAATGGTGGCGCGATGGGCAATCCGACAGGGTGGCGCGAGGTGTCGTAGAGGGGCAAGACGAATGCGAGCGGCTGTACCAGATGCGGCGCGTTGCGCAGGAGTCGCCCTCGCTCAATCAATGCCTCACGCACAAGCGCAATGTCGAACTCCGGCAGATAGCGGATGCCGCCATGCACCAGCTTGGTAGACCAGCTACTCGTTCCGCTGGCGAAGTCGCCGCGCTCGATCAGCCCGACACGATAGCCACGCGCCGCCGCGTCCAGCGCGACGCCCGCGCCCGTGATGCCGCCGCCGATGACCAGCACGTCCAGCGGTTCAGCCACCATCGCATCGAGTGTCGCCTGCAGTTCTGTTCGCCGACCAGTCCCGTCCTGTTCGCCCATTGCCCGCTCCTGCCTGTCCAGCGCTTCCTTGCGCCCCGTCGCCATCTCTATCTCCATAATCTATCACAAGCTGGCAGACATATCTCAATGTTGCTGGGGAACATGTGGGCCTCAAGGCGGCTCTATCCCGGTGAGATGGTATACTGCACCAACCGCATTATTGAACATGCAAGTAAGACGGACAATCGTGATAGTATCGAGGAGGCCATGCTGGAGACGACGCCAACGACAGAAATGACCTTGACTGGTGGCCCGCGCTATGTCATCGGGCGCTACCGCGTGCGCGTGGAATCGCTGCTGCTAGATGG
>DASUHD010000140.1:0-17211 GCA_036273675.1 Ktedonobacterales bacterium | reverse complement strand
GTCGGGGAGGGTAGGCGTGCCTGTGGCCACCATGCGCCGTTGGAGACGGCGCAGAATCGTCGGTCGTTTGTATTGACTGAAATCGATGCCGTTTCGCTCGCGCACCTGTGTGAGGAGAGCCTCGAGCGACTCCTCGGCATCAGGCTGTGTGGGAAGATATGTACCCGACAGGAGATCGTGGAGCAGTGGTCCGATCCGCTCGAGGTCGGCCACCAGGTCCACTGTCGTCGCGGCCAATGACTCAGGCATTCCCGGATAGGCGGCGGTCGCTGGGTTCTCGATGACGACCATGCCGCCTGCCGCCTTTACCGCATGCGCCCCTGTTGCGCCGTCTGAGCCTGTGCCGGTCAAGATCACGGCAATCAGCCGCTCACCATAGGCATGCGCCGCAGTGGCCAGCAGCCGATCGACCGAGGGCTTGGGGCGCTTCCCGCTGTCGGCGCGTAGGCGCACCTCATGATCAGTGATCTCTACATCCCGATCGGCCGGTATCACGTATATGGTTCCAGGCCGCAGTTGCTCAGCGTCTAGGACGGTACACACTGGCAGATGGGTGCGGCGCGCAAGAATCTCGCCCAGGTGACTGGGATAGCGCGGGTCGAGATGCTGGGCGAGCACCAGCGGAGCAGGGAAGGTGGCGGGCAGAGTGGCGACCAGCGTCGAGAGGGCCTCGATCCCACCCGCGGACGATCCAACTACTACGAGGCCAGGGAGTGTTGCCGCATTGTGCGTCTCGGCCATAGGGCTCGTCCTTCCGTGACAGCTTGGGCGACCCGATTGGCTCGACGCATTGCTCTTGCTTTCGAGGCAACAGTCTCCGTGTCACCATCAAGTTGAAGCCAGTATCGTTATACCATTCCTCATCGCTGCTCTAACATCCGCGAGTATCCAGTCGCGAAGGTCTTCCGTGACGCAAGGTCACGCGGACCTACAAGGTCGTGCAGCCGATGCGGACGACTGTCGTTCGCCATGAGATTCCCAAATGCCCGAAAGCGCGGTGAGCTGAAGGGCGCTAGCGTGTGATGCTGCTATTCCTGGCAGGATCATTCTCTTCGAGGCTATCAACGGCAGCTTCTTTCTCGCGCTTCGCCGCGCTGATCTGCATGCGGGTAAACTCTTTCCTGAGAAGCGCGATATCTTCATCACTCAAGTTCTCCAGGTCTACCAGGCTCGTGCGCGCCCCCACGACGCCGCTAAGCAGCTCGTCGAGCTTGAGTTGAATCGTCACGGCGTCGCGATTCTGTGTGTTCTGGATGAGGAAGACCATCAGGAAGGTGACAATCGTTGTACTGGTATTGATGACCAACTGCCATGTATCGGAAAAGTTGAACAGCGGCCCGGACACTCCCCATGCCAGAATTACGAGAACCGCGAGCAGGAATGCCCAGGGCGAGCCAGTGGTAGTGGCGATGATGGCGGCGAACCGGCGAAAGGCGTGCTTCATCAGAAAGACCTCTTCATTTTCCTCTGGCGCGCGCATGGCGAATTGCGACCTCAGCACTAGTCATGGATCACCCTACCGATGGCACTGATGAGGTCGCCAGGGAATCTTCGACGAATGTGGCCGTCCAGCGACCCATCGCCACACGCCGGACAACCACGCGCGACTGTTCATCCTGCTTCTGCGTCGGCCAGTACACATCGAAGTGATAGACTGCCTCGTCGCCCATTCCAGCAGTGAAAAGCAGTTGTACCCACGCATCTGGATCGTCACGATACGCGCGAATCAGGTCAGTCGCCTGGCGCGTGGCTCGTTCCCGCAGTTCCTCCTGGGCCTGCGCGCGTTCTTCCCTGCTCATGATTCCTCCTTATGCTTCAGCATTTCTGTGTCATCCATGGTGTTTCGCGCATGTCTATCCATGCCTATTCATGGAGGTGGTCCAGCTTGTAACCAGATCTTCAGAAGCCGGGGACAAACCCCTTCGTGAGGGATGTGTCGACTGCTCGCTCAACTTTTTGCTTATGGCGCGACTCGAAGGCTCGCAGGTGGCCATAGCCCAGGATAGCGCGGTCTCCCGGCGGTCCGCTGCGTATACCGTATATGATGGCGCATGACTGGCTCCCATCGGCGAGGATGATCCATTCTGTCCAGGCGTGGTCCACGAGTAGCAGCGGTGACTCCTGCTGAATATCGGCGAGGAGGACGGCTGGCTCCCACTCAGATTTTCGGTCGATGCCCGCCCGCTCGGCGCTACGGATCACGTACCCTGGCCCTTTCGCGATGACTTCCAGCAAGCAATCTTGTACATTCATCATGGTGTCATGCCCTCTCTACTATAGGTCTTTCTAGAAGAGTCTCATCGTCCTAACTCATGCGCGCTGGGTGGAAGAGCCGCGTATGGAGCTCTCGCACGATCTGCTTCGGAAAGATGCCCAACAGGGCATAGGCGGCCAGCCCAAGCACCACCCAGTCGATCGCGGCGTCCGCTGGAACATTGACCAGAGGTCCAAGAATTGGTACGAGACCAGCCAATACCGTCGCGACGATGCCTTCAGGCAGCAGCACAGCCACCAAGAGAACCAGGAGGGGTGCGATATAGAGCAGCTTGCGAACCCACGAAATGCGCGGATCACGCCACAGGGAATTCACAACCCGAACCATTTTGATCGGGTGCAGCACCATTTCCCAGGGATGCGGCCGAGTGCTGCCTGTGGTGTCCGTGCTGTCTGTACGCGGCAGCTGATTGGAGGATAGAGGAGTGGGCAACATAGTCCGCTGAGGTGCTGAATGTACCATTGGAGAACTCCTTGTGTCTACTGCATACCATCGCTTATGTTAGGGGCGACAAGAGAAGTGGTGTCACTTCTCTTGTATGCACTCTTCTACGTTGTAGAGTGAAGACGTCGGGCTGTGAATAGGCGCACGATGAGGAGCAAGATCACTGCGCCGACAAATGCGACGATCAGGCTGCCCAGGGTGAAGCCGCTGAACCCACCAGTAATTGCATAGACGCCTGGCAGCAGCCGCGAGAGCACCAGGCCGCCAAGAAAGGCGCCGATGATGCCGACGGCAATGTCACCGAGCAGTCCAAGACCACCGCCACGGACGGCGAGACTCGCGAGCCATCCTGCGACACCGCCGACAATAATCCACATCACGAGGTTGGCAAAAGAAATGTTCAGATTCAACATGCTCGACGCTCCTTACTCACTACCTTGAGAGTCTCAACGGTCCTACAGTACCTGCCCCATGTAAGCTACTCGCGTGGACAGCGCAGGCCAGAGAGAGGGTATTGTCCCATCGCACGGCGTTCGCGTCTTCCTTCGCCATCAGGGGCGATCCCGTACTCTCGCAGAGAGAGCGTTCTGTGTCGCTGCTATTGAATTCCGTTCGATAAGTGGATTGTAGCACATAATTGAACATAAGTCAATAGTATATTGAACAAAGGTCAACTATGTGGTGCCGTTGCGATCTGCCTTCGCGTATCTTCGCACGAAGCGCGATATAGACGCGCTCGACCGCTCTCCTTTGCAAGCTGGTACATTACTGACTCTTGCATGAAGGGCTAAACATGGTAGCCCGCCTGCCTGATGCAGGCTTGAATGACGGTGCGCTTGTGGCGCAGGCGCTCTTTGGCGCGGCGCAACGCCAACGCTAGCTCTGCCAGGTCCGAGCAGCAGTGATTACCCAGTTCGACGCGCTTGAGGTAGTTCCAGATTCCCTCGTCGGGGTTGAGTTCAGGCGCATAGCCGGGCAACTGCTCCAGATGCACCCGACGGGCGGCGCCGCGCCGCAGGAACTCCTTGATCGGGTGGCCGCGGTGGATGGGCGAGCCGTCCCAAATGACGAGCAGCTTGCCAGCGATCTTACGCAGCAGCACGCGCAGGAAGCGCACGACGTCAGGCGAGCGATAGGAGTCCTCCTGCGTCTGCATGAACAGTCGGCCGTCGGCGGTGATTCCACTGATGGCAGCCAGATGGTCGTGCGTGAGCGGCACCTGCAAGACTGGGGTCTGCCCACATGGCGCCCAGGTCCGCACGGCCATGGGCAACAGGTAGAAGCCCGATTGGTCTATCCAGGCGATCGTGCGCCCTTCGTCGGCCGCTTTTTTTCCAGCGCCGGCCACCGCTCCTGCCACCAGGCCTGAATGGCGGCCGCGTTGCGCTGCGTCGCCCGCGCCACCGGGCGCTGCACGCTGTGCCGCACGGCATGCAAGAGCCGACTGACGTGCGCTGGATGGTAACTGACACCAAACGTGCGCCGGATCACTTCGGCGACCCGCTTGCAGGTCCACACCTGGCCGCGGAACCCGTAGGCTTCTGGACCCCGTTCCACGAGCGCGGGCAACTGGGCAAGTTGCTCGGCGCTCAGGCGTGCCTGCCGACCGGGGGCGGGATGGCGGCGCAACCCTTCGACGCCCAGTTCGCGCCCCCGCTTGAGCCATTGGCTGACCGCGCCGGGCGTCACTCCGAGGGCCACGGCGATGTCCTGCTGTTTCCAGCCTTGTGCTTTCAACTCCCAGGCGCGTTGTCTCCGCCCCTCGCGCCAATCGAGCTGCGTCGTTTTGGTCTTCATGACGCCAACATAGCATCGCTTTACGCCTCTACGCAAGGGTCAGTAATTGCAGCAGCATGGGAAGTACTGCCTGCTCTTTAACAGCAGTTCGCTCATGCGTGCTGGGTGAAGGAATAGGCCCGGAGGTTTGATCCCTCCAGAAAAGGAATTGTTATGACGCAACCCACAGGATCAGGGGATCCGCGCGACCCACGGTATGCTAGCGCACCGGTTACGGCCGACCCACGCTATGTCGAGGCTCCGCAGCCCACGCCGCTGCAGCCCGTGCAGCCAGCTCGGCGTGTGGAGGCGGACGCCACGTATGCCCCCAGTTGGCGCGGTTGGCGCGCTGGACAGATCGTCTACACCATCGGCGGCATCGTCGCGGTGCTGATCGTGATCCGCATCATCTTCGAGCTCCTTGCCGCCAACCCCCAACGCTGGTTTCAGCAATCTCATCTACACGATCACCGCTCCACTCGTTGCCCCCTTCCAGGGCGTCTTTCCCACGCCACAGAGCCATGGCAGCATCCTCGATCTCGCCGCGGTGTTGGCCATCATCGTCTACGCGTTGCTGACCTGGGGCATCGCCCGGCTGTTTGAGTTCATGCGGCGTCGCTCTATGCCTACAACCTGACGGCCCTCATTGTATAAGTGTCAGGATGGTCGCTACGGCGCTTGCCTCTCTCCTGAGACGTTGGAACACATTACCCTCGTGGCGGCGGCGACGTCAGGCAGATTGAGTCGGCTCGACGCCACCCCGCTCTCATGGGTGTTGTGCTGCAAAGGTGTGTCTACATGCAGGAGGCGGAAGGCAGTGTCCAGGATAGTCCTCACCCGCCACCCACGCAGGTACGCGGGCGTAGCGTCCGACTCTGGCGGACCCACAAGTCCGCGGATGTGGGTCCCCTTCTCGGATACCAGAGCAGTGCTTAGCGACAGCAGCCGCGTCGTGGGCTACTCGGCCTCTGAGGCTAAACGTGCGCCGACCCGATCGGCCACGATCATAATGCCCGCCGAACCGAAGCGGAGGACATCTTGAACCTCGATGCGCGGCGCGTTGTGCCGCATGCGCTTCCACAGCGAGGTGCTCAACGTGTAACTAAGCACAGTGCGCGCCTCGTCGTCGAGTTCGACCTGGCTAATGGCGCCCAACAGGGTGCCGCTCTCGGTCACCACTTGCGTTTGCTGCGCCTGGCTCAGGCTTGACGCCCCTGTCAGGGTGGTGAGGCGATCCAGCGAGTTGACAGCATCGGGGCCAGTCACGGTGAGCGCATCCTGCCCGACGGTACTCACGCGGTCCCGGGACACTGCCTCGGTGGTTCCGAAGGGCCCGTGCCTGAGGGTGAACCCCAGCACCTGACGGTACTCGCCGTCGAACAGGATGTCGTCGACTGCCCCAATCTTTGCTGCGTCCGAAAGCGTGACGATTGCGCGTCCTTTGAGATGTTCCGCATTCACGGTAGCTGCTCCTTCGCTAGTCGTCGGCGACCCGGGCGCCGTGTCGAATGTGTGGACGGCCGATCGAACGTCGGTCACCGGCTGCCACATTCAGAGTATACGAAGATTACATAACGATATGCAGTTGATATGGAGCAGCCTCCGGGTCAGCGAGGCAGGCTATCCCCTTGGCTCCCGTCCAGCGCAATCAGATTGGGAGCGTCACTGGTTCATCACTTGCGCCACCGACGTCTCCCAGGGGCGCGAGTGATGCACATGCGGAGGCGAACTGCGCTACAACGCCACGCTTCATATCCAGCACGACAGGGAAGGCGCCGGTCCCGCCGCTCAACGTCAGCTCAGTAGCCGCACCATTGACGAGGATGCCACCGACACGCGAGTTCGAAGGGCTTGTCCTGTAGCTGCCATGGAGGTCCAGTTGCGGCCCAACGGCGATGTTGAGCAAGGGTATCCCGATGGTAGAGGAGGAGGCTGCGAACGAGATGGTCACTTTGTCGGCATTCCGGTTTCCCGAGACCTTCAGGTCAACAGAGGTCGCCCCGCCGCCGAGGGGATTCTTAGAGCAAAACGCGCCGCTGCCGGAGAGGCTGCCGTTGAGATAGGTCGAGATATCCATGTAGGCCTCCAGCGAGACACGGCCAGAGCCGACTTGCATCCGCAGCGGCCCATACCATGCGCCGTTGAGGGCGAAGTAGCTCGTGGCGAAGTTATCGGCCAAAACACCCAGCATCGCCAGCACGGTGAGCCCAGCCAGCAGTCCCAGCCCACGCCGAAGTCTACGTCGAGGACGCCGTGTATGCTGTGAAGGCCGTACATGTGCCGTACGCACATCTGGGCTGTCTGTCAGGGACGTCTCATCGGGAGTACCGTAAGACTCTGACACGCTCATCTCGTTCCTCCTGTGCTCTCCACGCGCCAGGCACACTGCGTATGATAGGGAAGGTGTCTGGGCCTTGTCGTGACATTGAGCACTTGTGAGTACTCAATCGCTCTCCTGAGCCGCGTGCACCAGTTCCCCTGGGCACGTCAGGGCGCGATACTGCTGCCCATGGGCGGAGAAGCACATGAAGACATTCGCATCTCAACGTATCCCACCTTACAGTTACGGATCACGTACCCAGACCCTTTCGCGATGACTTCCAGCAAGCAATCTTGTACGTTCGTCATGGTGTCATGCCCTCTCAAGTTCTCTCTCGATACCTCTCATGGAGCCCTATGGAACCTCATGGAAGAGTCTCAGCTTCTGAACCTGGGTGCGCAGTCGACCGCGCGCCCGTTGCCGCGTGCTCACGTCGCCCACACGTTGCGTTACGCCCGCCGCTCTCACGGGTGGCTCAATAGGTGGCTCAATAGGTGGCTCAATGGGTGGCTCCTGAGTCAAGGGAGGCTGGGTCGAGGCGGTTGGATATTGGAGGGGGTGATCGTGCCGCCATCCCTGCCATAACGACGTGAGCAACACCTGGAGGAGGCCCGCCACAGGCGCGGCGAACAGCGCACCCCATATTCCCAGCAGCTCCGCGCCCACCAACAGCGCGATGATCGAGACGGCAGGATGTAACCCTACTGCCTTCGCAAGCACACGTGGGGCTACGACATACCCCTCCAGGAGGTGGATGAGGACAAAATAGCCCAACACGATCACGGCGAGCACCCAGCCCTGCGTCAGCGCCACCAGGACGCAGATCACCCCGGAGAGGAGCGTGCCGAGCGTCGGAATGAACTCGAGCAGGAAAGCGAGGAGGCCCAACAACACGGCATAGGGTACCTGGAGGAAATACATCCCGCCCCCAACCAATGTCCCCACGAGGGTCGAGAGGATGAGTTGGCCACGCAGATACCCACCAAGCACCCGCTGCACGGCAGCCAGGGTGCCGACGACGCGCGCGCGTTGCAAGGCGGGCGCGCTCTGGCCGAGCCAACTGACGATCCGCGGCCCCGCGACGAGGAAATAGAGGCTGAGGACCAACACCAGCACGGCATCCAGGATGGCGGCGAGCATACCCGTGACGACACCCCCCAACAGCGGGAGGGCGTTCTCCGCCGCATGCTGGAGTTGCTCCGCGGCGCGCTGGCTCAGGTCCTGGATCTGCTGCTGGGACAGGCCCAACTGCGCGAGCTGCTGGGCCAAAGGCGTCGGCTCCCCCGCATGTGGGGAACTGAGCAGTCCCGTAATCTGATCGGTAAGGGTAGCCAGCTCAGCGGTCGCATTGGTGACGAACAGGTAGCCGATGACACCAGCGAGGCCGACCAGGACGAGGTAGACCAGAATGATAGCCGCGGGAAGCGGCACGATGCGGGCGAGCAGCCGCACAGCCGGGGAGACGGCGTAGGCCAGCAACGCGGCCAGCGCGACGATGAGCAGTGGACGCAACAGATAGACGCCCACCCACAGGCCCGCGACAGCCAGTACTACCCAGAGAAAGAGGGTAATGGTCACGTCACGCCGTCGCGCCCAGGCGGGATAGGCAGGGTGGGGAGCATCAGTTGACGCGGCAGCGCGTGTGCGTACGCTGCTGAGTTCGGGGGCAGTAAGAGGCGTTTTGATCATAAGATTTCCTCGCTCTCGCGGGAGGCAGAGGTCTGCTTGAGAGCACGACTCTGCTCTCGTTCATGATGGAAGCGCGGCAGACGCAGGCTGAACGGGCGCCCGCTGCCCACTCGGCGCAGCACCGCTTCGCCATAGCGCACCAGCCGTGACCGCGTATGGCGCTGCATTTCCTCCTGCGGCATGCCCGCTGTTGGGCCCGCGGCTCCTCGCAGCGTGTGATGCGCCTGCACAGCGTGAAGTACCCCTGGCAGATCCGCCGCTGTCGCGCGCTGGCCCGCGGCCCACGAGTTGACCTCAGCCCCTAAGAGCAGGATGAACGCCAAATAATAGAGGAAGAGCAGGATCACGAAGGCAAAGCCAGCAATCGTGCCATAGTTATCGGCGCGCAGGAGAAAGTGCTGGTAGAGCCGAAAGATCCCTTCATAGAGCATCAGCAACACCACAGCCACGACGATTCCCCGCCAGTTCCGTCGCCACGTGCGCCAGCCTCTGCCTCGATTGGGTACGAAGGCGTAGGTGACGCCAATGCCGAGCAGCGCTGCGGCGAACCAGATAAGCAGTCGCCCACCGCCGGAGAGCATTGGCCCCAAGGAGCCTTGATTGCGCGGATCAACCAGAGCAACCAGTCCCGCCGGGAGAATGGAGACGAGGATGACGACAGACACGACGACGAGCGAGAATGCCAGCATCCCAAAGGCCATGCGGTTCTGGCGCAGCGGGTCGCGGCCACGCAGGCGGAAAATGATCCCGAAACAGCCTTCCAGGGTGACAAAGAGGCGCGAGCCAGCGATAACCGCCGCCACAAGGCCGAGCGCAAGGAGCAATCCGGCGCTTCGCTTCAGGTGTGTGCTCACTCCCTCTACGAGAATGGCGCCAATGCTGCCGGGCAGCGCAGCCGCCACGGTCTGCTGTAGCTGCTGCTCAGCCGTCGGCGAGATGATTTGTAACAGTAGTCCGCAGGCGGCGAGCAGGAGCAGGAGTAAAGGGAAGAGCGCCATGAGAAAGTTGTAGGCCAACAGTCCGGCGAGATTGAAAATCCAGTCGTTGTTGATCTTCGCCCAGAAGCCTCCCAGTGCTTCCCGCCAGACGCGGAACCGCGTTGCATGCGACGTCTGCCGAACCGCGATGTGGGGCGCCAGCGGTCTATTATTCATAGCTTTACCCACGGCCTCGCTCGTCATCACATCCTCCCTGCGGTCTCTTCCCCACAATCACCCGCATGGGCCGTTGGCTCCGTTGTGTGAGTGGGCATTTGCCAATTCTTCCCACACATCTCCAGGCGCCTCAGGCCATAGACTCGCACCCTCACGGAGTGACTCAGTGGTGACGTGCGGGCGCCTCGACGAGGCGTTCAATATCATCTTTGATATCGGGCTCCGCGATCCGTACGCCGCCGATGGCCTCACGCACAAGTACCGTCAACCCCACTGCGTAGCCCAGGAGGACGCCGACAATTCCTGCAATGATGACAGTGATCACTGATGGAGGCCACATATGGGTCGTCTGGTAGGCGAACAGGAGGCTTACCCCGGCCCCGATTGCTCCGAAGAATATGACCGCGAAGGCAATGCGGAAGAAGGCGTGTATCGCGGTCTTGATCATATGGCTCAGTAACATCATGCTGCGATCTCCTTTGCCTGGTTCAGACCAGCGGGGTTATGCGTCCGCAACAATAGTCCGCTATAACTGAACAGCTGCGCGCTCTTACCCGAGATGGGAACTGGCGCCTCTGGGGCGCCAACTCCTTTGTATTAGGACATCGCGGGACACCCATCTGGTGCATAGCGCGGCGCGTGAGGTAGCGAGCCAGACACGCATCGCGTCCATTGCTCATCGTCCATTGTTCATCGCGTGGCTGCATGTACCGGCCATTCATTGGTCGGCGCCTGGTACGTGATCACTAGGTGCTCTTGACGCCACCCAAAGAAGCCAAGAAGACGCCTGGCGTAGCTGTGATGCGCCAAGCCGCTTGTGTTCGAGACGGTATAGCCTGTGTGAGCGTACAGCTCCTGGGCGTCGTGGCGGAACGCGCGGGCAGATGTATACTCGCGCACGAGCAATGGTGTTGGCCGTTCAGACATAGTGGGGATGGTGGATAGGGTAGATTGTACTTGCATGGCAGTAAGCCTCTTTCGCTCGTGTTTCGCTTGTGATACGCCCCTGCCGGAATTGGCGTGGGTCGCGTGCCCTGCATCTGTCAGGGCTGGTCATTGGCGAAGAAGGCTCGCTGGGCGTTCCTCGTGGAGGTGTGAGGGTGCGCTGAAACTGTCAGCGCGGCCGCAAGGTGATGGCGGGGAAAGTAGAGAAGAAGGATGGCGCCAATCAGGCTAAGCTTGATGACGCGGGCCTTCAGGACTGTTCTCCATCCTTCTGTCAGGCCAGACACCAACAAATTACCGGGTGTCTGGCAGATACGTTTACATTGCGCCCTACAGGGTGCCCGCCGATGCACAGCGTCAAAGAGCTGTCGCTCGGTGTGCGCTTTCTACGCTTCGGCATGCCTGAAACGGCGAGCGGTGACAAGATGTACGAGCACGACCAGCAAGATCGCTCCGATGATCGCGACGATAAGCTCGCCCATCAGCCCAAACTGGGTGAGGTTGAACAGGCCAAAATAGCTGACGACAAAGTTGGCGACAATTGCTCCGATTACGCCAATTACCAGATCGCCGAGAATGCCGAAGCCCCCGCCACGCATGGCGCGGCCCGCGAGACCAGCAGCAATGGCGCCCGCAATAATTTGCAACGCCAGATCGCTAAAGGTCACGGTAAATGCTCCGAGTATCATTGGATACGCTCCTTGTTGTGCCAGGCGCCGCAGCGGGCGACACCCGAATCCATTCGGATTCACTCAGATTCATGTGAATCTGAGTCTCACCATGTAGCCGAGAGGTTGCGCACCGCATCCGACGAGCAGCGTTTTGTGGCCACAAACTATTGACTTACGTTCAACAAACAGAGTGTATCACGTACTTGAATAAAAGTCAATAGTTTATTGAACGAGAGTCAATTATGTGATAGTGTGTCCAATACAGTGCTTTTACGAGAGCAAATTCACGAGAGAGCATTTGTTAGGACTACTCATGCAACACGATGAACAAGGGAGGGCTACACCGATGGCCGCCGGAGAAGTGTCTGCGGGGCAGACGAGGCAGGAGAAACGGGTGCGGCTCACGCGAGAGGCGCGCATACAGCATATTCTCGCGGTGAGCCAGCGGCTCTTTTCCACCCACGCCTATGATGCGATTGCCATTGAGGATATCGCCGCCGAGGTCGGGATGTCTAAGGGGTTGCTCTACCACTATTTCGCGAGCAAACGCGACCTCTACCTGGCGACCCTGCGTCACGTACTCGCACAGATGATGCAGTTCACGGAAATTCACTCTGATCTGCATACCGGCCTCTCCGAGACGTTATCGATGTTCGAGCAGTATCCCGGCCTGGCAAAGATGGTATTGCGTGCGGGAATCGGGTCGGATGATGAGGTGGATGCCCTTCTGGCCACATACCGCCAGCAGCAATTAGACCGTATCTACCACGGACTTGGCTTCTCAGACTCCCATCCCTTGGTCCTGCTCGGCCTACAGGGCTGGTTGAGTTTACTTGAAGAGGTCTGCATGCAGTGGGTCTTGCGGCCCGATGTGACCCGAGGGCAGGTCGTGCTTCTCCTCGAAGAGAGCCTGCAAGCCATTCTCATCTCGGCGGCATCCACTATACCCGCTCCTGTGGGGGAACATCTGAGGCTGGATGGAGATGGACAGACAGCAGGTACGCAGCCGCTCATACCGGCGACGGGAGAACAGTAAGCTGGCTACCAGTCATGCGACCAGCAGCCTGATGATCCAGTCGCCTCGGTCACATTTCGCGACGGCGATGACTCCAGCGGCGACATCGGCAGTGGCCAGGCGCCGTTGCCAGCAAGCTATGCCTGCTCCCGGGAGCGGGTCTTTGGGGCGTTGGCAAGCTCCCGATGATATCAATGGCGCCAGAATCCTATGCGTGCTCACGGCGCAGACGCCTTCAACTGACGTTGCGCCAGCAGTTGCAGCCAGATGCGTGGGACCGCCGTAACGTCGAGTTCCCGCGCCGCTTCCGCCGCTGCCCAGGCAAGAGCCTCCGCGCCGAGCGGGACGGGAATGCCGGGCAATGCCCCAGCGATGAAGAGCCGGTAGCGCCCAATATCCTGTACTGCCGGCAGGGGCATTAGCACTTGCTCCAGGGTGCGCTCGACGATTTGTAGTCCCTGGGCTTCCAGGAGAGTAACGTACTCGTCCGCTGACAGCCAGGCGAGGGCCGCGGCCTGACCCCGATGGGTCGGGTGGAGGTCGGGGTGATGCTGCCGGAGCCAGCCAAATGCCCGGCGGATCCACCGATGAGCGAAGCGCTCGCTTTCGGGAGTCTGGGCGCCCGCAAAGAAGGTACTATTGCAGGCGAAGAACCCATCTGGAGCAAGCGCGGATGTAATCTTCCTGACCACATCGGGCTTATCTGGAATGAGATGGAGCGCATTGCATAAGAAGACTGCGTCGGCATCTGTTACGACGCGTGCCAACTGATCCGCGTCCCCTTGCACGAACTGCACGGGGCGGTCGCGCAGGCGCTCGCGAGCGATCTCTAACGCCATAGTGGCCGGTTCGATGCCAATTACAGTCGCGGACCGCCCGAACTGCTCCAACTCGTCCAAGATGAGCTGTGTCACTGCTCCGGTGCCCGAGGCCAGGTCTACGACGCGTACGGGCTTGCCCTGTGGCCGGGCGGCGTCCAGCCGAGCGATGGCGCGCTGGACCAGCGAGTGGTTAATCCTGGCATAGAATGGGTGTTGCGCAAAGGGATCAAAGCTATACATGTCGGCGCCTGGTAGCATTTCCCCCACAGAGGCATCTCCCTTCCTGACTGGTGAGCTGCGCCACCATTCAGTAGGTTCGGTTGGTGCAGAGCACCTCTATGGTGTACCTCAAAAGCGGGCATACATGCAACCACCTCCCGCACCCTCTAGTTATAGTTGAATCTATGCACCGTAAGTTTACTTGCGTTTTCCATTTATTGTGCTATACTGTAAATAGGTTTTAGGGATCAGCGCTGGAATACTGTGTCAAGGCCCGCACTGGAGGTCTCCACAAATTCACCGCATCGCCTGGTCGTGTGTTTGGAGGGCGCTCCACTTTTGGAACGCTGCAAGCAAGATACGCCGTCCCCCCTTCGGGGCCGATCACGCCGGTTCTTGAACCAAGGAAGAAAGGCCCAACAATAGTGTTGCAATTCCAAAAGAGTATGACCATTCACGCACCAGTGCAGCAAGTCTTCGACTACGTTGCCAACTGGTCCAACCTGGCGACGATCTGGCCGAGCCTGATCGAAGTCAAGGATATCAAGCGTCCGCCCAGCGGCGGCGGCACATTCAAGTATGCCTACAAGATGGCTGGCCTGCTCCTGGAGGGTAAGGGTGAGGACATCGAGTACATTGCCAAGGAGCGCATCGTGACTCGGATGACCGGCGATCTGGAGGGCACGATCATCTTTCGCTTCGAGCCCGCGGACGCTACCACGAAGGTGCAGTTCGCGTTTGAATACACGGCGCCCGCCGCGTTGCTGCGCAAGGTTGGCGAGCCCTTTATCACCAAGTTGAACGAGCACGAGGCTGCGCTGGTGTTGCAGAACCTCCAGACGTACTTCGAGGTCGCTGCCATCGCCCCAACAATCCGCTAGGGGATGGCCCGTCAGGCATGCTGGTTGGCCACTGTGCTTGACGACCCTCGGATATCCAGGCGGCCCATTCCTCAGGGATGGGTCGCTTTCTCGTCTATTGCTTTTTTCCCACTAACATCAGCAGATGCGCATTGCCCGCGCGAGTTCATACCAAATCTGTTTTGGGATGTCGTCGTTTGAACGACTGCTTGCAGCATCTGCAAACATCAATAACCCCGGCAGCTTACGTATTCAACGACACCAGGCTCAGCGGCTCGCTTGTGAGTTTATTCGATATTCTAGAAATAGTGGACTTTTGACTTTATTTCTGATATACTCTGTGCAGCCCCCAACAACATCGCTCCCCTACGCGCTTACCATCCATCGTGACGATGTGACGATGTCACGCCCCACTACTCTCTCTATGAGACTGAACGAGGTCCCACCTGGAGCGCCGTGTGATGTATGGGTCGACACCGATGGACGCGATCATGTGATCACCCCATCTCACCGAGCAGCCATCTGCAGGTGGCTACGTTACTGAAGCTCTCAACTCCGCATTCTATGCAATTGCTCAAAAGGAGAACATTTTATGTTCGAGCAGAACAAAGCGATCTTTCGAGCTATCCCTGAAAAAGTAGTAAATACTGGCAACCTCGATGCTGCCGACCACTATTTCGCTCAAGACTTTGTTGACCACACGACTCCTGCTGGTTTGCCTAATGGGCTGGCCGGATTCAAGGCATACATCACAAGGTTGCGCAGCGCTTTCCCAGACGTGCATTTCACTGTAGAAGACGTGGTGGCGGAAGGGGAGACAGTGGTCGTACGAGCAACGGCACGCGGGACGATGACAGGGGATTTCCTGGAGATGAAGGCAACCGGCAAGACGGCGACCTGGACGGAGATTCATATCGGTCGCCTGGCAGACGGCAAAGTGGTGGAGCACTGGGCCACGATTGACCAACTAGGGATGCTGCAACAGTTGGGGCACGCTGCCACACCAGAACAGCAAGCAGTCGCCCTTGGTGAGGTTAAATAGCGATCACCGCCGCGTTTGGAGGCAACGACGCCTCCAAACGAGACATGCTCCTCCGAACAGCAGGGCCGTTTGAGGCTTGAAGTGCGGAGGAGCGCCTGTTATCTGAGTACCAGTATCATACGGAATCCGCAGGGACTGTTGGAGTCTTAGGGCATGATACGAATTCCGCCTCGGTAGCTCGGTAGTCGTAATTGGCCATCACGCCAAGTCCTATGATATGAATCCAGGGTTTGATCGGTGCTGATTATGATGATCGTGGCGAAGTTGATATGATACGGATTCCGGCCAGAGTGTTGTACCATGAGGGCATGCCAAAACACCGTACGCTCACGTCACATCTGATGAGCGCCGAGTTGGAACGCCGCGGCGTGCGTACGCGCCACTGCTGACTTGCGGCAGATGGCGTGAGGTCGAAGTGAGAAGGATAGCGTCATGCGTCGGATTCCGCTCCTGCACTCCCTCTGGTTCGCGATCCCGGCCACCCTGCTCGTCGCTGTAGGCACTCAGGGGGTGAATCAACTCACACATTCGTATTGGGGTGATGCCCTGACGCTGGTGTACTTCACGGCCTACGGGCTCTACTGCCTGCAAAATTACCTGCGCTGCCACGAGATGCACTGCCTCATTACCGGCCCGGGGTTCCTGCTGGCGGCAGGGCTTGTGCTCGTGCGAGACTTCGGGCTCTACGATCATGGCCTAGGGGTGTCCTATCTCGTCTTTGGTGCGGCGGCGTGTGTCGGGTGTCTGCTGGAATGGCAGTATTGGAAACGTAATGGGAGCCACTTTCGGATGGCCTGACCGGGACGCCCGCACTGGTTCTACGGATTCTGATGCTGTCTCGGCGTATCTCGAAAGTTACAACCGATCCTCAGGTTTGTCGGCAGTGGAGTACCGACAAACTACAATCATCTACGCGGAATCCGTATGAGACAGGTCAAGGATCCTCCCCATCTGAGCGTATGGGAAGATTCAGAACGACGAAGACGGAGCGGTAGCAGCCACCGCGCACCGGCATATAATGGCAGGGGATGGCAGGGGATGGTGCAAGCGAAAGGCAGGTGGAGCGATGACAAACGAGGCCGGTGAGTTGCTCGTATTCTGCCCCCATATCGGCGATGGCAGACCGGGCGGCGTTCAGCGCGTTCAGCGCGTTCAGCGCAAGGAGTACAGGGTCGTTCGTGATTTTGGGACAGATTACTTTGACGGCTACGCCGCACTCTGTCCGTGCGCGGCAGGCGATCACTTCCTTGCGCCGTGGGGACCAGATCGCAGCATTGGCGAATATACCGCAGGCGCCACAACGGCTGTCTACCAGTTCTCGACTGCTGCCGGTGCCGTGGCCGCTATCGAGGCGTGGCAGCGCCAGCAGCAGGCACAGCGCCAGCAGCAGGCACAGCGCCGGGTGGCAAGTAGCGAGCTCGCGTGCGAATAGGCGTGTGAACGCTGGCAGATGAGGATGTATGGCCGCGCTATGGTAGCTACCGCATAGCGAGGGCAATGGGCGGCCAGAACAACAGCATACGGAACAAGCAGCATGATATACCGTTGGATCATGCGAGTGCGTGATGGAGAAGAGGTCTACGAAAGAAGAGGAAAATGAGAGACGACGAATTCAACAAGTGGCTCAATCAACGCACGCCCAGCGGAGGGAAGCCCAAGATCAGGATATTGCACACCACGCGACCGGCGGACAGTATGAGCCCAGCGTGGAGTGGCGCGTCGGGTCCAGAGGAGTATGAATTACTGGGGTATGACGATCTGGGTCTGATCGTCATACGCCTTGGCGATCCGGGCGACCAGAGCATATTTTACCCCTGGGCATCCATCTTCAGGATTGAATAATACTAATTCAACTTTGGCCCTTGTCGTTTCCTGATCCGTTGCGGCCACCAATGGAAGCGGGTCGCCGAGCGGATGAGGTCGGGACGGACCTGCAAGGCGACACAGCGGGCGGCTTGGGCATCCTCAAGATCGTCGATA
>DASUHD010000139.1:0-9335 GCA_036273675.1 Ktedonobacterales bacterium | reverse complement strand
GCCGCCATCAGGCACACCAGATAGCGCGCGGATATCGTCGTACAGCTGCGCGGGATATCCCGGGCGCACGGCATCATAGAGCGCCGCCACCTCGTCGAACGTTGCGCGCAGTTGGCGCCTGAGAGCTTCGGTATGTTCGTCGACGTGTGTCTTATCAAGCTTCTCATCATGTTTCTTATCGTCAGTCACGGATTGCATCCTCTCTCGCGCACCCTTCATATAGCCTTAGACTATGCGCTCACGATTCGACCTCCTCGCCAGGTAGTGGCGGTGGACGCAGAGGGACCGGTGACGACTGAATGATCGAGGTCGTCGTCGAGCCGTAGATGAGGAAGCGATCGAGAATGCGGTCCAGTTGGTCCATCGCGGGGATATGGACCTTCATCAGAAAGCAGTCCTCACCGGTAATACGATGGCACTCGACCACCTCCGGGATGCTGCGCGCCAGCTCGGCGATCTGTGGCAGTTGCCCGGCGTGCGGTCGGATGCGGATGTAGGCGGCTATCGGCAGCCCCAGCGGGACCGGATTGATGACAAGGGCATAGCCCACAATGATGCCGTTCTCTTCCATCCGTCGCACGCGTTCCGTCACGGCGGGCGACGACATGCCCACGCGCCGGCCCAACTCCGCCATCGTCACGCGCGGATCGCGCTGGAGTTCTCGCAGCAGCTGGATATTGACCTCGTCGAGCATCTCTTTCGATGGTGTATAGGTGAAGAGCCGATTTTGCCTTATTTGTTGAGACATAACATCCAAAATCCCTTCACTTGGCCATGTAAACTTCGCGAATCTCATTCTATCATGTTAGGGCGCACTGATTCGCAGGGAGTAGACATGGTACAACGTGAGCATAGCAAAGCCGCCAACCTGCCCTGGATTCCTCCGCACGCCTATTTTGTCGTGAGCGCCGTCTTTCACTATCTCGGACCCGCCTTCGCGGTGCTGCTCTTCGCGCGCGTCGGCGTGCTTGGTGTGGCGTGGCTGCGTATCGCCAGCGCGGCGGTCGTCTTCGCGGTCTGGCGGCGTTCCTGGCGTCAGTTTCGCGCTGGGAAACAGGCTCAGCGGCGTCTGCTCATCGCCATGGGTGTTGTCCTGGGACTGATGAACGCCAGCTTCTATCTCGCCATCGCGCGCCTGCCACTTGGCACGGTAGGCGCCATTGAGTTTCTCGGCCAGATTATCCTGGCAGCGATTGGCATTCGCTCCAGGCGCAATTTTGTGGCGCTCGGCCTGGCGCTGGCGGGCGGCGCGCTCCTCACCGACGTGCGCCTCGGTGGGGAGCCGCTTGGGTTCGTCTTCGCCTTTGCCAACGGGGCGCTCTTCATGCTCTACGTCATTCTTGGCCATCGTATGGCACGGGATGGCGGGCGCGCTGGCATTGACCGGCTCGGCGCGGCGATGCTCGTCGCCCTGCTGGCCATCACGCCGCTGGGGCTCGGTGAGGCGCTGCCCGCGTTCACGAACGCGCAACTGCTGTTGGCGGGGATTGGTGTCGGCCTCTGCTCGTCGGTGATTCCCTACGTCACCGACCAGATGGCGATGGCGCGGTTGCCGCGGGCGACGTTTGCGCTGCTGCTCTCACTGCTCCCGGCCACCGCTGCCCTGATTGGCGCGATTGTCCTGCGCCAGGTTCCAGCCCCGGTCGAGATCTTTGGCATCGCGCTCATCATGGGCGGCGTCGCCATACATCAGGAAGCGCGCGAATAGTGGCGTCTGTCGCTTGTTCACACCGTCTTTTCCATGCTCTACCCTTGTATAACGGGCGTCGTACGGCTGCGTTCCTGTCGCTTCAGCCGGATATCCAGGGCGATGAGCAAGATGAAGCATGGTACCGTCGCAAAGAACTCCAGCGCGGGCCAGAACAGGGGTATCACCAGGGTAATCAGTGTCGAGAACGCCAACAGGCCCGTGATGAGCGCCAGCGTGTGGCGGAGCGACCAGCCTGCCCGTCCCGTCCAGCGGCGACCGGCGAAGAGCAGCAGCGCGCTAAACAGCACGAAAATGACGATATCGGCAGCCTGCGCCGCCACCACGTGCGCGCCCGCGAGTTTGAGCGTGATCGGTGGGATGGCGTAGATCAGCACGAAGAAGCCCAGCATCGTGAAGAAGCCTGTCCAGCGCAGTCGCCATAAGCTCGGCGGCGGTGTAGTTCGCATAGGACGTGGGCGCGCCGCCGGGAGCCGGAGCGCGATAATCGCTAGCGCGAGGGCGAGCGCGAAGACGGCAATGCGATACGGACGGTAGCTCTCGACGAAGAGGAAGACCGATGTTAGCAGCAGAAAAACAACCGCGCTGATAATGATGCCCCGGCGGCGCAGCAATGGCAACCCCACGTGCGAGGGAAAGAGTGTCTCGATGAACGCGATGGGCATGATAACACTGACGAAGACATGGAAGACGGTGAGCGCTATCGCCCAGGTATAGTCGATCTGGCCGATGAATGCGTATCCGTCGGGTTTGACCGTGTACCACGTTCCGGCAATGACGCCCTCATTCATGAAGCCAAACGCAATACCCAGCACGATGAGGCTGACCCAGCCGAGGCGACGACTGACCAGCGCCTCGCGAATGAGCAGGTCGGCCAGGCCATAGAAGACCATGATGAAGGGCAGGGAGGCGGGCTGGGTGATGATCTTTGCCACCGAAGTGCTGGTGGTTGTCAGCGTCTCCGGGATCACGGCGGCGAAGAAGCAGAGGACGAGCACGACATACCACGTGCGACGGCGACGGGGAGCGGACGGAGCGGTCTCGGTCTCCGCTGGCCGTATCTCACCTTCGAGGATGGGTAACTGCTGCATAGACGCCTCCCCATAGTGCCGACGACACGACATCAACGGATAACAGCTTTCCCACAGACAAGACTACCCCCTCCACGCATCAGTGTGAAGGGGGTAGGGAGAAAGTAGCCTGATTGTCGTCAGGTGGACTAAATGGCGGGCGTCTCCGTTGCTGGCTCTGGCCCGGCGGGCGGCGGCATCTCGCCTTCGACGGTGACCTCCGTCGGGACGAGCACCGGCGGAGGTGGCGACTTGTGGGTGACCTTGGCATCTGGCCCCTTCCGGTCGACCTGCTTGTGCGGCATGAGCGCCAGCTTCAACACCTGATCCATCGTGGCGACCGGCGTAAACTTCATCTCCTCGCGAATCCGCGCCGGAATCTCGGCCAGATCCTTGACATTATCCTCAGGAATAATCAGGTGGCGGATGCCAACGCGATGCGCCGCCAGCGTCTTCTCTTTGAGTCCGCCAATCGCCAGCACGCGGCCACGCAACGTAATCTCGCCGGTCATGGCGAGGTCGCTCCGTATCGGCTGCCGGGTGAGCGCGGAGATAATCGCCAGCGCCATCGTGATGCCCGCCGACGGACCATCCTTCGGAATCGCCCCCTCCGGCAGGTGGATGTGAATATCCAGGTCGTCGGGGAAGTTCTCCGGCAGATTGAGCTCCGGCGCGCGCGAACGGATGTAGGAGAGGCCAGCGCGCGCCGACTCCTGCATCACATCGCCCAGCTGGCCCGTGACCATCAGATGGCCCTTGCCGGGCATCGTTACCACCTCGACCGGCAGCAACGCGCCGCCATTCGAGGTCCACGCCAGCCCGGTGGCCACGCCCACCTGCCCATATTCGAGCGCCTTATCGGGCGAGTAGCGGGTCACGCCCAGATACTGCTCGACATTGCGCTCGGAAAGGCGGATACGCGCGTTTGGCTTCTGCACGATGCGCAGCGCCGCCTTCCGGCAGATCGTCGCCAGCTGGCGCTCCAGATTGCGGACGCCCGCCTCGCGCGTGTAGCGGTTGACGATGAAGCGCATGACATTGACGGGAATCTGGACCTGGCTCTTGCCCAGCCCATGCTCGCCAAGCACCTTCGGCAGCAGATGCGTCCGCGCGATCTCGATCTTCTCTTCCTCGGTATAGCCGGGAATCTCGACGACATCCATGCGGTCGGCCAGCGCCCGCGGAATCTGGTAGCGGTTATTGCCGGTGCAGATGAAGAAGACCTCGGAGAGATCGTAGGGAAGCTCCATGTAATGATCGGTAAAAGTAGAGTTCTGCTCAGGGTCAAGCACCTCCAGCAGCGCCGCCGATGGGTCGCCACGGTAGTCGGAGGTGAGCTTGTCGATCTCGTCGAGCAGGAAGACAGGGTTGCGCACGCCCGCCGTCTTCATCGCCTGGATGATGCGCCCGGGAAGCGCGCTCACGTAGGTGCGGCGGTGGCCGCGAATTTCGGCCTCGTCATGTACGCCGCCCAGCGAGATGCGGACGAACTTGCGCCCGAGCGCCTGCGCGACCGACCGCCCCAGCGAGGTCTTGCCGACCCCCGGCGGGCCGATCAGGCAGAGAATCGGCCCTTTATGGTTCGTGTGCCCGCCGTTCTTCGTGGCATGCTCATCGTCATGAGCCGTTGCCTGGTGTCGCCGCTGCTCCTGCTGAATGCGTAGCTGGCGCACCGCCAGGAACTCGACGATCCGCTCCTTGACCTTCTCCAGCCCGTAGTGATCGGCGTCCAGCACTTCTTGCGCGTGCGCCATATCGAGCCGGTCTTCGGTGACTTCTTGCCAGGGGAGCGCCAGAATCCAGTCAAGATAATTGCGCAGCACGCCGACCTCCGCGGAGTGCGCGGGCATGCGTTCGAGCCGGTCGATCTCTTTATTGGCCCGCGCGAGAATCTCTGGTGGCAGATTCTTCTGCTCCATCTTCTCGCGCAGCTCGCGGACCTCGCTAGCCTGGTCGCTGCCCAGTTCCTCCTGGATGGCGCGCAGCTGCTCCTTCAGGTAGTATTCCCGCTGGTTCTTATCGACCTGCTGGCGCACTCGCTGGCGAATCTTGTTTTCAAGCTCAAGAATCTCGATCTCGTTGCCGAGCGAGACGCAGAGCTTTTCCAGCCGGTCCAGTGGATTGAGCATGCTCAGGTATTCCTGCTGCAACTCGCACTCGGTCACCACATGTGAGGCGATGGCGTCCGCCAGGTGGCTGACATCAGTAATCTCGCGCACGCTCTCCAACTCCTCAGTGCCGATGCGGCGGCTGAGGGTTGCGAAGCGGTCAAAGAGGCTCTGTGCCTGGCGAAGCAGCGCCTTGCCTGGGGCCGCGGGAACCTCTTCTTCGGTGAGCGCCTCCCAGGTGACGGTGGGATACGGCTCCTGCTGCACCCAGTCGAGTAGGCGCACGCGTTTCACGCCTTCGATGACGATCTGGATAGCGGTGGAGTTTTCGTCGCGCGGCTCGAAGGATTGAATCTCGACCAGCGTGGCGATAGGAAAGGCGTCTTCTGGCCCAGGGTTCTCGACGGAACTCTGGCGCTGAGAGCCAGCGATAAACTGCCCGGACCCTGCCCGGGCGTCCTTGACCGCGACGAGCGAGCGCTCCCGGCCAATATTGATATTCATACGCATTCGCGGGAAAATAACCGCATCTTTGAGCAGAACGAGCGGGGTGGGTTGCGCCTCTGCTGATTGCTGGATGATATCTCTATGCTCGTTGCCCGGCGCCACTGGCGCCTCCTTCCTGGAAATTGGCGATTCATCATACAGTCCCGCCGGAAGGGTTGAGACCTTCCGGTTGGGGGATCTGGTGCTGGTCTGCCCGTACAGGTGGCATCACCGCCCGGCATACAGTCGGGAATGTGGTTCAGACTACGCGCTAGGCGGATTCGTCTTCGAGTTCGACCGCGCGTGCCTCGCTCCGGGTGATGAGTTGTGCGGGCTTCCGGCGAGTGATGGTCTCGCCATCGATGATGACTTTTTTCACGTCACTGCGCGAGGGAATCTCGAACATCACATCCAGCAGCACGTCTTCGATGACGGTCCGCAGACCGCGCGCGCCGGTCTTCTGCTTCAGCGCGCTGTCGGCGGCAGCCTCGAGCGCGTCGTCGGTGAAGGTCAGCTCCGTACGATCCAGGTGCATCAGTTTCTGATACTGCTTGATGATCGCGTTCTTTGGCTCGGTCAAAATACGAACGAGCGCATCGCGATCGAGATTATCGAGCGAGACGGTGATCGGCAGACGCCCGACGAATTCGGGAATCAGCCCAAACTTGAGTAAATCGTCTGGATTCAACTGAGCCAGCGCTTCGTTGCTCATCTCCGGCGTTTCTTCTGGCGCAGCCTTGAAGCCCATCGTCTTGTGGCTGCCCAGACGCTTTTCGACGATCTTATCCAGACCCTCGAAGGCGCCGCCGCAGATGAACAGGATGTTCTGGGTATTGATCTGAATGAAATCCTGGTGAGGATGTTTGCGTCCGCCCTGCGGTGGAACGTTTGCGACAGTACCCTCAATGATCTTGAGGAGCGCCTGCTGCACACCTTCGCCAGAAACATCGCGGGTAATCGAAGGATTATCGGCTTTGCGCGCAATCTTATCAATTTCGTCAACATAGACGATGCCACGCTCGGCGCGCGCCACGTCAAAATCGGCGATCTGAATCAGTCGCAGCAGAATATTTTCGACATCTTCACCGACATAGCCCGCCTCGGTGAGCGCGGTCGCATCGGCGATACAGAAGGGGACATCGAGGATCTTGGCCAGCGTCTGCGCCAGATAGGTCTTGCCGCAGCCGGTCGGGCCAATCAGCAGGATGTTGCTCTTGCCAAGCTCGACATCATCAATCTGCATAGCGGAATTGATGCGCTTGTAATGGTTATAAACGGCGACAGAAAGAGCCTTCTTTGCGCGATCCTGGCCAATGACGTATTGATTCAGTTGCTCGTTAATCTTGCGCGGAGTAGGGATTTTGCCCGTGGTGACACGTGGCTTCGTTGAGGACTGTTCCTCCTCGATGATTTCGCGGCACAACTCGACGCATTCGTCGCAGATATAGACGCCGCCCGGTCCAGCGATCAGACGTTGCACCTGATCCTGGCTCTTGCCGCAGAAGGAGCATCGGTAGGTCATACGTGTCCCCTTCATATTTGCCACGGTAACACCATCCCCTCGTTGCCCGACGGTCACTGAGCCACCGGACTGTGGCCGATTTCATCTTGCACCCGCAGGTGTTATGCCACAATAGCGATGCCCAAAGTCCACCCATGGTACGCTATTGTTCTACACCACATGCCTCGCAATACGGAAACCGACCTGAACTGTTTGGAGTCCCTCCACACTAACTACGGAGAATGTTCCTCTGTGGTTTGGGTGTCGGGACGAGATGCCACTGCCACCGTGACCTGTGACGGTTGGCGAGCATGTATCCGTCAAACTGTCTATCACATGCTCACCGTCGTATGAACGACGGGTACCACCAATTATAACGTACGATGCACAGTACCGTGTCGCTCGTAATGGACGCAACCACTTGTGTGAAACGGGTAGTGCCAGTATATCCCGGAAAACCCGTTTTCCACGGAACTAATTTTCGGTTTCTGGTACCTCTGTATCGCCGGTACTTTCTGGCGTGCTCGCTTTTGCGCTGGCCACGACATCGGCGTCTTCAGCCGCCTCGGATTTCTCCTCAGATTCCGCCACGGCATCCGCCTTTGCTTCGGCTTCCGCCTCTTCGGCTTCGGTTTCCGCCTTGCTATCGATCTCCGCCCCAGCAGCGGCAGCCGCGCCGCGCTCGACCGCTTCGTCTTCTTCGTCGGCGTCTTCCGCCTGGGCGAACTCGGAGAGGTCGGGCAATACGATATCACCGCGACCCTCGGTGGCGACCTCGATCAGCCGGGTAAGCGCCTTATCGCGACGGATACGCCCCTCGATATTGGCCAGTTGGTTGTCGCTGAGCTGGCTCATGCGGATGGGCTTGTCGCCGCTGATGGCATTGAGGTTATCGAGCCACTGCGAAACGTCGTCCTGGTTGGCAGTGATCTCCTCGGCGTCGGCGATGGCGTTGAGCACCAAATCACGCTTGACCCGCTCGCGCGCCTCTGGCTCCAACTCCTGGTGATACTCTTCGTGACTCTTCTGCATCATCTTGAGATACTGTTGGAGGGAGATGCGGCTCTGCGAGAGCATGCGCTCGGTTTCGTGCTCCATCGCGTGAATCTCGTCGTCCACCAGCACCTGATGCGGCTCGACGGTTGCCCCCTCGACGGCTTTGTTCACCACCTCGTCGCGCAGGCCGCGGCGGGCGTCGTTGATCTTCTGCACCAGCAATTGCTGGTGGATGGCGTCGCGCAACTGCTCGACGTTCTCGAAGTCGCCCGATGCCTTGGCCAGTTCGTCGTCCACCTCGGGCAGCTCGCGTACTTTCACGCCCAGCAGCTTGACATCGTATTGCGCTTCTTTTCCGGCAAGCTCTGGGTTCGTGTAGTCTTCGGGGATGGTGGTCGTAAACTGCTTCGACTCACCCTCCTTCATGCCGATGATCTCGTCATCCATGCCCGCGAAGATGCCGGGCCGATCTAGGACCAGCTCGAACTCGTTGTCGTGCAGGTCGCTGACCTCTTTCTCGCCGACGGTCAGTTTCAGGTCCATCGTCACGAAGTCGCCCAGCTGCGCGGCGCGTTCGACCGGCGTTTTGATCGCCTGGTCCTGGCGAATGCGCTCGACAATATCATCGATCTCCTGATCGCTCACCTCGATGGGCGGCTGCTCGACGCGGATCGCCTGATAGTCGCCGAGGGTGACGGGCGTGAGGACCGGCACGCGCGCGGTGAAGGTGTAGGGCTGGCCGTATTCGATGGGTGGCGCGTCGACGGTGGGGCGGGCAATCGGCTGGATGCCGTTCTCGCGGATGGCTTGACGGTAGCTCTGGTCAACCAGGTCTTCCAGCCCCTCCTGATAGATGGTGTCCTTCCCCAGCATGCGCTCGATCATCGAGCGGGGAGCCTTGCCCCGGCGGAAGCCCGGGACGTTATATTGCTGCGCCAGCTTCTTGTAGGCGCGGTCGGAAGCCTTTTCGAGCTCGTCCCACTCCAGTTCGACGTTCAGGACGGCCTCGCTATCCGTCCCCTGCTCTATGGTCACTTTCACGGTGTTCCTCCAGAAGAGAAGACGCGTCGCCTCTCTTGATCTATTCCTCGCCGGGATACGGTGCGTACGCGATGCGCTTGCCTATGCAATAGGCATGGCAAAGGCGAGGTAGTCAATACCTCGCCCATGCGCTGGCCGCCCGCATGCCGCGGCGCCAGGTGGTGAGCGGCGGGAGACTCGAACTCCCACGGGTTTCCCCAACGGATCCTAAGTCCGTCCTGTCTGCCAATTCCAGCAGCCGCCCCTATATCCCTGAATTCTTCCGGAGTTGTGGCACGCCACACGCCAGCGGATTCTTCAGAGTCCGTCCTGCTAGCCTCCGGTATCCGTCCTGCTAGCCCGGAGGCGCACAGGACGGATGCGAGGGGCACGCAGACATTTTGCGTCACGTTCCATTGTACCACAGACGGTGAAAGGGACGTATC
>DASUHD010000138.1:0-54504 GCA_036273675.1 Ktedonobacterales bacterium | reverse complement strand
GGGCCGAACTGGTCCGCGGTGGGTTCCGCTCAGCAGAACCACGGTTCGCTCAGGTGGGGGATGGGTCGTCGCGCACGCTTCAACGTGCCTCTGGTGTCAGAGCTGCCTGCGCCCACCAGCGCCGGTTCGCGCGCATCTAACCGCTCCGCTGCGAGGCGTTGGATGGCGGCGAACGTCACCGCGATCGGCTCGCGCTGGTTGGCGGCGCGCTCGACCAATGCCTGCACCTCGCGCTGTAATGCATCCATACGTGGGTCGGGATGCGGCCAGGTGTAACTGAGCGCCTCCTCGTCAAGCGGGCCGAGCCATCCACGTCCGTCGGGGTCATCCAGCAGGGCGGAATTGGGCGGCACAAGCAGCCGGATTGCGTACTGGATCGGGTCAACATGCTCGATTAGCTCGTTTTCGGCGATGAAGTCCAGCACATCGAGGTAGTCACACGCAGTCGTCCACGGCGTGAAGGCGACGAAGGTCGGACGCATCGGTATACCCGCGCCATTCAGAATTGCCAGCGCCTCGGCCACATCGGCGCGAGTGTGACCCTTCCTCAGATGGCGCAATACCCCCTCACTCAGCGACTCGACTGCCGAGACGACGAAGGCGCAACCAAGCGAAGCGAGCTCCGGAAAAACCTCGCGGCGTTCGAGAATATGCTCGACTTTGATGGTCGCGTCGAACGTCACGTCTGGAAATTCGGCGTGCATCGCGCGGACGATCTCCAGCGAGTGGCGCGGGCCATTGAGGAAATCGGGATCGCCGAAGGTGATATGGCCGACGCCAGCACGCACCTGAGCGCGGATATCTTCGAGCACCAGCGGGCGGGGAATCGCGAAGAAGCGTCCGCCATAGACCGGCGTGATCGGGCAGTGAGCGCAGGTGTGCAGGCAGCCGCGCGTTGCCTCGACATAGCCCGCCGGGACCACTTCGTCGCCACGCACCAGGTAGGCATAGGACTGTGGCGCCGGCAGTGAAGCGCGTTCAGGCGCGACATAACCCAGCCGCCGCAGCACGGGCGACTCGTCGTGGTCGCGGGTGCGCACACCGGGAATCACTTCGGACGCGCTGCCATTGGACGATGCGAGCGACTCGGCCAGCGACAGCAGCGCCTCCTCATACTCGCCGCCGATGATCGAGTCGGCGAGGTCGCGCAGCAGATAGTCGGCGTTGAGAGTGGCGTAGAGTCCGTAGAAGCAGATATGGGCGGTGGGATTGAGCTCTCGGACGCGCGCACCTACGCGCGCGCCCAGCCGGAGCGCGGTATGCATCGGTGCGGAGATAGCGACCAGATGTGCCGCCGCAATGGCGTCATCGGATAGCTCGGAGACGGAGGTATCGATCGCGACTGGCGAGAACCCCGCCCGGCGCAGCATCGCCAGTGGCGAGGCGAGGTTGAGTGGCTGGTGGCCCAACTCGTAGCACGCCACCAGCAGGATTGCGCCCGCTGCTCTCATTTCTTCGCAGGCGCGGCAGGTGCGCCGCCCTTGCCCTTTGCGCCGCCTGCCCCTTCAGGAACCCAGCCCTCAGGCATCGCCGCATCCTCGCCGAAGAAGAACTTTTCCATCTCCTGGCGGAGAATCTGGCGAGCGTCGGGGTCGGCCAGATTCAGCCCATAATGGTTGATGAGCAGGCGGGAATGCTCCTGCCACATCTCCCAGGCCTCCTGAGAGACATTGTCATAGATGCGCTGGCCAAGCTCACCGGGAACAGGTGGTTTCTCCAGCCCTGGCAACTCGCGCCCCAGTTTGACACAATGTACCATCCGCGCCATATTGCTATCTCCTGATCCGGCCACTATTGGCGTGCGAAATTTCCGCATAGGTCGTATTAAGAGCATACTACATCCGTGCGAGGCGTGGCGAGACAATTGCATCATGCACTGATGTGCTCGATACTTTGGCAGGAAGCCGTGACGAAAGGTGAGCCTATGCTGAAGTCGGCGGCCTCGCACCGACAGATACACGCGCGAATCGTGGTCAGCCTGATCGCGGCGGCCGTCAGCGCCGTCACGCTCATCTCGTGGGCATTGCGGGCGGTCTCGATGGCTCATGGTGGCGGGCGCTACGACTTCTCGACCTACTATGCCGCTGCCTGGGCGCTCAGGCATGACATCCATGCCAACATCTACGATGCCAGCGTGCTTGCGCAGGCGGGCGCAGCCGCTCATATCTTCGTCAGCCCGCCGCTACCCTACACCTATCCGCCGCTGTTTGCCATCCTGCTTAGCCCCTTTACTGTGCTGCCGTTCAAGACGCTGGCGGCGCTCTGGCTGGCGCTGAATTGCGCGCTCTGGCTGGCGGTCGCGGTGGCGCTCGCGCGCGAAATTGCCTTGCTGCTTAGTGGCCGTATCCATCTATCTGATGGAGAAACCGCCCGCAAGCGAACGCTCACTGGTATGCTTGCCACTCCCATTCCACTGGTAGCGCTGGCGCTGGCGCTGCTGCTGTGTCTGCCCGGTGAGCCAGCGATACAGACTGTGCTGACGGGGCAGATCAACCTGCTGGTCTTGCTGCCGCTGGCGCTCGTACCGGAACTGCAACGGCGCGAGCATCCCCGCTGGGTTGGCGGTATGGTTGCCATCGCCGCGATGCTCAAGTTTACGCCTGCCATCCTGCTGCTTTACTTCGTGCTACGGAGGCGCTGGCAGGTCGTCTGGGCTGGGCTGGCTGTTCTCGCTGGCCTCGTGCTGTTGTGCGTCGTTGTGGTTGGTCCGGGTGTGGCGCTGGCGTCGGTCGGGCAGGCGCTGCGTATCGGCACATCGGATGCCAGTCTCGGCCACAATGAGGCGCTGCTTGGGCCACTCGTGGCTGCGCTTAGCGCCACATTTCCGGGCGCGCAGTCGTTCTTTCGCGCACTGGAATCCGTGGTGTTGATTGTGCTGGCGCTGGCCGTTGGGTTCGTCATCTGGCGACGCTGGCGCC
Organism: Ktedonobacterales bacterium; assembly: GCA_036273675.1. Taxonomy (GTDB): domain Bacteria; phylum Chloroflexota; class Ktedonobacteria; order Ktedonobacterales; family JADMIN01; genus DAHUXT01. The sequence goes on along the minus strand of DASUHD010000138.1, from coordinate 51,586 downwards.
CGGTGGGTGACGCAGTGGCCGATCAGGAGAAAGATGCGGCGGGCTATGCTATGGCGCTCTGTGCGATGGTCATTCTCTGGCCGACGGTCTGGGTGCATCACTACGTCTGGGCGCTGCCTGCGGCTGCCATCGCGCTGGCTCTGGCAATACTATGGATCCCCAGGCATCGGGGCGTCTGGCGCATTGCGTTGCCGCTCTTCACGGCGTTATGCTGCTACATGCTAATCGTCGCACTGCCGTATCAATGGGATACAGTTGCCTCGCCCACCGTGACGACCTATCTGGGATTGCCGCTACGTCCGCTTCTGCTCAGTCTGCGCGCGCTTGGCACGCTTGGGATACTTGGGCTGCTCTGCTACTGGTATTCGGCTTCGTCGGCTATGGACACCACAAGCAGCCCCGAGTCGCGTGATATGCTGGAGAGACCCGCCGACAGCGGCGGTTGAATCCCAACGAGTTCAGCGCCTATGGCTGAGATAGATAGGCGGAAGGCAAGAAGAGGCACGATGACGAGCAGGAGCACGGCGATTCTAGGCGGCGGCGCGCTGGGGCTGACTCTGGCGTGGCGGCTGGCGCGCGCGGGCGAGCGAGTGGTGGTCTATGAGCGCGAATCGCTGGCGGGCGGGCTGGCGTCGGGGTTCCGCGTCGGCGACGCGCAGAGCGGCCCATGGCTGGAAAAGTTCTACCATCACCTCTTTCGCACGGACCGTGACGCCATTGCGTTGATAGGCGAACTCGGATTGGCGGACAAGCTCTATTGGGGTCGTCCCAACACCAGCTCGCTGATCGACGGCAAGCCGTGGCGGCTAGATGGGGCGCTGCCAGTGCTCAAATTTTCGCCACTTCCCGTCGTTGATCGTCTTCGGCTGGGGGCAATCGCCGCGCTGATGAAGGCGCTGCCCAACGCGGATCCGCTGGAGGGCGTCACCGCGTCGGCATGGCTGCGGCGCTGGCTTGGCCCGCGCGCGTACTCGCTCGCCTTCGAGCCGCTCTTTCGCGGCAAATTCGGCTCCTATGCCGACGAGATCGCGATGCCCTGGTTCTGGGCGCGGATTCATTGCCGCACCTCCGCGCTGGGCTATCTGCGCGGCGGCTTCCAGCAGGTGTATGAGGCGCTTGTCGCGGGCATCGAGACACACGGCGGCGAGGTGCGGCTCGGCGTGACGGTAGAATCCGCACGCCCGACCGAGAGCGGCGCCTGGCTGGTGACGACGGCCGCGGGCGAGGAGAGATATGAGCGCGTCGTCTCGACGTTGCCAACGCGGGTAACGTTCAAGGTTGTGCCAGATTTACCTGCCGACTTCCGCACGCGCTACGACTGGGGGCTGGCCTACGGCGCGCATTGCCTGATTCTGGAGCTGGATCGCCAGTTGATGAAGGATGTCTACTGGCTCAGTATCGCAGACGAGGGCTATCCATTCCTGGCAGCGGTGGAGCACACTAATTACATCCCAGCGGAGGAGTATGGCGGGAAGCATTTGCTCTACCTCGGCAATTACCTGCCAATGGACCATCCGCTGATGCGCGCCACGCCCGGAGAGGCGCTGGACCAGTTCGCGCCCTATCTTCAGCGGTTCAATCCCGCCTTCTCGCGCGACTGGATCACCGACGTGTGGGGATTCGCCGCGCCCTTCGCGCAGCCCATCGTCACGCGCGACTACCGCGCGCATATCCCGCCGCACGAGACGCCGCTGCCAGGCCTCTACCTCGCCAATATGTTCCAGGTCTACCCTCAGGATCGCGGCCAGAACTACAGCATCAAGCTGGCGAACGAGTTATCGAAGCGGCTGGCGTTCGGCGGGTGAGGACTTGCCCCGCATGGCTATAGTCGCGTAGAATAACCGCTGGAGGTGAACCGATGGAATATACACACTAACCGGCAGCGGATGAGCAACCCTTACGCGGCAGCATAACTTGCCCATGTATGTTGTCGCTTCTCCAATACCACATCTCATCCCCTGACCGGTTACTCTGCCTGAGACCTGTTTTCCGGGTTGTCTGGGCAGCGCGTGTGTTTCCTTGCCGGTCACCGACTCCCTACTTCGGCGCGATTTCCCCGGCCTCTGACGCGGACACACATTCCGCCCATGACACCCCGTTCCGCCAGCCTGGCGAAGGGGGGATCACCTTATATGTTGCTGACTGTTCGCAATATCTCCAAGGCCTATGGCGCCGTCACCGTCCTTGAAGGCGTCACGTTCGCGCTCGAACCTGGCGAGCACGTCGGGCTTGTCGGCGCGAATGGCGCGGGCAAGTCCACCCTGATACGCATCATTACGGGCGAAGAAACCGCCGATAGCGGTGAGGCGCAGTACGCCACATCGACGGACATTGGCTATCTGCCGCAGACCCTGCCCGACATCGCTGGCCGGACGATTGACGGTTTGCTGGCCGAAGCGCTGGGCGACCTGCGCTCTATCGAGGCGCGCATGCGCACGCTGGAGGCGGCGATGGCACGCGCCAGCGGTGAGGCGCTTGATGCGCTACTGGCGGAGTATGGGCAGCTCGCCAGCCAGTTTCAGGATCGCGGCGGCTATGAGATGGAGGCGCGCATGGATGCGATACTGGCGGGTCTGCGCCTCGACTACCTGCCGCGCTCGCGCGATCTGGGGACGCTCTCTGGTGGCGAGCGGGCGCGGGTTGGGCTGGCGCTGCTTTTGCTCCGCGCGCCGGATGTGCTGCTGCTGGATGAGCCGACCAGCCATCTCGACGCCGCCAGCTTGACTTGGCTCGAAGACTATTTAGCCGCCTATGCGGGCGCTGCGTTGATCGTCTCGCACGACCGTCAGTTTCTCAACCGTAGCGTCAACCAGATCTTCGAGCTCAACGAATACACTCACACGCTCAAGCGCTATGAGGGCGATTACGACGCTTACCAGCAGGCCAAGGCGGCGGAGCGCGAGGCCTGGGAGGAGTCATTCGCGCGCCAGCAGGAGGAGATCAAAGACCTGCGCAAGCGTATCCGCGAGTCGGCGCGGCAGGTGGCCCACAATCGCAAGCCCAAGGACAACGACAAGATGGCGTATAAGGGCAAGGGCGAGTGGGTGGCGGATGCCGTCTCGCGCAATGTGCGCGCCGCCGAAGAACAATTGCGTCGCGTCGAGGCTGACCCGATTCCCAAACCGCCACGCCTGATGCGCTTCCAGCCGAAGTTTCAGGCCGAGGCATTGCGCGCGAATGCTATTGTACGGATGGAGCACGTCAGCAAGCGCTATGGCGACCGCCAGGTGCTATCTGATGTGAGCCTCACGCTGCTGCCAGATGCGCGGATTGCGCTGGTCGGGCCGAATGGCGCGGGCAAGACGACGCTGCTGCGCATCCTGCTGGGGCTGGAATCGCCCGACGAGGGAAGTGTGCGGCTGGCGCCGGGCGCGCGTGTCGGCTATCTGCCGCAAGAGCCGGAGGTTGGCAGCGGCGAGCGCACGGTCTTCGAGGCATACCGCGAGGGTCTGGAGGGCTACGAGTCAAATCTCGTCGCTGGTATTCTGGGCAACGGCCTCTTTCACCTGGAGGATCTGACGAAAACGGTCGCGCAGCTCAGCCCCGGACAAAAGCGCAAACTCGAGTTGGCGCGGCTGCTGGCGCACGGCCCGAACATCTTGCTCCTGGATGAGCCATCGAACTATGTCAGTCTCGATGTGCTGGAAGCGTTCGAGGCGGCGGTGCTAGCCTTTCCCGGCCCTGTCCTGCTGATCTCGCACGACCGCTGGCTGCTAAATCGCTTCGGCGGCGCTCGCTGGGAACTTGACGATGGATGCCTGAGCGAAGATGTGGCCAGTACACCATCGGCAGGCAACTTAGGCGCGTAATTACCTTGGAGATAGATTGTCAGAAGTCGAATTGATGAGGTATTCAGGAAATGGCGGACGAGGGATTCGAGCGACCGGGCGAAATCACTACCGACGACTTCCAGCGCGTGGAAATTCGCGTGGGGCGCGTGGTGGCGGCGGAGCCACTGAAGGGCGCACGTAAGCCTGCCTACGCGCTGCGCATAGACTTTGGCGCGGAGCTTGGCGTGCGCCAGTCAAGCGCGCAAATCACCGAGCACTATCAACCAGAGGCATTGATTGGGCAACTGGTGCTGGCGGTCGTCAACTTTCCGCCACGGCGCATCGCGGGCTTCCGCTCCGAGGTGCTGACGCTTGGAGTTGCCGATGACGCGGGCGCGGTGGTGCTGATTGCCCCGCGTTCAGATGTCCCGCTCGGCGCCCGGCTCTTTTAGCTCAGAACTGTCACTGATGGCTGCTGTATCACATCAACCAAATACGCTGCTATGGTTACTCGCTGTGGCCACGGAGCGTCTCTGTATTCGTAAGCCCATCAGCGCGCGGTAGGAATCTCATCCCCCTGGTTCTTTCGATTCGTCGTCCGCGCATTCTCACGTATTCTCAGTTAACGCCACATGCGACCTCGGCGGAGGTCATAAGGATGTGGAACTCGCAGCGATGACGCCGTGTCAATCAACCAGGGCATCGGCTTCTTCTCCTCGAGCGCTAAAGAAAAGCAGGTACTTTCACAGAATTTATGGCGTTCCCTTGCCATGGGAGGCAACTTCATTCGTCTTCTATGATGTATGCGATGAAAGCTGCGCGGAGTCGCGCGCTCTTTGAGGGGAAGAGTTATGGGGCAGGGTGCGGGTTCACACGATTCGAGGCGTCCGATTGGACGGGCGCAGGTCATTCGCCTGGCGGCGTCATGCTTCTTGCTGGCCATTATCTTTGTTATGAACGCCTGTGGATCGAATGCTCCTACAGGACTTACCGAGAAGGCGGTTCTCGCGCAGGCGGATCACCGCGGCCCCGACTCCACGAATTCCACCCTCCTCATACCACGACACTATGATCGCCAGCGTGTGCAGACGATTGCCGAATATGCCGATCAAATCATCAGTAAGATGACGCTCGACGAGGAACTGGGCCAGCTTTTCGTTGCCGAGTATGTCGGCGCCGACTTCAACGCGAACAACGCGGCGATGATCGAGCAGATGCACGCTGGCGGTATTATCCTCTACGCCTTCAGTATGCACGACGCCAAGCAGACTCAGGCGTTGATTGCGGCCTCCCAGGCGCACGTGAAAATCCCTCTGCTGGTGACGGTGGACGAAGAGGGCGGTTGCGTTGACCGGTTGGCACAAATCTATGGTCCGCATCCTGGCGCGCCAGAGATTGGCGCCACTGGTTCGACAACGTATGCCTACCAGCAGGGCGCCAAGATGGCGAAGGACATGACGGCGCTTGGCTTTAATGTCGACCTGGCCCCTGATGTCGACGTGAAGCTCGTCAATGGCCGGGATCTGCTTTGCCGCACCTTTGGCTCGACACCTGAGGCCGTCACCAAAATGGCGGGCGCGTACCTCGACGGCTTGCAGGATAACGGTGTGGTCGGCACGTTGAAACACTTCCCCGGCCTGGGCGACGCTCTGGAAGACGCGCACCTGAGCCTGCCGGTGATCAAGCGCACGCGTGATCAGATTGAATCGGTGGAGCTGGCGCCGTACCGCGCGATGATCGATGCCGGGAAGGTTCAGATGGTGATGACCACCGATCTGCTGATGCCCGCGTTGGATCCAGTCCTGCCCGCTGAGTTGTCCCCGAATATCATTACTGGTGTCTTGCGCAATGAGCTTGGCTTTAATGGTGTCGTGATGACCGATGCGCTCTATATGGATGGCATCTCGAACAAATGGAGCATGCCCCAGGCTGGCGTTCTGGCAATTCAGGCTGGCTGCGATATGTTGCTTGGCCCCTGGAGCGCCTCGCAGATGCGGGCGATGGTCTCGGCGCTCAAGAGCGCGCTCAAGAACGGCAGTCTCACCAAGGCGCGTATCGATCAGTCGGTCGAGCGAATTCTGCTGCTGAAGATGCGCATGGGCCTCATCTCGCTCCCCGCGAACAGCCAGTCCCTGCTGCAGAGCGTGCCGCCGCTTGGCTCGATGACGCTACAGTTCAACGATGCGCCGGTCGCCGATGTGCCGGGTCGCTGATACCTCTCTCATCTCCTCCGCGACGCTGGGGAGACGATGAGAATAGGCAGATGGATGGCTAGGCGAGGCGTCACCCCCCGGCCAACGCCTCGTTCGCGCCGAAGCGATTGGACGCGCTGGCTCGGCTGATGGTCTGATGGCGTTCCATCGCCGTCTCGAAACCTTGCCAGTCAACGGTTATACCACGCTCGGCGAGTATCTCCGCCGCCAGGTCCGCCGGGAAGCCGCGCTCCGCGTGCAGGCGAAAGAGCCGCTCTCCCGAAATGATCCCTGCCGCATCGGGCGTCATGCGATCTAGCAGGCGCAGCCCGGTGGTCAGCACATGCTCGAAACGGCGCTCTTCATCGGCCAGCAGCGTCGCAATATGTGGCGCGCGCTGGCGCTCGTCGGGCGAGAACAAGTCCTCGCCGCGCTCCACCAAGGGCGCTACTAGCTCGCCCAGGAATGGCTGCTCCAGCCCAAGGATGCGTCCATGTCGCGCCGCTCGACGGATGAGCCGCCGGATGACGTAGCCGCGACCATCTGGCCGGGGAACGACGCCCGCCAGGCTGATGTAGAGCGCTGACCGTACCGCGTCGACGATCACCCGGCGCGCGCGCTGTCGCACTGGCGTATCGCTGTCGGTTGGCGCGAGTTCCGCCAGCCGCTGGTGCGCTCCCGCGAAAAGGTCCGTCTCGAAGAGTGTCATCTTGTGTTGGAGGACCGCTGCGATACGTTCCAGCCCCATGCCTGTATCGACACTACGTAGCGGCAACGGCGTGTAGCTCCCGTCGGGCTGCCACTCATACTCGATGAAGACCAGATTCCAGAACTCCAGGAAGCGCTCGCACGAACAACCCGGACGACAGGTTGGCAGACCACAGCCGAACGCTTCGCCGCGATCCATGAACATCTCGGTGTCGGGACCGCAGGGTCCTGGGCCATACATCGTCCAGAGGTTGTCCTCTGGCCCGAGTGGCACGATGCGCTCGTCCGGCTGACCGACCCGTCTCCATTCCGCGATTGTCTCCTCGTCTGGCGGCAGGCCCGAGGCTGGTTCTCCAGCAAAGACTGTCACCCAGACGTTCGAGCGATCAACGCCGAGCAGGTCCATCAGCTCGACCGCAAAGCCAATCGCCTCCCGTTTGCCATAGTCGCCGATGGACCAGTTGCCGAGCATATTAAGGCTGCTGAGCGTACGCCCATTCTTTCCGACAGCCTCCATGTCGTCCGTGCGCAGGCAGCGCTGGATCGCGGTCAGGCGCGGCGCGGGCGGTGGTGTCTGGCCGCGTAGCCACGGCAACAGTGGCTGCATCCCCGCGATGACGAACAATGTACTTTCCGACGCAGTCAGTGGCGCGCCCGCGATCTCCAGGTGGCCGCGCTCGCGGAAGTACGCGAGATAGCGCCGGGTAATTTCCGGCGATGAGAGTCCTGGCTTGTCCAGATTTGTCATGTTACTGCTCTCCTTCCCTGGGACAAACCCAGGCGGTGATACTAGGCAGAGTTCGTCTTCCAGCGCTAAACGCCGGATAAGCTGCCAACAGGAAAGGCGCAGTGTGCGAGGCTGAGGCGCTCGCTGCCAGATGTTGCTTCGTGCGGCCAGAGATGAAAAAACACCCGCCGCGAGCGCCTTGCTCGGGGCGGGAGCGAATTATTCGGATCCCGTGGTACCACCCTGCTTGAGAGCTAAGTTGCGTGCGCATTGCTGGCGCACAGCGATAACTCTCCACTCTTTCCAGGCACGGAGCGGATGGCTCGATGCCCTGCTCTCAGATAACGGGGAGCTACCGGCGGGTGCTACTGGCCACAGTGGGCGTTCGTCCCGCGTCGCGGCCGGGCAGCTGGTGCGCTGCGTGGCCTGAGGGTGGCTTCTCCGCGCGCTAGCCTGCCGGGCTTGCACCTTCCCCGGCTCGCTGTCTTGCTGTTGCGCGGATACTCGTCCCTCACGACGAACTCTCTTCAATTGATAGATTCAGTCTACGTGGCGGAATGGGCTAGTGTCAAGCAGTCGTTGGCCATCAACCGCCGATGATGTTGGGCGGCAGATAGATAGCGATAACGGCCAGCAGCAGCCAGAGCGCCACCAGTTGCACGCCTTCCAGCATGGTCGATTCGCCATCGCGGCTGAGCAGCATGAAGGCGAAAGTCGCCGCGCCAAAGATGATGACATTCAATGGTGTGAAGACCAAGCCGAGCGGGTGGCCGGTAAGCCAGCCAACCAGCACGAGAATCGGCACCACCAGCAGAATCATCTGGATCGATGCGCCCGCCGTGATGGCCATCGTAATATCCATCTTCTTGCGGCGCGCCATCCCAACCGAGCCGTAAAGCTCCACGACGCCTGCCAGCACAGGGATCAGGATCAGGCCAAGGAAGAATTCGTAGTCGCGCAGCCCGGCGTTCGTCTCGACCATCTCTTTGACCGAGTCGGCGAAATGCTCAGACATCACGACCACGCCCGCCGCGGCCACAACAAGAATGAGCACCGCAAGTAGCCCGCGCGCAACCTTGTGTTCGCCCAGGAAGCGCTTTTCCCCCGACTCTTCTCGCGCCGCACGTTTTTCCGCCGCCAGTTGGGCGCGTGCCGAGAGTTTGCTTTCTGCGCTGGCGCGTTCTTCCTCGAAGAGCGCCTGCGTGTCTGGGGCTACCAGAATCGACGAGTCCCCAGCGGCTGCGTCCTCGGCGGCAGCGGTTTTTCCGCGTTTGCCCGCCATGTTGTATCCGGTGCGTGGCTTGAAGACCACGAAGACGAGATACGCCACGTAGCTCACCAGCAACACGACCGCAATGCAGACGGCAAATGGCAGATGGCCGAAGACTAGCATGCCCTCGCCGCTCGATTCGCCGCCAGCGCCGCCCTCCGCGCCAGCGCTTGCGCCGACGACGAACGAGGCGAGCGTCGGCAGCGAGAGTCCGGTGACGGCCAGGGCAAACACCGTGGAGTATTCGCCAGCGGCCTCCGGGCTGAAGCGCATCTTGCCGTTGCGCCAGCAGCCGAGCAAGGTGGCGATGCCGAGGAATAGCAGCGCGTTGCGGACGATAACTCCCGCCACGGAGCTGAGCACGATCTCGGAGCCGCGCGAGCCTGCGAACGATGTCAGAACCGAGAGCGCCAGCGCAAGCTCAGCCACGTTGCTGGCGGTGGTGTGGAGCAAGCCACCGAGGAACTCGCCCAGCAACTCGGCTAGTTCTTCGACGGCGCTTTCGAGAAAGCCTGCCAGCGGAATCAGCGAGAGCGCGGCGCAGAGAAAGATTACACCGCCGACGAGCAGAACACGCTGCTGTTCTTCCAGCCCCGCCAGCGTCTCGTGTAACAGATGCTCCTCGATCCAGGCGCTGAAGATCACCAGCGGAATGAATACCAGGAAGATGTTGACTTTACGCTTCCAGACGGACCTCTCCAAGCTGCCACTCCCCCCGAATTAGCTTCCCTCATGGGCGCTGTACGCAGATGCGCTGTACGCGCGCAGGCATTGTCCCGCTGGTCGCTCCACTTGTCAATACGCTTTGCTACGTATTGCGGAGCATTCAGGGTTGCCTTAGCCTTCGACGTTGCGCATGCTCAACTGGACGCGCCCGCGCCCGATATCTATGGCGAGCACACGCACCCGCACGACCTGCCCAACGTGTACTACGGTGAGAGGATCGCGGACGAAGCGGTCGGCCATTTCGGAGACGTGTACCAGACCGTCCTGCTTGACGCCGATATCCACGAACGCGCCGAAATCGACGACATTGCGTACAGTACCTTGTAGCGCCATCCCCTCCTTCAGGTCTTCTAGCTTCAGCACGTCCTGGCGCAGAATGGGTTTCGGCAGGCTGTCGCGCGGGTCAAGCCCTGGCTTTTCCAGGTTTTCGAGAATGTCATTCAGCGTTGGGACGCCGACATTGACCTCGCTTGCCAGCGCCGTGATGGCTGCCTGCGCGCCCGCGCCGCGCGAGTTCATGCCGATGAGCATCCGCCACGAGCGCACCCGGTCACTGGCGCGCTCATCAGGCGAGCCTGGCAGCGTCTTCAGCACCGAGCGTGTGGCGTCATAGCTTTCGGGGTGGATGAAGGTGTTGTCGAGCGGCTCCTTGCCACCCGGCACCTTCAAGAATCCCGCCGCCTGAACGAAGGTGGCTGGGCCGAGGCCGGAGACCTTGAGCAGTTGCTGGCGGCTGGTGAATGGGCCGTGTTCAGTGCGCCATGCGATGATGTTGTCGGCGATCCGTGTCGTGATGCCAGAGACGTGGCGCAGCAGTTGCGAGGAGGCGGAGTTGAGATCCACGCCCGCGAAGTTCACGCACGAGTCCACGATGCGGTCCAGGGCGGTCGCAAGCGCGCGCTGATCCACATCGTGCTGATACAGGCCGACGCCAATCGCCTTGGCATCGATCTTCACCAACTCGGCAAGAGGGTCTTGCAGCCGTCGCGCGATCGAGATGGTGCCGCGTTCGGTAGCGTCCTTCGTGGGAAACTCTTGCCGCGCCCCCTCAGACGCCGAATACACCGACGCGCCCGCCTCGTTGACCATAACGTAGCCTAGCGAGCCAGAGGCGGTACCCAGTTTCTCCAATTCGGCGATTACCTCAGCGGCGAGTTGCTCAGTCTCGCGCGAGGCAGTGCCGTTGCCGATGGCAATCACGCCGACGCGGTGGGTGGCGATCAGCGCCTTGAGGGTAGCTTTTGCCTCGGCCCAGCGTTCCTGGGGTGGGTGGGGATAGATGGTGGTGGAGTCGATAGGTTTGCCGGTCTCATCCACCACGGCCACCTTGCAGCCGGTGCGAAAGCCGGGATCGAGGCCAAGAACGCGCTCGCCACGAAGCGGAGGCTGTAAGAGCAGGTTACGCAGATTGGTTGCGAAGACGCCGATGGCGTGCTCTTCGGCCTGGCGCGTCAGTTCCGCGCGCACCTCGCGTTCGAGCGCGGGTGCGAGCAGTCGGCGGTAGCCATCGCTGATGGCGGTCTCCAGCTCCTCAGCGAAGGGCGAGCGCCGGTCGGGCGGGTAGTGATTGTGAATCAGCGGCTCGGCGCGCTCAAATGGTACATCCACCGAGACGCGCAGCACGTCTTCACGCTCGGCGCGGTTGAGTGCGAGAATGCGGTGCGGGACAAGGCGCGGGACTGGCTCGTGGAACTCGTAGTACATGCGATAGACGCCGCGCGGATCTTTCTCCGCTGCTTTCTCCGTGTCCACGGTGAGTTTCGCGCCTAGCGCGCCCTCTTTGAAGAACTGCGTCCGCACCTCGCCGCGTACCGTAGCATCCTCCATGACCGTCTCGGCGCAGATATCGCGTGCGCCAGCCAACGCCGCCGCGACGTCTTCCACCCCTTTCTCGGTATCCACGAATGGCTCTGCCGCGGCGATGCGCGCCTGTTCCGGTGGACCAGGAACGCGCTCCTGGCGCAGAATCAGGTCGGCGAGTGGCTGCAATCCGCGCTCGCGGGCCATGCTGGCGCGTGTCTTTCGCTTCTGGCGATAGGGCAAATAGAGGTCTTCCACGGCTTGCAGCGTGGTGGCCGCGATGATGGCGTCGGCAAGTTCGCGGGTGAGCTTCCCCTGCTCGGCGATGAGGCGCAGCACGTCGTGTTTGCGTGCGTGGAGCGTGCGCAACGCCTCGGCGCGGTCGCCGATGGCCTGAATCTGCACCTCGTCAAGGTTGCCCGTCGCCTCCTTGCGGTAGCGCGCGATGAATGGCACAGTGTTGCCAGCGTCGAGCAGCGTGAGGGTGGCGAGCGTCTGCGTTGACTTCAGCTTCAACTCAACGCCGACGACGCGCGCCACTTCGGCAGCCTCTAGTGCCTCGGGAAACTGGAGATCGTCAAGCGAGAGAAAATCGCCGGAAGTGAGGGTCGTATCAGACACGGAGAATACTCCTCTATCAAACAATGTGATGACAACACCTGCGCAATGCGTCTCGAACGTACTGTACGGCAAACCTATCCGGCCAGCCAGATGCAGCCGGGCGGCGCACCGGCCAGTATATCCTAAAGTGGGTCCCGTTGGCTTGCAAACAGCGCCCGAATGGGCCATACTTGGGCGCGGAAGTCCAATTTTTCCAGGATAAGTCAACGTGAGGCCAGCCATGCCCGACACAGACAAAACATCTGATGACTCGGTGGAGCAGCCAAGCCTGTTCTTCCCCGATGTCGCCACGCCAGTGGCTGGGCCGAAGCAGGAGCCAGTGGTGGTCGTCCCGACGCTCACCGCAACGTCGGTGTTGGGGGCGTGCGCCTTACCCTACCAGGAGTATCTGCGCCGTACCGATCACTCGGTCTACACCATCACCTGCTTTCTCTCGGACCTGCGCCTGCTGACTGAGTTTCTCGGGCGTGAGACGCCGCTTCGGACGATCACGCAGGATTCGCTGGCGGGCTGGCTCGGTCACCTGCGCTGGGATCGCGCCACACAACCGGCGCCGAAGACGATGGCTCGGCGCGCGACCTTCCTGAAGAATTTCTTTGGCTGGCTGGCGAAGGAGCAGGTGCTTGCGGATGATCCATCGCAGCGCATCGTGCTGACCCGCCCGGCGCCACCCCTTCCAGAATTGCTCTTCGAGGATGAGGTCGCCCGGCTGGAGCAGGCCGCTGAAGCGGATCCACGCTGCCAGTTGCTAGTGATGACGTTGCTGGCGACGGGGCTGAAAAAAGAGGAGTTGATGGCGGTCGCGTTGCGCCATGTGGACCTCTCTGACCCGGACGAACCGGCGCTCGAGGTGCATTTCCCTGGGCAGGCGAAGCGGCGGCGTGAGCGGCGCATGGCGCTGCCAGCGGAGTGGACGGATGTCTACCAGCGCTATGTTGAGCGCTACCAGCCGCGCGAACGCCTCTTCGAGTGTACCGACCGTAACCTGAACTATGTGCTCGCCGCCGCCGTCAAGCGCGCCGACCTCGATAAGCGTGTGACATTGCAACTGCTGCGCGATATCTTCGCGGTGCGCCAGTTGCGCGCGGGCGCCTCGATGGATGAGCTACGCGAAAAACTGGGCTTGTCGGAAGAAGCCTGGTATGAGATCGCCGAGAAGTATCGCAAGCTTGCGTTCCCGGCCTAGGAGGACTAGCAGATGCCACTCTCGCCTTCCCCGTTGCTCCCCGGCACGTCGCCGCTCCCAGCGCCGGGACGCCGCCCTCCAGGACGACGGGCGCTGAGCATGGGGGCTGTGGTGGCGATTCCGCTTCTGGTCGTGCTGCTGGCGGGCGGCCAGTTTGTTCTGCCGCACATCCTGTTTTTGGCGCCGGGGATGCTGGCGCAGACGGGCAACTCAGCGAACGGGCAGCTGAGCAACAGCGCGCCCTTCCAGGGCTTTACCATGATGTGGACGCGCCGCATGACGAATGGCGGCTATGATACCTCCGCTTCGCTGGATAACATGACGTTTGAGGCGAAGACGTACCATATGAACAGCGTCATCATCCCGGTGGTGGCCGACATGCCCATCCGTAGCTCAAGCACACTCGCGTGGCGTCCGACTGACAAAGGCGATAAAGACACCTTTGATGACAGCATCTATCTTCGCGCGATCAACGATGCGAAGAAGGCGGGCCTGACGCCGATCCTTGAGCTTCAGGTGCGCCAGCAGGACCAGTTGAGCGGAACCAACGAGACGAGCCAGTTGGTTGGGGTAGCCTGGTCGAATCTGACCTCAAACTTCAGCATTTATGGCGAGAAGGATCCGATCGGTGTGCTGGAGCACAAGTGGTTTGATAATTACACCCAGTTCGCGGTGCATTTTGCGCAACTCTCCGAACAGAATCACCTGCCCTACTTCATCATTGGCGACCAGCTGACGAACACCACCGTGGACACCGCGCGAACGACCGCCAAGGCTGACGCCAAAGGTATCGACCGTGGCGTGCCGGGTGAGTCATTTCCTAATTGTTCTGGTCGGCGCGACTGCGACTGGCGGCACGTGATCCATGCGCTGCGTTCTCCCGAGTATGCGACGTTCAATGGCCACCAGTCGCAGACAGGTGCGGGATACACCGGCAAGTTGATCTATGCCGCGTCGTGGGGTGGGGCCCCTGAAGGCGCCACAAGCAGCGAGTACGACCATATCAGCTGGTGGGATGCGGTGGACTACATCGGCGTCGATGCCTACTTCCCGCTGACGCAGAATGCTGACGTAGGTGTGCCTGACCTGGTGAATGCGTGGCATGGCAAGGGGCTTGATCTTCAGGGCAATGGCGATATCTACGGCAAGCTGGAAAAACTCGCCTCGTCGTTCAGCCGCCCGATTCTCTTTACCGGGGCAGGCTACGTTAGCGCGGCAGGCGCGAATGGAGCCCCACTCAGCGCGTCGCCGGATAGCCCTGACCAGAACGAGCAGCTCAACGACTTCCAGGCGCTGTTCCAGGTCTTCTCCGCCGCGCCGTTCTGGCAGGGTGTCATGTGGTACGCCGACCAACCACTCGCCGCACGGAGCGCGCGGAGCGATTGGGCGACCAGTAGCTACTGGGGCGGCGATACGCTGAAGGATAGTAAGCTGGCGGGCCAGTGGCTGGCGCAATACTATACGGCGAGTCCGCTCAATTAAGTAGCGGCGCTGAAGGCGCTAGCCGTGCGCGCCGAAGCGGCGAGTAGCTTCGCGCTGCCAGGCGCCGGCCAGCGCCTTCAGTTCTATCGGCAGCCCGGCGATCATGAGTAAGACGGTGTCGGCCTCCGCGGCCAATCGCGCGTTGACGCGCCCGAGGCAGTCGCGATAGACGCGCCCCAATGGATAGGGCGGCACGATTCCCATGCCCACCTCATTGGAAATGACGATGAGCGTGGATGAATGCGCGCGCCAGGCGTCCAGCAGATCACCGATGGCTCGGTCTACCGATTCCTCGGCAAACTCGCTTGTGAGGGTGGTCTCGTCGGGATCGTCGTGATCCTCCATATTGGCGAGCAGCAGGTTGGCGACGAGCAAGGTCACACAATCGAGGAGCGCCATGGGCGCAGCACTGGCGTGCAGCGCGCTCGCGGGATTTCGCGGCTCCTCCACGGTAAGCCAGTGTGGCGGGCGGTTCGCCTGATGGCGCGCGATGCGTTGGCGCATCTCGTCGTCACTGGCAGATGCGGTGGCGATATACAGCACCGGCGCCTCCCCGGCCAACTGTTTCGCCAGGGTCTCGCCGTAGGCGCTCTTGCCGCTGCGCGCGCCGCCCAGCAGCATTATCAGCCGAGGCTTGGCCTGAGATGTCATGGTGTTATCCGCTTCCATTGCCGTTCGCCGCTAGCGCTCGCGCAATCCCCGCGTGCAGAGTCGCGGCGTCTGTCTCGCCGGTCCAGATTGCGCGCACGATGCCGCGCCCGTCGACCAGCACCAGCGCGGGATAATAGGCGATCCCATAGCGCGCGGCAACCTGGCCATCGGTGTCAAGTAGCACCGGGTCGGTGATACCAAGGCGCTGCATCATCAGATCGGGGAGGTTCGGCAACTCAGATGGCGAATCGATATAGAGGGTGTGCAACTCAGGGAACCCGGCGGTGACGGCGTGAGTGGACTGCATCTGCAGCAGGCAGTGCGTGCAGAGGGTATAGAAAAAGACCAGCAGTGTCGGTTTGCCGTTGGCCGGTGCGAACGTGGCGGACACTGGCAACCGGACACCAGCCTGCTCGGCGGGCAGCGTAAACGCCGTTGCGGGCTGATTGATCCGCATCTGGGTCGCCGTTGAGGATGGCGCGGTGGCGCGGAAGGCAACGAGCAGCACGATGGCCAACAGCGCCGACGCCAGCATCCCGCCGCGTAACGCCTGTGAAGCCGATGGGAGTGATTTCGGCAACTGAGTTGTCAATGATTCGATCATATCGCCCTACTGCTCCACAATCCGTGCATGTCTGCCTCCGATTTTTGGCTGACGCCCCTCCAACTTGTCACCCATTTTAGCATGTTGCGACAGTATGAGGATCTAAATAACGACTCATTATCAACGCTCGTTTGCCTGATGGTATCATCCTTACGAATTGCAAGTGCTTTGAATTTACATCGTCCCGATCATCCATTCACCGTGACTTAGATCCATTGGCATGATATAAATACGTAGGAAGCCCCGTTACTCTATGCGTAGGAAGCCCTAATTGCGTGTAGCGCATAGTGAGAGATTGAGAGTACCGAAATGCCGGAATTGAAGGGGTCACAGCTCGCCATTACAAAGTAAGTTTCAGTGATCGGTTTTTGGGCAATCAAACTCAGCCTGGCTATCCTGCTGGGCGCGGGGATGTATCTCCTGACGGCCAACCTCCTGCTCTTTCCTCATCCCTCCATTGCCTTCGCAACGCCAGCCAAACCCCCGACTGACTGGAGCTTTTACATAATGACTAGCGATACGAACGTCGCACACACACTCGGTTGCAATCAAGGTCACTTTGATGCTGGATTCTCGCCACCCCACACCAGTTTAGTGGTGCTGGACTTTGGAGTACAAAACTCAGCGGGAACAGGAGTAGTAACAACTCAAGGGCAGCCTTTGACAAATAGTCAAGTGGAGAGTATCGCCTATTACTTCTCCGAAGGATACTGGGAGTGTACGTCGACCTCATTGTTGACGCTTGGCGTTGGTACCAACGATGCTGATCCTTCATATTCTGATGCAACGTACACGGCGCTTGGGAAGGATTGGGCACAGGTGGTACAAACCGTCATAGGAGATGATTCAAGCCTCAATGGCGAGGTGAGAGTCTGGGGTGCGAACGATCTTGAGGCATGGAATTACCCAACGGGGCAGGTCACCCAGTGATCAAGGCACTGCCTGGATAAGTGGTTATTCCTCGATTGATCCCGCTCCATACGTAAACTACGGCGATGCCATTGGCTGTCCCACCTCGTATACCAGCGGCAAAGGCAGGGCATGCAGCTATGGCTATTATCAATACGACTACTACTGGTACAGCTGGGGCGCCCCGCCATCATTTGTTGCGCCTGAGATTTACACGACGAGTCCCGACAACTCGGGACAGTGGGCCAACATCAGCCTCTATGCCACACATTATCAGATGCCGATGTCCTTCGAGGGTCCCTGGGACCAGAACGACTTCCACCCGTCACAACTGACCGCGACCCAGGCTTGGACAGACCTTTCCAATGCGCTCAGCGCGGCCGGAGTCAATGCATCCATGCCCTACTCACTGGAAATCCATTGCGAAAAACCGCCAGACCCAACGAACCACTGCCCTAATTCTTGATGGTACGTCATCCATTCGTCGCACGTAAAGGAGCGATAAGATGCCACAGGAGAATAAGACCCGGACAGATCACCAGACAAACCACCGAACGCGACAGAGAGGCCAACGCTTCGCAGCGCTCATCGCGGCAGGGGTCGTCCTGCTTATCGCCATCACATTCGTTGGGATAAGTCAGGCATCCCGGTTGGGTACATCAGGACCGCAACCACAACTCCCGTCTGCCAAAGCGACCTTGCTCGCACGTGGAGATGCGACACTGGCGGCGGCGCGCGCCCAGAATCCCCATCCCATCAAGCCGCCGTACGCAACACTAGTACCAGTTCCTACGCCAACCTTCACCTCGGGCATCTACTACTATTTTGGGCAAGCCAAAATCACGAACTTCAAGGTGCAGGATCTGTACACTGGTCCGGTCAACGGCACCTGGGAATTCGTCTATACCGGGTCAGATACTACGAATTCGTCGCCTGGCGTTGGCGCGGTACGTGTCGAGACGTTTTCAAACGCTGCTAGCTATCAACTGGTAGGCATCTTCGACGCGCCAGATCACTCCACCTACACCGGGATTACTGGGATCAAAGGCAATGTGCTTCGGATCAAATCGGACAAGACGGTATCATTTGGTTTCGATCTGACAACCAACACCTTTACGAGTTAATCAGGGATAGTGTCCCTGCGTTCACAGCGATGCTTGCAGTGTGTCGAAGGCGCTCAGGCCTGAGTGCCTTCCTTCTTCATATCTTGTAGCCCACTGCTGGCCCAATGGTTCCAGCATGATAGTACGTTGCGAGTGGCTGTGCTATACTTGGCTCTCGAAGCAGCCGCATGGTACGTTTCAGGTGAGTTTCGGGCGAATTCTGGCGGAGAGGTGGCCGAGAGGAGCAGATGCGATGCGGGGTCGCAGTGAGCGCTATCAGCAATGGGATGACGATCAGGGTTACACTGGCAACGGCGAATCCTATGGATATGGCGAGCAGGGCTACGCGAACGCCGATTATGATCAGTATGGCCAGTACGGCGACTATAACGGCTATGACGACGATGACATGTACGCGCAGGATGATGGGCGTGGCCTCGTGCTCCAGCGGGAACAATCGCTGGTGGGTGTCTCTAGTACGGTGACATCGCATGGCGTGCCGCTGCTCTCCTATACCCGCACGATGAATCGCTTTTACTCCAGCCGCAAGCAGAAGCTGAGCCTCTACCGCTTCAAATGCGAGGTCTGTGGCGAGCGGATTCGCGGGTGGGCATGGCAGACGCCGAATGGCAACCGCACCCACGACGGCTGCTATGAGCGCCTCGCCTGGATGTGGACAAACCTCTACGCCCAACAGCAACGCGCTGCCAACGAGGGTCGCCTCGACTAAGGCTTCTGTCGCTTTCCGCCGGAAATTCGCGATTTCTGACTCCCTGCCCGCGCAGGCCAGCAGTACATTCCTTCACCGCGCGCCCGGCGCGTGATACACTGGATGGTACACTGTGGCCAAATGTCCCGATTGAGTGCGCGGGCATGGGGTCTTTCTGTGCGTCTGGGCAAATCCAACTTGTAGACGATGTGAGAGTCGAGGCACGAGAAATACATGTTCCACAAGGTGCTGATCGCCAATCGTGGCGAGATTGCGTTACGGGTGATACGCGCCTGTCGCGAGTTGGGGGTAAGCACAGTCATTGCCTATTCCGAGGCAGACCAGGACTCACTGCCGGTTCGCCTCGCCGACGAGCGTATCTGTATCGGTCCTGGCCCCAGCAGCAAGAGCTATCTCCACATCCCCAACCTCATTAGCGCCGCCATGCTCACTGGCTCCGAAGCGATTCACCCCGGCTACGGCTTCCTCTCTGAAAACCCCAGTTTCGCCGAGATTTGCGCGGACTGCGGCATCGTCTTTATCGGACCGCCACCCGCCGCGATGGTGCAGATGGGCGATAAGGTGCAGGCGCGTGACGCGATGATGCGCGGCGGGCTGCCGATGCTGCCTGGCACCGATGTGCTGCGTTCGGTGGGCGAGGGCGTCGCGGCGGCCTCGCGTATCGGCTTCCCGCTCATGCTGAAGGCGGCGGCAGGCGGCGGTGGACGCGGCATCCGGCTGGTGCGGCGTCCTGAGGAGTTCGATCACGTCTTTACCACGGCGCAGAGCGAGGTGCGCGAGGCGTTCCACGACGACGGCCTCTATGTCGAGAAATATCTGGGCCGGGCAAAGCACGTCGAAGTACAGGTGCTCTGCGACAACTACGGCAACGGCGTCTATCTGGGCGAGCGCAACTGCTCGGTGCAGCGACGCCATCAGAAGTTGATCGAGGAGTCTCCAAGTCCAGGCGTGCCGGAGGAGATCCGTCGCGAGATGGGCCAGCGAGCCATTGCGGCGTCGTTGGCGATTGGCTATCGCGGCGTCGGCACGCTCGAATTCCTGGTCGATGAAGACAACAACTACTATTTTATGGAGATGAACACGCGCCTCCAGGTCGAGCATCCGGTGACGGAGTGGGTGACAAGCATCGATCTCGTGCAGGCACAGCTGCGGGTCGCGGCGGGCGAGCCGCTCTGGTTCAGCCAGGAAGACGTGGTCTTGCGCGGGCATTCCATTGAGTTCCGCATCACCGCCGAAGACCCGTCGTACGACTTCCGCCCGCAGACGGGTACCATCGAGAAATACCTGCCGCCGAGTGGCCCAGGCACGCGCGTCGATTCACATCTGTTCGTTGGCTACGATGTGCCGCCACATTATGACTCGCTGTTGTCGAAGTTGATTGTCTGGGCGCCAACGCGTCAGGAGGCCATTGCGCGGGGCAAACGCGCGCTGGGCGAATACGAGATCGAGGGCGTTCCGACGACAATACCGTTCCATCTCAAGCTTCTGGAGCACGATACCTTCGTGCGCGGGGAGGCGTATACCAACTTCCTGGCGGATCATGGCGAGGAATTCGGTATCAAGGGATAAGATCGCTTGGAGCGTGCGGCGATGGGGAAATCCCCCGGACGCTTGAAGCAATTTGATACAATAGCGTATGCCACAGCGTGCTACAGGCGCGTTGGCCAGACGATCAAACAACCGGCCTGCTCTGTCTCTGGGTGGAGCGCGAACGGACTTGCTGAGAGGTAGCATTCATATGACCAGGCGTGTCGTAGTGACCGGCATTGGGCTGGTATCGCCCGTTGGCAACGATACCCCATCTACCTGGAAAGCGCTGTGTGAGGGTGTGTCGGGTGGCGGCCCGATTACCGTCTTCGATGCCAGCGATCAGGAGACCCGTATCGCCTGCGAGGTGAAGGGTTTCGACCCGACACTCTACATGGATCGCAAGGAGGTTCGGCGCAACGACCGCTTTGTGCATTATGCGATGGCCGCGAGCACTCAGGCGCTGGCCGATGCCGAGTTCACGATCAATGACGAGAACGCCGAGGATGTCGGCGTTATCATTGGCTCGGGAATTGGCGGTCTGGCAACGTGCCACGACCAATTCAAGGTTCTTTTCGACCGCGGACCCGACCGGGTCAGCCCGTTCTTCATCACCATGTTCATCACCGACATCGCGGCCGGGTTTATCTCGATGCAGACCGGCGCGAAGGGGCCGAACTTCGCCACGGTCTCGGCCTGCGCCACCAGCGCCAATGCCATCGGTGAGGCGGCGGAGATCATCCGGCGCGGTGATGCGGTGGCGATGATCGCGGGCGGCAGCGAATGTGGCATTACCCCGATGGGCATAGCGTCGTTCGCGAGTATGCACGCTCTCTCGCGCAGCAACGACGACCCAGTGCATGCCAGCCGACCGTTCGACGCGACGCGCAATGGCTTTGTCATGGGTGAAGGGGCGGGCGTCCTGATCCTGGAAGATGAGGAGTACGCTCGCAAGCGCGGCGCCCGCATCTATGCGGAGGTAGTCAGCTATGCCAGCACCGCCGACGCGCACCACATTACCGAGCCAGCCCCCGGCGGCGAAGGCCTGGTGCGCGCCATTCGCAAGGCGCTGAAGAAGGGTGGAGTTGCCCCCGACCAGGTGGACTACGTCAACGCGCACGGCACGGCGACGGTCTATAACGACCGCAACGAGACGCAAGCGATTAAGACGGTCTTCGGTGATCACGCGCGCAAGCTGGCAATCAGCTCGACGAAATCCATGATTGGCCACATGCTCGGCGCCGCTGGCGGGATCGAGGCGGCGGTGACGGCGCTCTCGCTGCACACCGGCACAATCACGCCAACTATCAACCTTGAGCATCCCGACCCGGAATGCGATCTGGACTACGTGCCTAACGAGGCGCGTACAACCCATCCGCAGATTGCCATCTCTAACTCAATGGGCTTTGGCGGCCATAACGCGGTGCTGGTCATGCGTCGCTACGAAGCCTAAGCGATAAGCAGCGATTGTCCTGATTTTGCTTGATACCTGTGGAATAGAGGAGGCGACCAACGGAACGTCAATCGCTTGTCAGCCGGGTGAAAGCGCTGGCGGAGGCGCTCGAAGGCACCGACGTTAGTGAGCTTGACCTCACCGAGGACGGCGTGCGCATTGCGCTACGGCGTCGCCTCGATGCGCCTGTCGTTGTTCCGACCGCACAGGTCGTTACCACCTCGCGCGCGTCGCGCCCACAACACGCCGAATCCGTCGCATCCGCAATGGCGCCCAACCCGACCGATGCGGGCGTCGCGGTCATCGCGCCACTTACTGGGGTGTTTTACACCGCGTCGTCCCCCAGCGCCGAGCCGTTTGCCGAAGTTGGTACGTTGGTGCAGGCGGGGCAGATCGTGTGTATCGTTGAGGCGATGAAAGTCTTCAACGAGATCAAGAGCGAGATATCAGGCGTCGTCGCCTCGATTCCGGCGCAAAATGGTCAGCTAGTCCAGAAGGGCGATGCGCTCGTGCGGATCAAGCCGCTCTGATACCCGGAATGTTGCCCTCATGACGACTCCAACCGAACGCACGCTCCCTGCGCCAACGTCACACGATGCCCCGGCAGTGGTGTGGCTGCGGCGCTCCTGGGGTGCGTTGCGCACGCTAGAGGGGCAGCGTCGTCTGGCATGGGCGCTGGTATTGCTGCTCGTCGTTGTGGATAGCATTCTGATCTGCCAGCATAGCATTGCTCGGTATCAGACGTACCACGCCGATGCCTTTGACCTCGGCAACATGAACCAGGCCGTCTGGAACACCCTCCACGGCAACTTCCTCCGCTTCACGAATCGCGGGCTAGACTGGTTCGGCCCGCCAACGCGCCTGGGAATCCACGTCGAGCCGATCCTGGCGCTGATCGCGCCGTTCTACCTCATTCACGATGGGCCTGAGACGCTGATCGTGATCCAGAATGTGGCGATGGCGCTTGGCGCGATCCCGCTGTTTCTGCTGAGTCTGCGCCGCCTGCCGGGTCTGCCGCTGCTGGGTGTCGCCTTCGCCGCGTCGTATCTGCTCGCGCCGGAGTTTCTTGGCGCGGCTCTCTGGGATTTCCATAGCGTGGCGCTGGCGACGCCGCTGCTCATCCTCGCCATCTGGGCGCTCGACGCTGGGCGCTATCGCACCTTCGCCGTGGCGGCGATTCTGGCCGCGCTCACCAAGGAGGATGTGGCGCTCTCGCTGGCGCTGCTGGGGCTGCTCATCATTTTCTGGTATAAACGTCCCCGACTTGGCTTGGCCGTGACGCTGCTCTCGATTGCCTATGCCGCATTATGTTTTGGCGTCATATTGCCGCACTTCAACGGCGGCATCTCTGGCGGCAACAATTTCTGGTATCGCTATAGCTGGCTGGGCGGCTCGGCGGGCGCGGCGCTGAAAAATATCCTCGCGAATCCATTCCTGCCGTTCACCATCCTCGATGCCGACCGCTTCGGCTATCTGGCGATGCTGTTGCGCACCGGCGGCGGGCTGGGTATCTTCATGCCTCTGCTCTGGCTCTGCGCGCTGCCTGAGCTGGCGGTCAATATTCTCAGCGCGCATGTGGAGCAGTATAGCGGCTTCTTTCAGTACAATGCGGTCATTCTGGCATATGTCATGCCCGCCGCGATCTATGGTGTCGCGGCGTTGCTGGCGGCGCGCCAGCGGGCCGAGCGTGGCGAACCAGCGCCCCCGCCCGAGCGCACGACCGAGCCGACGCTACGGGCGCGTATTACCTCGCTGGCGCGGCTGGCGGTCTGGGGCTGGCGCAGACTGCTGGAGCGCATCCCCGTCCCGTCGCGCTGGATTCCTACGCTGGTGGTTCTGTGGCTGCTGGTGACGGGCTGGTGGAATCTGACCACGACGGCGGGCGGAATGATTGGGTCATTCTGGCATGCGGGCGATAGGCCCATTCCCCATCAAAACGTGGTCAACGCGCTGCTGGATCGCGTGCCGCAGTCGGCCACGGTTGCCGCCACCGACTCGCTCAATCCGCGATTGAGCAGTCGCTACACTATCTATCTGATGCCCGACCCACAGTCATACCTGGCCGAGTATGTTGCCGTGGATATTTCCGACGCCATCTCCATTTCGCGTGCGGACGACCAGCGCATGCTAACTATTATGCTGCAATCGGGTCACTATCAGGTTGTTGGGCGGGCGGGCGATGTCACGCTGCTACGGCGTGTGGGAACACCGGTTGCGCCAACCGGCTGAGTGTGTGTACCCCATGCTACTTGTGAGTGAATCGGAGTGTGCCATGCCGCGGCTGAGCAGTTTGCTGGATATGGTTTTTCCGCCCCGCTGTGTCGCCTGCCAGCGTGTAGGCGCAGCGGTCTGCGCGGGTTGCCTCAGCAGCATGCAGCCACCCGAAGCGCCGATCTGCGCCCGCTGCGGCCAGACAATACATGTGACAACAGTTTCTGCCGCAAGTCTCTGCGCGGACTGCGCCAATGGCCGTGGCCCGAAGCATCTCGACGGAATCCGGGTGGCCACTGTCTATACAGGCGCGGTTCGCCCCGCGATCCTGGCGCTCAAGTTTCGCGGGCAACGGCGCGTGGCCGAATGTCTCGCGCCCCTCATGACAGCGCCATTTCAATCCGACATCCACACCGCCGACATGGTTATCCCGGTGCCGTTACATGCCAGCCGACGGCGCGAACGCGGCTACAACCAGGCCGAGCTGCTGGTGCGCGCCTTCGCCAGCCTGCAAGATTTGCCCGTCTGCGCCGATGTGCTGATGCGTGTGCGCGCTACCGAGGCGCAGACCCATCTCTCGCAGGCGGAGCGTCGGCGTAATGTGGCTGGCGCCTTTGCCGTCTCCGACCTTGTTGCTGCTAAGATGATCGCCGGGCGGCGAATTGTGCTGGTGGACGATGTCACCACGACCGGCAGCACGCTCGATGCAGCAGCCGAGCCGTTACGCGCCGCTGGGGCGGCATCCGTCTGGGGGCTGGCCTTCGCGAGGCCACTTGCTGGCGGGTCAGACGCGGGCGATACGCCATGAGATTGACTGGCGGAACCGCGCTCTTGTGCCGCTCCTTGAAAGACCATTGTAGACATGTTAGGATAAAGCGCATATGGTGGACGCCATACTGTAGGTGTGTGGGGCGCCGGGAAGCCTGGTCGGCAACCGGCGCCTTTTTACGTGCCGCAACCGGTAGCTGGTGCGCAGTGAGCGTGCAGTGAGCGTGCAGTGAGCGTCAACTCGGTTCATTCAGCGGCTGGGTGTCTGGGGGTATATACTGCATCCTATCATCTAATAGGCGGGGAGGGCATCTCATGAGCGAAACCGGCGGGCTTGATGTCATGATCTTCCTCGAATTACTCGTAGCGGTGGCGGTGGTCGCTGCCGTCGTCCGCTATGTACGCATCCCTTATACGGTCGCCCTCGTGCTCGCCGGGCTTGGTCTCGCGTTGTTGCCAAATACGCCGCGTGTGGAGCTTACTCCTGAGATCATCCTTACCGTCTTTCTGCCCGTGCTGCTGTTTTACGGCGCCTATCACTTGAGTTTCACCGATTTGCGCGCCAACATTATGCCCGTGACGCTCCTGGCGATTCCCGGCGTGGTGGTGACGGCAGCGCTTGCCGGGATGGCCCTGCACTGGTCGGCGGGCATTGACTGGAGCATCGCATTCCTCTTCGGCGCCATCGTGGCGGCGACTGATCCTGTGGCGGTGCTGGCTATCTTCAGCGAGGTTGGCGCGCCTCGACGCCTCTCAACGATTGTGACAGCGGAGAGCCTGTTCAACGATGGCACCGCGCTCGTTTTCTTCACCACTATGGTTGGCGTTGCTACTGGTGTCGCTGGCCAAGGGGTAAATATAGGCGTTACCTTCGAACAATTTGTACTTGGGGTGGCAGGATCGCTCGCACTGGGAGTCGCTGTTGGCATCGTCGGCACCACCATCCTGAGCCGCATTGACGATGCCCTACTCGAAACCGCCATTCTGCTCATTATCGCCTATGGTGGCTTTCTATTGGCCACTCGCCTGGGCGCATCTGGTCCATTGGAGACTGTCACGGCGGGGCTGCTGCTAGGCGTCCGCAGTCGGAGAGTTATGTCGCCCACCACCCGGCTGCAGGCAGGCGCTACCTGGGAGTTCCTGGACTTCGTGGCTAATTCATTGCTCTTTCTGCTGGTGGGCCTCGAACTGCGGTTCCTCGGCGAGCCCGACTTCTCTCACCTGGGCTCGAGTATGTTGGCGCTGCTCTGGCCGCTCGTGGCGGTGTTCATCGCGATTACGGTCGCCAGAGCGCTCGTTGTCTGGGTAGTCGCGCGCATTCTCGCCTGGCGGGGAAACCCATTCCCAGCGGGCTGGCGCATAGTGCTGACATGGGCGGGACTTCGCGGCGCGGTCGCGCTGGCCGCAGCGCTCAGCTTGCCGGTCGGACTGCCAGATCGGAGTCTGCTGCTAACACTGACCTTCCTTGTGGTGCTTGTCACGTTGCTCGGCCAGGGCCTCACCATTCGACCGCTGGTTCAACGGCTGGGTATTACGCGCAAGGAAGAACAGGGCCAGTTGGTTGTCGAAGCGGCAGTTGGACGTCTTCGTGGTCTCGACGCGGCGGTTCACGAACTTGCAGCCTTGCGGGGTGCGGCAGTGATAGACGAGCACCTGGCGGCCAGGCTTGCGGCTCGCCTTGCCGAGCGGCGTGAGCAGGCGCGGGTCGAGTTGGAGGATGCCTACGCAAGCGAACCAACGGCTCGCATGGATCGGGAACGAGACGCGATACGGCATCTGCTCCATGTGCGTCGTGAAGCTGTGAACGAGGCGGCTGCGTCGGGACAAATCTCCGACGGGGTGCTGCGCGAACTGCTCAGTGAGATTGATCATGAACTGGACCAGCAAGCGCACAGATGGCAGGATACCGCCACGAGTGGGAATGACGGGGCCAGCATCAAAGAGAACAATGGGGCGCAAGGCCCAGAGGAGCCATAGCCCCGCCGCATATCCAGACGTTTCAGGCTCAGGGCGTTGATGCGACGTACGTAAAGAGCCAGGAGAGATCGGTATGGCGAATCAACGAGAAGTAGAGAAGGTGGGGATGCTTCAACGGTTGCGGATGACGGTGAGGAAGATGCGAACCGGCGAGGCTCCCGCGCCGCTGATGATTCTGCTTCCCTTCCAGCGCTTCCTGCAAACCGAGGCGTCCGGCGGCATATTGCTGCTGGCCGCGACGGCGCTGGCATTGATACTCGCCAATTCGCCGCTGGCAGGTCTCTACAATGAGACGCTCCACACCGAAATCGCCGTTAGCGTTGGCGGCGCGCACGTCGCAGAGTCCGTCCTTGGCTGGATCAACGAGGGCCTGATGGCTCTGTTCTTTCTCGTCGTCGGCCTCGAGATCAAACGCGAGGTCGTCGTAGGCGACCTGCGATCACCCAAGCGGGCGACGCTGTCAATTGTGGCGGCGGTTGGCGGGGTTCTGGCGCCTGCGGCGATTTACCTCGCGCTGAATGCTGGCGGCCCTGGTTCACGAGGCTGGGGCATTCCCATTGGGACTGATACCGCTTTCTCACTTGGCGTGCTAGCGCTGTTGGGGCGCGGCATTCCGAGCGGGCTGCGCACCTTTCTCGCATCGTTCGCCATTGTGGACGATGTCGTGGCGGTTCTGGTGATCTCTGTCGCCTACACGAATCATATCTCGTGGGTTGCTCTGGCGATTGTCGCCGGATGCTTTGCGTTGCTCATGCTGGCGAATTTCCTGGGCATCCGCCGACTTGCCGTCTATGCGCTGCTTGGGGTGGCGCTTTGGCTCGCGATGTTGAGTTCCGGAGTACATGCGACGGTTGCGGGCATTCTGGTGGCGTTGACGATCCCTGTCCGGTCGCGCATTGATTCGAGCGACTTCGTGCGCCGCGCCCGCGAATATCTGGACGCCTTCGCCGCGTCGCGCTACTCCGGGCGTCGGATGCTCACCAACGAAGAGCAGCAGGCGGCGCTGGAAGCCCTGGAGGACAGCGCTGAGCAGTTCCAGGTTCCGTTGCAGCGTGTCGAGAGCGCGCTGCATCCATGGGTCGCGTACCTCATCGTTCCGGTATTTGCTCTTGCCAATGCTGGTATCGCGCTCAATGAGGCTTTCGCGAAGTCGCTTACCCAACCAGTGACGCTGGGTGTCCTGCTGGGTCTGTTGGTGGGAAAACCAGTGGGTGTTTTCGTCAGCACATGGATCGCGGCACGGGCGCGTATCGCGGTGTTGCCTGAGGCGGTCACCTGGCGTTATATGGTTGGCGTCGCCTTTCTCGGCGGCATTGGTTTCACCATGTCGCTCTTCATCACCGATCTTGCCTTCGGAAGTGGCGCGTTCATCATACAGGCGAAAGTGGGCATCCTGCTCGGCTCTCTGGTGGCTGGGATTATCGGCTGGCTGATATTGCGCAACGCTACGCGCACGGCTAACAGTGGCGCGAGCGAGTCGATATAGTCTGTAATGTGCGATGATGAGATTGCGCGATGCGATAGGCGACGGCTCTGGCGGAGCGCACAAGCGTTCGCCGAGGGGCCGGGAGAAAGGATAGATGACTTGGGCGCATCAGAGTCGACCAGCGCGACAAGCGCGACGGGCAGCGAACTGGCCCCGAACTATTTCATGCACGTCTTTCCGAATGGTCTGCGCATGGTTGGGCAGCGGATGCCAAGCCTGGCCTCCGTCACCTTCGGAATACAGCTTGACGCGGGCATACGCGATGAGTCAGACGACCGGCTTGGCCTGACCTACCTGCTCTCCGAGATGATGTTCCAGGGGACGGAGCATCGCTCGGTGCGCCAGCTTACCGAGGAGTTCGAGGCGCTCGGCGCGCGCAAAGGGGGCGAGACGGCTATCGAATTCGCCCGCTACTCGGCGCAGATTGTCGGTAATCGGCTCGATACCGCTCTGGATCTCTTTGCCGACGTATTGCTCCACCCTGCGCTACCCGACGAAGAGCTGAGCCAGATGCGCGCGGTGCAACTGCAGGAGATTCGCCGCCGCGACGACGAGCCGATGCGTCGTATCTTCGATCTGGCGCGCGAACGCTATTATACGAACTCACCGCTCGCCCGGCGCGCTCTTGGCTCGCAGGCGACCGTCGAGGCGATCACGCGCGATGACCTGCATGCGTTCTGGCAGGCGCGCTACCATCCAGCCGGTACAGTGCTCTCGATTGCGGGCGATTTCGACTGGGATGCCGCAGTGGCGCGTGTCGGGGAACTCTTTGGCGGCTGGAGCGGCGAGGCGCCCGCCTCAGCCACCGCTCAGCCGCACCCCACCTCCTCCGTTTTTGTCGAGCCGCAGGAGGGCAATCAGCAGCATATCGCGATGGTCTTCCCCTTCCCAGCCTATGGCGATCCCGACTATTACGCTGCCTCGGTCGTCACCGAGATTTTCGGCGGTGGCATGACCTCTCGGCTCTTCCGCGAGGTGCGCGAGAAACGCGGACTGGTCTATTCAGTCGCGGCGATGTTCGCGCCCAACGGCGCATCTGGCGCGGGCTTCCTTTACGCTGGCACGACGCCGGAGAAGGCGCCAGAGACCGTCAAGGTGATGCTAGATGAGCTGAAACTGCTACGGGATAAAGGAGTGACCGACGACGAGTTGGAACGCGCGCGAGTGCAACTTAAGAGCGAGCTGGTAATGCGCGGCGAAAGCTCGGCGGCGCGCATGGGGGCGTTGCTGCGGTCGTGGTGGTTCGAGGGGAAGCTGACGACGATTCAGGAGTTGAAAGAAGCTGTGGATGGCGTCAGCCGCGAGCAGATTATGCGCCTGCTCGAACGCTTCCCGCTAACTGATCCGCTGGTGCGGGTGGCCATCGGCCCGCGCCCAGTGGAAGATCTCTTCCCTGGCGCGTAATGCGCTTGGGATACGTTTGAGTGACAATGGGCGCTCACGACGAATCATGAGCGCCCACGTAGCAAGGCGAGAAACGATTCTACTTCCAGGTAGAGGACTTCGGCGTGAGACGGCTATGGCGTCGGTCTACATGATCCCTGCGCGCCGGGGCCTGCGGAACCGACAGTTTGGGTCGCGCGGTAAGCGGATGCCTTCGCGCGGCTATCTGTGGCGCTGGCGCGAGCGCTTTTGGCGCCGGGCGTGGTGGGCGTGTTGGCGTTGCCGGGTTCGAGCTATCTCGTAGCATTGGGCGCCTCCTCAGGCAGTTCGCGAAATAACTGACGATAGCGAGATTGAATGGGCGTTACCAGGGAATTCAGCCTGCTCCTGCCCATTCAATCCCAATCTCAGCGCTTACATGACGTAGCCGCTGGCGTCGAAGATCACATGGGTCGCGGTTCCCGCAGGCATATCGACCTTGATGCTGATCTGGCCGCTGATGTTGAGGCCCACCGTCACGCCGTTGGCAACGACCTGGCCGCTGGCGAAGTTGATCGAGCTGGTTGCAGGTTGGGGCGCGCCGCCAGGATAGAGGCGCAGGTCGCCGCCCCCGGTGGGTTGCACCACGGTGACATTGCCCACCACGCCAGTCGCGCCTTTCGGCACGCTGATTCCACCGACATCGACACCGCTCACCTGAAGGACATACACCGAGCCGGCGGAAAGCTTTCCGATCGATAAGCGCGTATCGAGCAGGCGAATGGGCGCGGACAGCAGATTGACCATACCACCCCTGCCAGCGGCGGCCGCGGCTACTTTGAGCCACGTGCCGGGCGAGCCACCCGCGACGCAGATGAACAGATTGCCACCAAAGTCACGAATCTGCTCGCCAGCGGCGTACGTTCCGCTCGTGGGCGCGCCAACGTCAAGCTGGGGAATCGAGGCGAGACGGCCTGCGCCACCTGCCATCAAGTCGATACCTGTGCCGCTGCCTCCCTCGACAGCAACCCCCGCGTCGGAAAAGCCCCATACGCCCCAGCAGGCGGCACTCCCTTTTGCGACGCCGTAGACCCCAGTTCCGTTGGCGCCTGCCTTGCCCGCGACGCCGACAGCTTGTGCGCCGTTGAGCGCTGTGCCGCTGACACCTGCGGAGCCACCAGTGTTGTAGTTACCGGCAGTTCCGTCGATCGCAAGACCATTGTCGCCGATGGACACCTTGAATGCGGTTGGCTTCGTCTCACTGCCATCATACGTCAACTGCGTGAGGTTTTCGGCAGTGTTGGCTGCACTACCCAGCACCAGATTGGCGCCATTGGCGGCATGGGCTGTCGGCATCTGTAGCGCCGTGCCTCCGGCGGCAGCCAGGGCAGCGGCGGCGCCGACCCCGCCCCACTTGAGCAGTGTCCGCCGACTCGTTGGATGCGCTGAGGAGTCGGACTGTTCGATAGCGGTGGCTGGAGCGTGACCGTTGAGACTGGTGGCGGCTACCTCAAGCGACGCAATTTCGGCCGCCATTTCCGCGCGAAACGCCTTAATCTCGTCTTGCTGCCGCCGGCGCAAAGATTGTATCTCTTGCCGGAGCGACCCGAGATCATAGTCGGCAGCCACCTCTGTGGCGCTCCCCGTCAGAACGGGAACGATCGGCGCCGTTGACCATGACTCATTATTGTGAGCAGACATGCGATATCTCACCTTCTTGCCCGATACTTCTCAAATCCAGCGACGATATGGCGGCTACATGATGTAGCCACTGGCATCGAAGAGGACGTTGGTTGCGGTATTGGCGGGCATATCGACCTTGATGTTCATCTGCCCGTTGATGTCGAGACCGACGATCACGCCGTTGGCAATGATCTGGCCGCTGGCGAAGTTGATCGAGCTGGTGCCAGGCAGCGGCGCGCTGGCCGGATACAGGCGCAGGTCGCCGCCCCCATTGGGCTGTACCACGGTGACGTTGCCCACCACGCCGATTGCGCCATTAGGCACCTGAATCCCGCCAACCGAGACGCCCGTCACCTGGAGTGTATGCACCGAGCCCGAGGTCCAGGTGCTCTTGGGAGCGCCAACGCCAGAGCGGGTATCGAGCAGGCGAATCGGGGCAGACAACAAACTGATGATCCCAGTGTTGGTCTGACTCACTGTGAGCACCTTGTGCCACGTCCCCGGCGTACCAGACACGACGCAGATGTAGAGATCGCCGTTGTTATCGCGAATCTGCTCGCCGATGAGGTATGAGCCACTGGTGGGCGCGCCGATGAAGCCGGACAGGTTCTGTAACAGTCGTCCGGTTCCAATTGCGACGAGATCGATACCAGTAAGGCTGAGGCCTACCACGCCGAAGCCCGCGTCAGTCGCCCCATACACGCCAACAGATGAGGCGCCAGTTGCGGCTCCTGAGACGCCGACAGCGTCAGTTCCGGCGGAGCCAGAGACACCGATAGCGAAGGATCCCGTGCCAGCGGTGCCAAGCACTCCGTAGGCGGAATTCCCAGACGTGGCGTTCCCAGCGGCCCCATACACGCCCGTGCTGTCATCGTTGGTGATGGACACCTCCAGGGCGGTTGGCGTCGCCTCGCTGCCATCGTAGGTCAACATGGTGGCGTGTTCGGCGGTGTTGCCGGAATTGCCCAGTACGAGATTAGCGCCATCGGCGGCGTGGGCCGTCGGCGTGGTGAGGGCTGCGCCCCCAGCGGCGGCCAGGGCGGCTGCGGCGCCGACTCCGCCCCACTTGAGCAACGTCCGCCGACTCGTTGCGCCATTGGTTTGCGCGTGGGAAGGCTCGTCTGGCTCCTCAACAGCATCGTCGGGCGACACTGGCGCCTGGGGTAGTGACTCCTGCGAGACGGAGGCAACGACTGGCTGTGATTGCGTCGCTGCCAGGACTGTGCGCAGCTTCATAATCTGCGCCGTCATCTCTTCGCGTAGTGCTGACAATTCCTGTTCGTGAGCGGCGCGCAACGCTGCTAGTTCCTGTTGGAGCACGATGGCCTCGCGCTCGTGCGATGTGGGAAACGCGGGCTGGTCCGACGAGAGAATGACCGGGGAAAGAGGCGATAGGGAAGGACCGTCTTGGCGCTGCATAGTCATGCATCCTCCTGATTTCAAGCTAACTGTCGCCAATCCAGGGCGTACCTGCATCGAAGTGAAATGTCCTTCCATATCACTTCGTGCTGCGAGATGTCGGCCATGCGCGCGGGGAATAGCATAGCTGAGCTATGGTGTATAGACGTGCGAATTGTCTGAAAGTATCGCAATGCGCCAGTTTGTCATGTCTCTGAGCGTCAGCCGGATGGCTACAGATGAGCGCAGCTAGACTTCTCTGTAGTGATATACACGTTACCCCACCGCTGCGCGCACGCCACGCGGACGACGGCAGTTTGGCCATCTGTGATATACTGTGGTGTATCCATGCGCCATTACAAAGCGCTAATTTCAGAAAATCAACACACTTTCCGTTGAGGAGTACCAAAAACCATGGCGAAGAAGGGCGAGCTTTCCAAAACGGCGCGCGCCTCGCTGGCGCAGCGCGATGACAAAGACTTTATGACTGGCCGGGTCTGTGAGAAGTGCGGCGAGCCGATTACGCTCAAAGATCTTCAGGCGGTGAAGGTCTTCGGCCAGGGCATGCAATATTATCACAAGGACCACTACAAGCTGGCCTAGGTTTCTGCGTCTGGCTGGCTGCCGTCAGACGGCGATGCCCCGGAGGATTCTCCTCTGGGGCTTTTGGTTTTCCATGGATGGATGATGTCCATCTAACAAACATCAGGCGCATCTTCCCAAAACATTGACGTTAACGTCAATCAAGGGGTACAATGGATGTATCATTCTCATCTTCATTTCAGGGTATTCTCAGTTTGTGAGGCGGTTTCGTGGTTCGCGTAAAACAAATCTTCCTTCCTGCGCGGGCGCCGTTAATGCGCGCGGATGCCTCGATCCCAGCACGCGACGGCGCGGCGCACGGCGGAATCTTCTCGGCAATGCGCTATCGTAATTATCGGCTCTTCTGGTTTGGCCAACTCATCTCCGTCACCGGAACCTTCATGCAGGGAACCGCGCAGCAATGGCTCGTCCTGACGCTCACGTCTGATCCCCTGGCGCTTGGCATCGTCGGCGCGCTTCAGTTCGGCCCGCTGCTTGTGTTGGGGCCGTTCGGCGGCGCCATTGCCGATCGTTGGCCGCGGCGCAATGTGCTGATCGGCACACAGGTGGCTTCGGGAGTGCTTGCGCTCGCGCTCTGGGCGCTCACGGCGGCGAACGTTGTCCAATTGTGGCAGGTCTTCGTCCTGGCGGCGTTACTGGGCCTGGTGAACGCCGTCGATATGCCGACGCGCCAGGCCTTCGTCAGCGAGATGGTGCCGTCCGATAGCCTGCTCAACGCCGTCTCGCTCAACTCGGCGCAATTCAACGCCTCGCGCATTGTGGGGCCGGGTCTCGCGGGCGGCCTGATTGCCCTGCTGGGAGGGACGTCGGCGCTCTTTCTCTTCAATGCGGTCAGCTATGTTGCGGTAATTGGCGGTCTGCTCCTGATGCGCGTTGGCGACCTGGCGCCGATGCCGCATGCCGAGCCACAGCACGGTTTGGCGCGGCTGCGGGCGATGGGTGACGGCATCCGCTTCGTGACAGAGCGTCCCAAATTGCTCATCACTTTCCTGATGGTTGCGGTTATCGGCACGATGGGTTTCAACTTCAACGTCTTGCTACCGCTGGCGGCAACCGTGATGTTACACTCTGATGCGGTGGTCTTCGGGCTGCTCAGCTCCGCCCTTGGCGCTGGCGCGCTCGTCGGTGCGCTGATGCTGGCGCGGCGCGGCGGCGAACCGACGAATCGGATGCTGGTAGGTATGGCCGTCGCCTTTGGACTGCTTGAGGCGGCGATGGCGCTGACGCGCTCGGTGCCGCTGGCTATGCTACTGATCGCGGCGACTGGCTTCGCCATGAGTTCGTTCTCGGCCTCGGCGAATACACGTACGCAGCTTTCTAGCCCGCCAGAGATGCGCGGACGCGTGATGAGCGTCTACACCATGGTCTTTGTTGGCACGACGCCGATAGGCAACCTGATCGTCAGCAGTGTGGCGGGTACGGCGGGCGTCCCTGCGGCGTTTGTCATCGCTGGCCTGCCGTGTCTGGCGGTGGCTTTGCTGGCCGCGTGGCTCTGGCGGCGGCAAGAGTCTCCCAAATCGGCGGAAGCGCCGTCGAGAGAGCCGCTGCACACAGTAGAGCTGGCGGACTAATCCGCGGGTGACGGTATCATGGAGAGCTACACGCATCGTGTCTGGATGTCGGAGGACGAGCCGGGCATCGAAGACGTGCTAATCACGCACGAGCCGGCGAAGGGTACTGGGTTCAGTGGCGCCATTGTTCGCCTCTGGGAGGGGCAGCCGCTGCGCATGCAATATTCCCTATTCTGCGATGCCCAGTGGCATGTCCACAATTTGTTTGCGGTCATCCCTATCCCACGTGGAGCAGGCGTCCTCCCTTACAGGGTCACACTTAAAGCCGACGGCGCTGGCAATTGGTGGGATGACAAAGGCCACGCGCTTGACGCGCTGCAGGGCTGCATCGATGTAGATATCATGCTGACGCCGCTCACCAACACGCTGCCCATCCGGCGGCTTCAGCTTGCGCCTGGAGAATCGCGCGAGATCAGCGTCGTCTATATCGCGGCGCCTGACCTGGGCATCAGGCCGTTCCGGCAGCGATATACCCGGCTGGATGACGACGCTGATGGTCACTCGCGCTATCGCTATGAGAGTCTGGGAAGCGGCTTTACGGCAGAATTGCTGGTCGATGACGAGGGCTTCGTCATCGACTATCCCGGCATCTGGCGGCGTATCTGGCCCACATCCTGACGCTTCACGCGGCGCCAGCATCGCCTGCCGACTTTTGAAATAGCCTCTAAATTGGCCGCGGCCAGGCGCGTCAATGTCCTCATACAGGATTGTTTTCCCTTGTCGGCTTGGCACAACATGTACGAGGATTCCATGCGATTCAGTCATTTCTTTCAGACAGCGCCGCGACTGCGCGCTCGTCTGGCCGCTCTCGTAGTCATCTCCTGCGCCATGATAGCCCTTACTGGCTGCGTAACATCCACCGCGCAACAGCCCACCTCGACCCCCGCTCTGACGCCAACAGTCGCCACGACTCCAACACCGCCCGCAACGCCAACGGTGGTTTTTCAGGCGGATTGGTCGCATGGCACGGGCGCCTGGAAGCTGCCACCTCACTGGTCCATTCAAAGTGGCGCGCTGGTCACCGACGGCCAGAACAAGGAGAATCTCCCAGTGCCGTATACCGTGACGGCGAAGAACTATCGGATTGTGATGACGGCGCGCATAGTGGACGTGACCTTCAAGACGACCAGCTGCAACAACTATTTTGGCATCGTCGCCCAGGATACCGCTGGATCCCAGTTGTTTGCCGCGGAAGCCGCCTGCTTCGGCCCGCTGCCCTACCATGGGCAGTCGCAGCTGCTAGGAGCGGACGGCAGTGACCGAGTCTGGGAACTGATTGTTGGCGGTAACGCGCGCACCTACCGGGTAGATGTCTACGGCAACCAGGTCGTCTATTATCCCGGTGGCGCTGGCTCCATCGGCGGCATCACCAATGCTGAGCCGAACTCGCCCGCGCAGCTCTTCATCGAGGCGTCTCAGGTGAAACTCGTCATCACCAGCTTTGCCATCATGACGATCTGATGATGGGTCGTCACCCTGCCCCACCGTGTCTCACCATGCCTCGAAGAGACCGGAATTGGCAGTGAGGCGCACCTCGCCATGCGTTTCAAGATAGCGCAGGACGAGCGGCGCCACGTCTCTGTAGACGCGCTCCTGCAACTCAATGGCCGACTGAGGGGTCATAGACACCAAATAGGCGATCAGTGGCTCGGCCTCGGTCACGACCAGCGTGTTGTCGTAGCGATGGAGCGTCACATGCTCGAACTGGGCCGCGAGTAACTCCTCGCCATTGTCGAGGTTGAAACTGAGATGCGCCGCACGGCGGCGAGGCAGAAACAGCTCAAATTCACGCATGTAGTCGCCCGCGAGCGTGGAGGCATAGAAGCGTCCGCCCATCTTTAAGACACGGCGAATCTCCACCAGCGCAGCGGGGATATCGGGCGCGTGATAGAGCATGTGATTGGCGATCACCATATCGACGCTGTCGTCAGGGTAGGGGATCGCCTGCGCGTCGGCCACGGCGAAGGTGAACGCATGCGGGACAACGGCCAGATTTTGCCGGGCCTCCGCCAGCATCCCCTCGGAAAAGTCGGTGAGCGTAATTTGCCAGCCTGCGGGGATGCGCTCGCGATTCGAGAGCCAGAGCCACCCTGGCCCGCAGCCCAGTTCGAGTATAGTGCCATTCGCGGGCGCCTGGAATCGGTCGAACAGCCAGGCGAACCAGCGTGTGGGATTCGTGCTGAAACGCGCATGGAGGGTCGCGCGGGCGGTCAAGCGTGAAGCGTTGTGGTACTGTTGAGTCCGCAGAATGTCGGAGTCCTGTGCCATCGTGCCTCGTTTCCTTCTGACGTCAGCTTGCTCGATGTGGCAGTCAGCTATAGTATGGCGCCATACGGCCAGCGCGTCCATGCGGAAATCTCCAACAATCGTGAGACATGCTATACTGGCAGGGAGGCTCATTCTAGGTCGTATGTTCGAGAATGTGGGAGGCGCATATGGGCGGAACCGACGACTCGCGTCAACAGGCATCGCTCTTTGGCGAGGCGGCGCCCGCGCCACAGGCAAGGCAGACGCGCAAGCCCATGCCGCCGCAAAGCGCGCTGGATGCGCCTGAGGCGACCAACCTCCCGCCCAATGCGCGCCCACTTGCCGCACGGATGCGCCCGCAGACGCTGGACGAGATTTTGGGGCAGGCTCATCTGCTGGCCGAGGGACGCGCCCTGCGCCGCAGCATCGAACGCGACCAGACACCCTCGATGATCTTCTGGGGGCCGCCGGGCAGCGGCAAGACGACGCTCGCCAGCGTGATCGCGCACACCACCCAGGCGCGGTTCGTGGCGCTGAGCGCGGTGACAGCGGGCGTCGCCGATCTGCGGCGGGTGGTGGATGACGCGGCGAAGCTCCTGCGCGCGACGGGTCGGCGGACCATCCTCTTCATCGACGAGATCCACCGCTTCTCCAAGTCGCAGCAGGATGCGATTCTGCCGCACGTCGAGCGCGGAACGGTCACGCTGATCGGCGCGACGACTGAGAATCCCTCCTTCGAGGTGAACGCGGCCCTGCTCTCGCGCTCGCGTGTCTTCACCCTCCACGCGCTCAGCGACGACGACATTCGGACGCTGCTCAACCGCGCGCTGCATGACGGCGAGCGAGGGCTTGGCGCGCAACCCGTCACGGTGGATGACGACGCGCTCAACGCGCTGGCAGGCTATGCCAATGGCGACGCGCGCACCGCGCTCAATGCGCTGGAACTGGCGGCGGCGGTCGCGCCGGAGGGGGACGATGGCACGCGCCACATCGCCCTGGCGACCGTCGAGGATGCGCTGCAGCATCGCGCGCTGCTCTATGACAAAGCGGGCGAAGAGCACTATAATCTCATTTCGGCGCTGCACAAGTCGCTGCGTGGCTCGGACCCCGATGCCGCGCTCTACTGGCTTGGGCGCATGCTGGAGGCGGGCGAAGACCCGCTCTATGTTGTGCGGCGGTTGATCCGCTTCGCCAGTGAGGACGTGGGCATGGCTGACCCGCAGGCGCTCATGGTGTGTGTCGCGGCGCAGCAGGCGGTGCATTTCATTGGCATGCCTGAAGGCGCGCTGGCGCTGGCCCAGGCTGTCGTTCATCTGGCGACCGCCCCCAAGAGCAACGCGCTCTACACCGCCTATGGCGCAGTACGAGAGGATGTGCGCGCGACCCGCAATGATCCGGTGCCGCTGCACCTGCGCAACGCGCCAACCGACCTAATGAAACAGCTCGACTACGGCAAGGGCTACGAGTACGCGCACGATATCTATGAGGGCCAGCCCGACCCAGAAGATCCGTCGCGACCGCCACCTGAGCGCCCGCAGGACTATCTGCCGGAGCAGATGCGCGACCGAGAATACTACCAGCCGACGGCCCAGGGCGGCGAAGCCTCGATTCAGGCGTGGCTTAAGCGTCGGCGTAAGAAGCGTTAACAGGAGCGGGCAGGTGAACGTCAGGAAGAATCGTGAGATCGTCATCGTAGACTATCGCCCCGAGTGGCCGCAGGAGTTTGAGCGGATCGCGACGCAGCTTCGCAGCGCGCTGGGCAGCGCCGCGCTGCGTATCGACCACATCGGCTCAACCTCGGTGCCGGGACTGTCGGCGAAGGATATCGTCGATGTTCAGGTGACCGTGGCCGCGCTGACGCTAGACCTAGACGAGCTGTTTGCAGGTGTGGGGTGCGTTCGTATAGCGCAGAATGACCACGATCATGTTCCGCCAACCGCGACGGGCGTCGATCAAGACTGGCGAAAGCTGATGTATCGCCCGCCCACCGACATGCGCCCGACACACATCCACGTGCGCCGGGCGGGCAGCGCCAACGGACGCTATGCGCTGCTCTTCCGCGATTACCTGCGGATGCATCCTCAGGCGTCGGCGGCCTATGCAGAGGTTAAGCGAGCGCTGGCGCGAAACGATTCCTATGACTGGGATCTGTATTACGATATCAAAGATCCCGTCTGTGACATCATCATGGCGGGCGCCGAGGACTGGGCTGCGCAAACAGGCTGGCGTACCGAGCACTATGCCTGAGGTTGCACTTGCGCTTCC
The DNA here is from genome assembly GCA_036273675.1 of Ktedonobacterales bacterium. Taxonomy (GTDB): domain Bacteria; phylum Chloroflexota; class Ktedonobacteria; order Ktedonobacterales; family JADMIN01; genus DAHUXT01. The sequence goes on along the minus strand of DASUHD010000138.1, from coordinate 12,556 downwards.
TCGACGCTACCGCCGATGTTCTGGGGCGGCTGATTGCCACACTATTTCGTCGTGTCGATGACGATCTTGCCGAAGACCTCGCGCTCTTCCAGCAGTCGTTGCGCCTCGGCAATCGATTCCAGTGGCAGCGTTCTGGTGATCACCGGCTGCAGCTGGCCATTCGCCACCAGGCGCAGTACCGTGGCGAGATCGGTGCGCGTGCCGCCGTAGGAGCCAATCAACATCAGCTCCTTGGCGAAGAGGTTCCAGATGTTGGTAGTGCCTTCATTACCGGTCGTCGCGCCGCAGGTGACCAGCCGCCCCTTGCGCGCCAGGCAACTCATGCTCGCCGCCCACGTCGCCGCGCCGATATGCTCCACGACCACCGAGACACCGCGTTTGCCCGTCAGCTTGCGCACCTCTTGGGCGAAATCAAGCTCGTTGTAGTTGATAACGTTGTCCGCGCCAAGCCGTTGCGCGTGCTCCATCTTCTCCCGGCTGCCCACCGTCGCGATGACCCGCGCACCCGCCAGTTTCGCGATCTGAATCGCCGCGCTGCCCACACCGCTGCCGCCCGCCTGCACCAGCACCGTCTCGCCCGGCTGCACCTTGGCCCGTTCGATGAGCATGCGCCAGGCGGTAATCATCGCCAGGCCCACCGCCGCGGCAGAGGCCGCGCTCACGCCATTTGGCAGCGGGACGAGGCTTGACGCGGGTACGACAACGTATTCGGCGAACGCGCCCTGGCTCGCCAGCCCAAGGATATCGCCACGAATGCACAGCGTCTCCTCGCCCGCGAGGCAAAACTCGCACTGCCCGCAAAAGAGATAGGGCGCGATAGCGGCGAGCTTGCCCACTGGCACTGGCTCGGTCGCGACGCCTGGCCCATAGCCGACGACCTCGCCCGTCGCCTCAGAGCCGGAGATGTGCGGCAGCTTGACGGGCGTCCGGCCGGTGCGTGCGTAGATATCCAGCCGATTGACGCCGCATGCCAGCACGCGCACCAGCGCCTGACCATTCCCCGGCTGCGGGCGCGGCACATCGCCGAAGCGTAACACATCTGTGCCGCCGGTCTCCTCGAAGTAAACGGCTTTCATGGTATCGGCTGCGGCATCGGTTGTCATGTGTTCATGATCCCTTTCTGGTACCATAGGGGGTTGAGACAGTTGGAGCACCCGGTGGTTTCTGTACAAGAGTATAACGCGACTCCCGCGTGTTTTTCGGCGCGGCACGCTGCTTGCCCATTTGACGAGTGGGAATCGCGCGGCGATAATGGGCGGGCGAGAGGTAGCTCGTTACGCACGAGGTGTAACGAGGCATACAGTGAAGGGAGCGCGGCTTATGATGCGACAGTTGTATGGAACCAGACGGCGCGGACTACGATGGAGCGCCATGCTGGGACTTGCGATACTGATGACGATGGGTGTTCTTGCGGGATGCAGTGGGCCGTCTGTGCCGACCTCGACGGTCTTGCTCGCGGCGGCGCAGAAGAACTTCAACGACGCCAAGACCTTTCACTTCACGCTGAAGGCCGACCATCTTGGTCCCAAGCCCGCAGGTGACCCTGGCCTGAGCAGTCTTTCGGCGGCCGAAGGAGACGTACAGCGGCCCGACCGGCTCAGCACCAACGGTACGGTTGATCTGGGCGGGCTGACCGTCTCGACGCAACTGGTGATAGTCGGCAATCAGGCATGGTATCAGAATCCATTGACAGGCTCGTTCGACGAGGATGACTCGTATGCCAGTTTCGTGACGATATTTGACCCGACGAAGGGGATTGGCGTGGCCCTGGCCGCGTTGCGCAATCCCTCCACGCCGAGTGACGGCAGCGCCAACGGCACGCCCTGCTGGAAGATCAGCGGCGATGTGGATAGCGCCGCGTTGAGCGCGCTCCTCGGTGACGCCGCCAGATCTGCCAAGGCGCCGCGCGCCACTGTCTGTATTGGTAAGAGCGATAACAAGCTTTACTCTATCGTGCTCACCGGTCAGGTGATCGCGGGCGACACCGACCAGACAACGCGCACCATCTACATCTCGAAGTATGATGCGCCCGTAACGATTCAGCCGCCAGCTTAGGCGCGCGAAGACACGGCAGGTGGGCGAGAGGAGTAGCGCGAGTGGCGGATGTAGTCGGAGAAAGCAGTGTAGCGAGCGCGGACGATCCGCTCAAACAGCGTGATGGCAGACTTTCGGCGCTTGGCTATCTGGCGCTCGGCGTCGTCTGCCTCGCGGTGTTTCTGACCGCGCTGGACCAAACAGTGGTGGTGACGGCGCTCGTCTCGATGATTGACGACGTTGGCGTGCCAATCACGCAGCCCGACCGCGCGGCGTGGATCGTCAGCGGCTACCTGCTCGGCTACGTAATCGCCATGCCCCTGATGGGCCGCATCAGCGATATCTTCGGCCGTCGGCGTGTCTTCGCCATTTGCCTGGTGATCTTCGGCCTCGGCTCGCTGGGCTGCGCGCTCGCGCCCCAGCTTGGCAGTTCGATTGCGCCAGACACCACCACGCTCGGCGGCGCACTTCTCACCCCGCTCTATAACGTCGTGCAGGCGATAGTCACGCCGCTGGGGCAAGTGGGGATAGACACCTCGGCGCCTGGACTCGACATTCTGGTGGCGTCCCGCTTCATCCAGGCGGTAGGTGGCGGCGCGCTCGTTCCGGTGGCGATGGCGGTCGCGGGCGATCTCTTCGGCGGCACGCGGCGCGGGCTGGCGCTAGGGCTGATCGGCGCGGTGACGGAGGCGGGCGGTGTGCTCGGTCCGGTCTGGGGCGCATTCGTCACGACCACCTGGGGCTGGACGTGGATCTTCTGGCTCAACCTCCCGCTAGTCGTGGTGTTGCTGGTCGTTGGTTCACTCTGCCTGCCACGGGCGCGGGGCGCGCGCGAGCCGGTGGATATCCTTGGGGCGCTGGTCTTCGGCGCGTCGCTGACGTGTCTCACCATCGGACTTGGCCAGCAGAGCGAGGGGACTGGTGTGCTGGATCCAGCGGCGCATAGCACCTTCAATCCGTTGTTTCTCGGCGCGGCAGCGGTGCTCTTCGTCGCATTTGTCGTGCTGGAGTTGGTCATTCGCTGGCCGGTAGTAGACCCCCGCCTCTTCCGGCGCGTCGCCTTCAGCGCGGCGTCGATTCTCAGCCTGATTATTGGCGTGGCGCTGATCGTCGCGCTGGTCGAGATACCGCTTTTCCTGGCGTCGCTGCAAAATACGACGGCGATTGCCGCTGGGCTGGCGCTGCTGCGTATGACGGCGCTTGTGCCGGTGGGCGCCTTCGCGGGCGGGTGGCTCTCTGGCCGCATCAGTTGCCCGCTGACCGCCGCGCTTGGGACGTTCCTGACGGCGGCGGGCCTCTATCAGATGAGCCTCTGGCCAATCAATGTCGGTGAGCTTCAGGTGACGATAGCAACGGTGACGGCGGGCCTCGGCTTCGGGCTGGTGATCGCACCGATCAGCACGAGCGCGCTCAACGCCAGTCCACCGAGCCAGGCGGGTGTCGCGTCATCGGTGGTGACGGCGCTCCGCATGACCGGAATGACACTGGGACTGGCCGGGCTGACCGCCTGGGGATTGCAGCACTTCCGCGCGATCCTTGCGGACTCGCCGCAGCTTCGTCAGCCCGGCCTCTCACCCGCCACCGCTGCCGAGATTGTCACGCACGCGCTGCATCAGGTGTACAGCGATATCTTCCTGGTGACAGCCGTCCTGGCGCTCATCGGCGTGGTCCCCGCGCTGCTGCTCTGGCGGCGTGGCAAGGGTGTGGCGGACGAGACGCCTGTCTACGAGAGCTTCGTCGCCCCGCTGGGATGAATGCGCTGGTATGGACTATGACTTGCCCGTGAAGGCGGCAGAGCTCAGTTCGTAGCGATACTCGTCGCTGACCGTGCCTTTGAAGAAGTCCGCGCCGGGTGTTGTGGCGACACGCGCAAATCTGAGCGCCTCGACGAGCCGAATCGAGGCGATATTGCGCGTATCTAGCTCGGCGGCGACCCGGCTCACGTGGTAATCCTCGAACAGGTGGGCGATCACACGTGCGCAAGCCTCTCGTGCATAGCCCTGCCGCCAGAATGCTGGAAAGATCATATAGGCCAGCAATGCGGTGTGGTCTGCACGCACACTCGCTTGAACAGTGCCAACGTAGACGCCGGTCGCGCGCTGGCGGAGCGCCCAGTTCAGCCAGTCTTCTTTTCCATCCGGTGAGTGTCGGCTGGAGAGCGCCTCAAAGCGTGCGGTGAGCGCTTCCAGCGACGAGGGCGGTTCCTGAGGGATGTAGATATACAGGTCGGGAGCCTGTAGAACCTCGAACAATGCTGCGGCATGGCCAACGACGATTGGTTCCAGAACAAGCCGCGGCGTCTCCTGTGGGAGCTCTGGGTCTATCCGCGCCATACTACTCTCCTTGCCTCGCAGGCAGTCCTGCCATACCCAGCCGTCCATGCCCGAGAGATTGCTGCGACGATAGAGAAGCCCGCTGAAGATATCCCCAGCGGGCTTTGTGGCTGTGAATTCGTTTGCAGTCAGGAGACATTAGCCGCATAGATCGTGATGTGGGTGAAGAGCGCCTGGCCGCTCGATGAGGTCGTCAGCGCGACCGTTGGGCTGGCGCTGATGTCCGCGCTCACTTGATCCACAAATTGCCCGTTCACGTATAAGGCGGCGGTGTCCTGGTCAGAGTTATAGAGCACGGCGATCTCATTGGGAACGAAGGCGTCGGCATGCCAGGCAATGGTCGAGCCAGAGGCAACGACGGGGTCGGGGGCAGGGCCCGTGGTGTCCAAGGATGTAGCAGGGGTACACGAGTTATGACAAATCTCGTAGTCGCCCTGCTGCGTGATGATGACAAGCAGCGAGTTGTCCAGCAGAACACCCGCATCCTCCGAAACCGGGACATCAGCGGCGGGCGCGAGCTGCGCATTGATGAGCACTCCGCCTTCCAGCGTGGCGCCATTCGCTGGTTGAAATTCGCAGGTGGAGTCGCTATCCACGACCAGGCCCTGAGAAGGGAAGTAACACCCGCTGGCGTTATCCCATGCGCCGGGCGTATTGCCGGGGTTAGCGCTGTAGACCTGCTGCCAGCCCGCGGGGACTTGAAGCTTCGGCGCGCTCGTGAGTTGCGGCGCAAAGACCGCGAGCGAGATGGCGGCGAGAGTCAGCACCGACGCGACGATGCCAAAGAAGAGGCCGAATCGCGACGGATGAGCCGACTGGGCAGGCTGCGCCGAATCGGCGACGGTTGGTGGCGTTGCCGCTGGGGTGGCCATGGGAGGTGTCATCATCGCGCGCCTCCCGCCACGGCCTGTGGCTCGCTCCCCGCTGGCAGCGGCGCGTCGTTGGTCTGCGCCGAAGCTGTTCCTGCTGGCTTGTTCAAGTCACGACGGAGACGCCCAGTCATATAGATCAGTACCCCCAGAATGACGGCATAGTAGAACAGGAAGAGGATCATCCCGCCATCGAGCGGCAACCGACCCACATAGAGTGTCTTGTTCATCAGATCGCCAATCGGCCCCGACACAAGCCCGAGCAGGTTGCTGCCATTGAAGATGCCATGCTGCAGCACCGCGTATGCCAGTCCGCCGAAGCCTTTGAGCCAGCGGCGAGGGACGCCCTTGCCGTTGATGAGATAGTACCAGCCGAGCGCGGCCATGGCGGCGCCAACACCGTGGAGCAGCCCTGCGCCGATGCGCTGTATCGCGATAGAGACCCAGTCGGCCTGGCCCATGCCGATGTACCCGATCGTCTCCACCATATCGAAGCCAATGCCTGCCGCCAGTCCCAGCAGGAACGCCTCGGCTGGCGAGCGCAGGCGGCGCACGATGATAACCACACCCAGCGGCTTCAGCCCCTCCTCCACCAGCGGCGCCACCACCGCAAGGATCAGCAGAATGAAGAGTACGTCGGCCGCGTCCTTCGGCGCGGTGGTGGTGATATCCGAGATACCGGGCGACAGGCTGTGGCGAGCAATGGTGAAGCCAAGCGCGATAAGGACCGTTGCGATGGCCTCAAAGATAATGGCGAAGAGGGGCGCCATGGTCGCGCCGAAGAAGAGCGAGAGCCAGAGATGGCGGCGTGTCGTGGATGCGCCGAGCCGCTGCACGCCGAATGCCAGAATGGTCAGCGCGGGCAGGAAGCCCGAGAGCAGCGCCAGTGGCAGGACGGCGAACGCCAGCCCCGGCGATGTGTAGAAGTGCCAGAGGACCACCGCCGCGCCGAGCGAGATGATCGTCAGCCCCAGCATGGTCAGCGCTGAAGGCAGGCTTGGCGGCGGGGACGTGCGCTTCATCACGCGCGAGATGCCATACACGATGGCGAGAATGCCGCCGAGAATCGGTCCTAGCGTGAAGCCCGCGAATGTGGTCAGCGTGTTGAGGCCATCTCCGGCGCCATTCGCCGCGGCAAAGACCGCGACCAGCAGGAGCAGCAGCCCGCCAACAATTGAAAGGATACCAAGCGAAAAGACGATCCATGCCACGACCAGCGCATAGATCTCGCCAGGCGGGCGCCGCTTGACGACCTGCACTGGGTAGGGATACGCCCAGTATGGTTGGGGATAGGGATAGCCTTGATAGGGCTGGCCCTGCGCGTAGATTGGTTGTCCTGGCACAGGCGCACGCGGAGGTTGCCCCATGGGCTGAGCTCCCGGATAGGGGTACGGATAGGGCGCCGGAGCGCGATAAGGCGCGGCTCCAGGCTGAGCAGGCGGATACCCCTGTCCATACGCTGGGTGTGGCGGATAGGGCGCGTATGGCGGATACGGCGGATACGGCGACGGAGGTCTGGCGCTGGCGCCACCTGACGTCGCTCCGGTATATGGCTGATATGGACCATACGGTGTCGGGCCAGCGGGAGGCTGCCCGGGCGCCGGAGTAGCTGGTTGTGACGACTGCGCCGATTGTGTTATCGGCGGTGGAGGAACGGCCTGTGCCGCTGGCGGCGTGGCTGGCGTTGGCGAAGTCGCGTGCGCCGTTGGAGCCGGACTGCCCGGCTGTTGAGAAGGGCGGTTCAGTTGCGCCCCGCAGACCGGACAACTTGGATCATCCGGACGCGTGGCGGAGCCGCAATGCGGGCAGATTGTTCCATCCAAGACGCTAACATCCTCTCCAGGTGCAATCGATCAGTGCGGCAGCATGCTATTAGATATTCTGTCTGCCGCGCGGCCCTTAGTATACCAGAAAGCGCGCCAGCGGATACATCGGCTGGGAATTCATGCCGAAGGTTGTTCACTAGTTGATACGCACATCGCTACAGTTCGGTTTGGAGAGGGTATTGCGCGCGTCTCGCGCGGCGTCGCGATCAACTGGCGTATTGTGGCAGCACCGCGCCGGGGCCAAGGATGCCCTCAAGCTGCTGGTGTAGCTCCGGGCAGTAGCGGATGCCCGCGCGCCCCGGTGGCATAGTGAGCCGCGCCTCCCACTTGCCGTTGCGCACGACGAACTCATAGCGGTCGTGGCCGGGGAAGTCGTTCAGCGCGGTAAGCACATCTTGCAGATGGGCCACATCGAGGGCGCTGTTTTTCTGGCGTTTCAGCGAGATGCGCACCAGGTACTCTTTGCGCTCGACCTCGTCGGGCATCATCGCGAACTCTTCGACGCTTTCGCAGATGATCTCGGCGTCTTCGTCACGGAACCGCACGGTCCCTGTCACAAGCACAACCGCGTCCTCGCGCCAACTCTCACTGGTAGCGGCGTAGGTTTTGGGGAAGACGGTGACCGGAACGGTTCCCTGCAAGTCCTCAAGCTGGACGATCAACATGGTGTCGCCGCGCTTGGTGACAATGCGGCGTATTTCAGTGATGCGGCCACCAAGGGTGATCTTCTGCCCCGCCCACTCATCAGTGAGATTGGCGGTGTAGGTGGTGACGCGCCGCTTGAGCGCCGGAGCGATGTGGGACAGCGGGTGCGCGGAGAGATAGAGGTTCAGCAACTCTTTTTCCCACGCTAAGATCTGCTCCTGCGGGTGGTCAGGTACATCGGGCAGCGCAAAGTCGTCGTGATCGTCGTTTGTTAGCCCGCCAAACAGGCTGTTCTGGCCGATCTCGCGCATCTTGCGCTGCTGCTGACCGTAGGAGAGAGCGCGGTCCAGCGCCGCGAGCAACTGGCTGCGTCGGCCCAGGCTATCGAACGCGCCCGCTTTGATCAAACATTCGACGGCGCCACGCGTCACACCTTTGCTATCGGTGCGGGCGAAGACATCGGCCAGTGAGCGGAAAGGGCCGCCCTCGCGCCGCGCTTCGAGCAGCGAGTCGATAGGACGCGACCCAACATTCTTAATCGCCAGGAGGCCGAACCGTACCGCCCACTGTGGCCCGCCAGTCTCTGGGTCAGGCTCCATCGCCTCGACGGTGAAGCCGCTCTCGCTCCGATTGATATCCGGCGGCCGCACCTCGACGCTCATCCGGCGGCACTCTTCGACCGCCGCCACCACTTTCTTCGCGTCGCCCGATTCGGTGGTGAGCGTCGCCGCCATGAACTCCGCTGTGTAGTTCGCCTTGAGATAGGCCGTCTGATACGCCACAAAGCCGTACGCCGCCGCGTGCGCCTTGTTAAATCCGTAGCCAGCAAAGGGTTCGATGAAGTCGAAGATTTGCTCGGCGACTTTATCTTTGATGCCGTTTTTGGCGCACCCTTTGATGAACTTGTCGCGGTACTTGGCAAGCTCCTCGGGGATCTTCTTCGACATCGCCTTACGGAACTTGTCTACCTCGCCCCAGGTGAAGCCCGCCAGCTGGACGGCGATCAGCAGCACCTGGTCCTGATAGACGATGACGCCATAGGACTCACGCAGCAGCGGCTCCAGCATCGGATGGAGATATTTGACCTGAATCTCGCCGTGCTTCGCCTGGGTGAATGTCTTAATCGAGTCCATCGGGCCGGGACGGTAGAGCGCGACCATTGCCGTCACGTCTTCGATGCGGGTCGGCTTCAGCTCCTGGATGTAGCGCCGCATCGCGCCCGACTCTAGCTGGAAGACGCCCGTTGTCTCGCCCTGAGCCAGCAAGGCATAGGTACGTTGGTCGTCGGTGGGCAGCCGGTCGAGATCTATATCGATGCCACGCGTCTGCTGGATGAACTTCTGTGAGTTCATCAGGATGGTCAGGTTGGAGAGGCCGAGGAAGTCGAACTTGAGCAGCCCAAGCTCTTCGAGGTGCGCCTGCTCGTACTGCGAGACGAGCCAGGGGTTGGCCTCCTTATAGTCGCGCAGTTGCAATGGCACCACCGTCTCCAGTGGCTCGCGCGAGATGACGACGCCCGCCGCGTGGATGCCGGTGCTACGTACCGTGCCTTCCAGATCGAGCGCTGTATCCACCAGTTTCCGAATCTGCGAGTTCGTCTCGTAGGTCTGGCGCAACTCCGCGACATCTTTGAGCGCGCTGTTGATCGTCACCTTCGGGCCAGCGGGGATCAAGCGCGCCACGCGGTCGGCCTCGTTCTGCATGCCCATCACCCGGCCCACATCGCGCACGGCGGCCTTGGCAGCCATCGTGTTGAAGGTGACGATCTGGGCCACCTTATCCCAGCCATACTTATCGGCGACGTAGCGGATGACTTCCTCACGGCGATCGTCGGGGAAGTCCATGTCGATATCGGGCATGCTCATGCGCTCGGGATTGAGGAACCGCTCGAAGAGCAGGTCATAACGGAGCGGGTCCACATTGGTGATGCCGAGCACATAGGCGACGAGACTGCCTGCCGCCGAGCCGCGCGCGACACAGCGCATGCCACGGCTGCGGCCAAAGTTCACATAGTCCCAGACAATGAGGAAGTAGGAGACGAAGCCTTTCTCGCGGATGACGCTGAACTCGTAGTCGAGCTTCTGCTGCACCGCCTCGCTCATCGCGCCGTAGCGCTCTTTGACGCCCTCAAGACAGAGATGGTAAAGATACTCGTCGGGCGTGGCGAATCCGGCGGGGATGTGGTAAATCGGCAGCAGGTTCGCGCCGAACTCGATCTCCACGTTGCACATCTCGGCGACGCGCATCGTATTCGACAACGCCTCGGGTAGATCCGGGAACATCCGCGCCATCTCGTCGGGCGTTTTGAGGTAATAGTGCTGGCTGTCGAACTTCATCCGCTTCGGCTCGTCCAGCGTCTTGCCGGTCTGGACGCAGAGCAGCACATCCTGCGCCTGGGCATCGTCGGCGGCCACGTAGTGCAGGTCGTTGGTGGCCAGCAGCGGCGCGCCGGTCTCGCGGGCGAGATTGTACAGCATCGGGTTGAGCTTGTTTTGCGGCGAATCCGGCGCGGCGTGGTCCTGCACCTCGATGTAGAAATTCTCCGGCCCAAAGACATCCTGATACCAGCGCGCAGCCGCCCGCGCGCCGTTCAGGTCGTCGCGCAGGAGCAATTCGGGAATCTCGCCAGAGAGGCAGCCGGAAGTGACGATCAGCCCTTCGGCATACTCAGCCAGCATCTTCTTGTCGATGCGTGGCCGCGCCTGGTAGCCCTTCGTATGGGCGAGCGTGGTCAGCCTCAGCAGGTTGTGGTAGCCGATCTGGTCTTTCGCCAGCAGCAGCAGGTGGTTGTACTCGTAGCGGCCCGTCTTCTCTTCGAGCGAGGGGACAGCGTAGCCTTCCACCCCCAGGATTGGCTTGATGCCCGCCGCTTTGCACGCTTTGTAGAACTCGATGGAGCCATACATGCCGCCGTGGTCGGTGAGCGCCAGCGCGTCCATCCCGCCCGCCTTGGTCGCCTCGATCAGCCGCTTGATGCGCGACTGTCCGTCGAGCAGGCTGTATTCGGAATGGACGTGCAGATGGGTGAAGTCGGCCACGGAAAATCACCATCCCTCGCGGTATCGCGTGTCTACCGTGTTCTATGTTGGGGCTTGTGCGTCGCGAGGACGACGGCGCGCGAGCCGGGGTATCGGGTTGCAGCGGTTGTATTGAGTGCGTCGTTAGCTAGTACATATGTACAGACGAAGCGGGACGCTCTGAGGCAACTGCCCCTTGCTATCCCGCACCCTCAACGGTAGCACAGGACCGCGGAGCCTGCCAGCCTGGCAGACGGATGGGCCAGCCTGTGTATGACCTCTTTCCCACCCTCCCGGCGGCGTCAGAGGCCGAGCACATAAGGACGCTCGGCGGTAAAAAGGACTGGACAGACCCGGTAGAATGGAGAAGCAATCTATCGCCAGAGACGATGCGTATTCTGGCAAGCGAATAGGATGGATGCGATTTGATGTATCAGGCTGGTATGGTGTCGAGCAGCGGCATTGTGCCGCCGCAACCGAAGCGCTGCCCGCTCTGCGGCGCGACGGTTCCGCCCGATCCACTGGGATTTTATCAGTGCTTATGTGGCTGGGGTGGGCCGGGCGATCCGCTGGAGCATGATCGCGGCTTGTCAAAACTATTTGCGAAAATGGATCGCGAGATGGCTGATGGGCAGGCACAGCGTGACTTGCAGCGCCTGGCGATGTATGGTGACTCGGCCAACTCGCTCAATATCGGTTACGTGTTGCTCCTCGTGTTTGTGGCGACCGCTGTGTATGTGGTCGTAGGGGCTATCTTCGTGGGCTGTGACTGGATGGTGATCGCTGGGATACTCGATCAGGCGTGGCCGATGGTAATAGTCGGCGGCATTTTCCTGGCGCTGATTCTAACTGGCATCTGGCCACATCGGCGTGGCAAAAGCATCCGCGTCACGCGTGAAGGCTTTCCCACGTTGATGGCAGCCTTGGACGAGGTCGGACAGCGAGTCGGAACGCGCATTCCCAAGCGGGTCATGCTGACTCCCCGTACAGAGTTTGCAATTGGGCGGCGACTTTCTGGAAGTGATGTGCTATATATCGGCGCAGCTACTTTGCCATTGCTCAGCGATGTGGGAATGAAGTCGATTCTGGCGCATGAATTGGCGCATGCCAGGCATGGTGATACTGTACTGCACCGCTACAGCGGCCAGGCCGAATATTTGCTGCACGAGATCGTCTATGGGATTCTGGAGGGTGTAATAGGGCAGGATCGCGGCGGCTCCATTTCCAGCGTCTTCGGCGTGTTCCTGAGCTGGACGCTCCTGTTGCCCTTCCGGCTGTTGTGGTTTCTCTATCATTTGTTGCGGATGCATGAGAGCCGCGCCAATGAATTTGCCGCCGACCGCGCCGCGATTCACGCCTATGGGCCGCAGGCATTCATCGATGCCTTAACCGGCGTGCTGGTGGCTCAGCGGACTTTCTATCGCAATAGCAGGTCACTGGTCGCTGAGATGCAGCGGAACAATAGCGGCAGCTTCTACGCTGAGATGCGCCGCCATTTTGGCGCGCTGCCGCCGCATATCATCTCCCAACTGCGAGTTGATTTAGCGAAGGGGTTCCGCACACTAGCCAACGACCATCCCACGACGCCCGACCGTCTGCGCGCCGCCTATGCGACTTTCGGGGCGCTACCACCCTCGCCCGTGTCGGCGATGCCCGCCTATATGCTGCTCACTCCCGTAGGAGCGACCAGTTCTGAGGCCGTCGAGATAGAACTCACTAAGATGCTCTTCAACCCAAAGAAGAAGTAGAGGGCAGCGCCTCCGGCTTGACGCGCCCAGCGACGAATGCCGCCAGCACCGCATCGGCATCGCCACGTTCGGTGGGTGTGAGCG
>DASUHD010000137.1:0-4161 GCA_036273675.1 Ktedonobacterales bacterium | reverse complement strand
GCGCGAGGGTAGGTCGGCAGCGTGTAACAGACAGGGAGGTGCGCTGGTGGGATACGACGATCGACGAAGCGGCTCGCAGACACGAGAGGCCACACGCACGAGTGGCGCGCCAGCAACCGCCGCCGCGGTCGGCGACCAGGGACACATCGCCACCTTCGCGCAGGTCTCGCTCTTCTCCACGCTCGATCCCGAGGCATTGCGCGAGCTGGCATCCGCCGCGCGCCGCCGTGGATTCCGTGCGGGCGAGGTGATCTTCCACCGCGACGATCCGGGCCAGGTGCTCTATGTCATTCGCGAGGGCAAGGTCAAAATCTGTATCAACAGCCCAGACGGCCACGAGGTGGTGCTGGCGGTGTTCGGCCCCGGCGACTACTTCGGCGAGCTGGCCCTGCTCGATGGCCAGCCACGCTCGGCCAGCGCCGTCGCGATTGATCTGGTCGAGGTGTACGCCCTGCAACGCAGCGACTTTATCAATATCGTCATCCATCATCCGCGCATCGCCATTCAGGTAATGAACGTGCTTTCGCAGCGCCTGCGCCAGACCGACGCCATGATTGAAGACCTGCTCTTCCTCGATGTGCATGGGCGCGTGGCCAAGAAGTTGCTCGATCTGGCCGATCTCCATGGCGTGCGCACACCGGACGGCATCCGCATCGATATGAAGCTGACGCAGAGCGATCTGGCGGCGCTGGTGGGCGCCTCGCGCGAGAGCGTCAACAAGGTGCTGGGCTATTTCGTTGATAAGCGCTTCGTCAGCACCGAAAAGCGCAAGATTACGATCCTGCGGCTGGCGGAACTGCGCCGCCGTATCTGTTAGCCTGCGTTAGCATCCGTCGGTATCCGTTAGCTCTTGCCAGACGATTCTGCCAGTATCTTTACGTGACGCGGGTGCATGGTCCATACTGGCGTGCGTGCGCCATCGCATGGCCGTAACACGGCGAGCCAGCGCAAAGCATGCGATCACTACCCTGCCTGCGTGGGCGTCCGTAGATGTCTCCGCCAGATACTTGTGATACGTATACGAGTGAGATACATGTGATTGATTGACACGACGCCGACAAAGGACGGGCCAGCGAGAGTATGCTCGCGACGGCGGAGAAGCGCTCCTGGCTGGCGGCACTGGAGAATCATGCAGTGAGAGCAATTATCGCGATTCCTACCTATAACGAGCGGGATAATATCGTCAATCTGGTGCAGGCTATCCAGAGCGCCGCGCCCGCGACCGATATCCTCATCATCGACGACAACTCGCCCGATGGCACTGGCCAGATCGCCGACGAGATGGCGGCGCGCGACAACACAATTCATGTGATGCACCGGCCTGGCAAGCTGGGCCTGGGGACGGCGTACATCGCTGGTTTCCACTATGCCATCGAGCGGGGCTACGATTTCATCTTCGAGATGGACGCCGACTTCTCGCATAATCCTGCCTATCTGCCACGGTTCTTCGAGTTGGCTGGGGACGCCGATGTCGTTATTGGGTCGCGCTATGTCAAAGGCGGCGGCACACCCAACTGGTCACCGCTGCGCAAGTTCATCAGCGGCGGCGGCAATATCTTCGCCCGCGCGATGCTGGGCATTCCGGTCCATGATTGTACCGCCGGCTACCGCTGCTATCGCACCGCCGCCCTGCGCACGCTCAACCTCGACGCCATCCATGCACAGGGATACGCCTTCCAGGTGGAGATGACCTACAATTTCTGGAAAAGCGGCTTCCGAATCCGCGAGTTGCCTATCATCTTCGAGGACCGCCGGGTCGGCAAGTCGAAGATGTCGCGCAAGATCTTTATCGAGGCATTCCTCTGGGTCTTGCGCGCTCGCGTCACCGGCGACGCCGAGGTGCGGCGCAGGCCACCAGCCAACGCGACGTTACCCGAGGCGGGCGTCTCCTCACAGCTTGGCTCCGCAGGCGACCGCCAGCAGTAGTCCAATGCCAAAATATACAATCTCTTCTGCCAGACAATGCAGCACCCCCAACCCGTGAATCAGCTTCACCAGTTGGGGGCATTGTCCAGTATCCAGCAGGTTCGGTGGGCTACTCCGGCAGCGCGATACCCTGCGTCCATTCGCCCGGCTCGGCGAAGGTCATCCGCGTGTAGGGCAGCATGTTGCGACTGAGCACATCATTGAGCATCCGCGCGGCATTCTCCATCTCGATGGAGGAAGGCACGCGCGACCCCGGAGCAACCGCCAGGCGAGCCGCCAGCACCATCCGGCCGTTGCGCATCCACCCGCGCGTCTCGCGCAGCTGCTGCAACTGATGCGCCGAACGGTTGAAGTGCCGGGCGACATCGCGGGTGAAGTCGCGCGCCTGGTCGGCGGCGGCGGGATCGGTAAGCACCGGCGGCAGCTCCACTTCGATGCAGGGGATCACGGTGACCTCTGGGTCAGACACCGGACGCGCCGAATTTGGATTGCCCCAGTCACGCCCTGGTCCCATCGCGCCCTGCGATCCCGGTGGCGGCGCATCATTCTCTGAACGCGGCATGAACCCGGAGCCGCCAGGCATGCCCGCGCCAGGTAAGGGCGCGCCACGCCACGAGGAAGGAGGCTGCTGCGGCTGAACCTGGGGCTGGAACGGCGGAGGAAAGGCGCCGCTGGGTTCCGGTGGCTGGTCAGCGCTCCATCCCGGGTTGCCGATAGGTCGCTGCGGCGGATATGGCTGTGGTTGGATGGGAGGCCGTTGCATCATGGGCATTGGCGCGCCCGAGGACCACTGCGCGGGATTGTTGCTATTCCCTGAGGTCCTGCTGGCGAGCGAGCGACGCAACTGCGTCAGCAGCTCCGCGGCCCGCCCCTGGTCCAGCGCCAGACGTTCCCAGGGCGCTCTCGCGCCATACATACCCGCCGCCGCGACAGGGAGATCGAGCGCAAGCTGCACCCATACCTCACGTTCGGCGGAATCGATATCGCCACTCGTCTCTGGCGAGTGAGTCGCGTCATAGACATGACCCGACTGGTCATGCCAGCGCACATGGGTTAGTGTCAGCGGGTTATCAGAACGTCGCGCACCCAACAACTCACCGCCATATCTGGCATAATAGTCGAGCGCTTGAGCAATTCCTGTTTCCGGCTGATTAGAGCTTCCCTGCCCCCGCCAGCCATATGATTCCATGGTTCCCCTCCCGGCGCCTCTGTGTGTGTTCTTCCCAGTGTGTCCCAAGTATGGGTTGTTATGGAAAAAACATCCCCCCTCCCCAGCGACGATTTGGTAACGCCAGTCGCAGAGGAGCAGAAGTAGCCGTTGTGCGGCCCTTATCAGGGCTTTTCTGACAATAGTATATGATAACGGAGGCGAAATGGATACGCGCAAACCTGCTGGTGGATGCTGGATGATCAATGCAACGTTCATGCATCATCGGGACAACCGCATAATGGGTTGCGGCTCTGGCATCCACCCGCCAGCATATGCTTTACCAATTCGGGAAAAGTATATCATGCGGGGGTATATGGCACAATGCGCCCGTACTAACGGCCAAACGGCGTGGCACGCGGAGAGCCCTGGAAGAGCGCTAAGGATGCGGCTGGCTGGCCTCCGTGGCTGAGGTTGGCGCGATGATGACCTGCATACCCGGCTGCGCGTTCTGGGGCAGATCATCCAGCAGGCGCACCACCAGCGCGCTGATGTTGTCCTCGCCGCCGTTGGTATTCGCCTCGCGCACCAGCAGCTGCGCCGCCTGCTGTGGATCGGCGGTCGCCCGCAGAATATGCTCGATCTGCGGGTCGCGCACCATCTCCCATAGCCCATCCGAGCAGAGCAGCATCTTGTCGCCTGCCTGAAGCTGGACCGGGAATACATCGATCTCGACCTGTTCCTCTTCACCGCCGAGGCTGCGATAAATCTGGTTGCGGCGTGGATGGGTGTAGATTTCTTCGGGGCGAATCACGCCCGCGCTGACGAGGCTGGCGACAACAGAGTGGTCGGTGGTGATCTGTCGTAGTCCCGCCTCTGGACTCATCAGGTAGGTGCGACTATCGCCGACATTGACGACAACCGCCTGATCGTCGACGATGAGCGCCGCCGTGATGGTCGTACCCATATCCGCGCGCTCGTTGATATTACGCCGCCGCAGCTCGTTGTTGGCCTGTTGCACGCCCTCGCGCAGCACCCCGCTGAGTGCGGAGCCATCAATCGGTTGGCTGGTATTCAGCGTCTGCATG
>DASUHD010000136.1:0-61900 GCA_036273675.1 Ktedonobacterales bacterium | reverse complement strand
TAACCAGGCGCCGAAAAATAGTGTGCGCCAAACGACAGCTGGCATGAGGCTTGCGTTTCACATCTCCTGATGTTAAGGAATCCGCTTCAGCTCATCCGTCAACGAAGGCGGAATACAGCAAGAGGAATACAAGAGGAGTCTATGAAGCGCATGCAACATGATGAGCCGCCCCAGACTTCGGGCGGGTCCACTGTTCATCACGATGCGCACGCTCACCATACAGGCGATGAAGGAACCGCCAGCGACGTTACCGCCAACGCCAAACAGCGCGTCGAGCGGGCGCTCGATACAGGCTCAGAGGCGCTTCATCACGTGCGGGCAGACGTTGCGCAGGAGCGTGAGCCACGCTGGCGTGTGGTACTACGCGGGCGATACATTCTGGCAGCCTACATCCTGGCGCTGCTTGCTCTGGCGGGGCTTGCGGTCGCGGCGCATGCTCACGCGGTATTACCCGGCGATTTGCCGCTTACCAGGGAACTGCAAGAGAGCCAGTCGCCCATTGTCTTCTGGTTCTTCTCTTCGATCTCCGCCATAGGCTTCATCGTGCCGTCCGCCATAATCGAAATAGTCGCTGTGCTGGTACTGTGGCTGCTGCGGCTACGCCTGGAGAGCCTGTTTCTGGTCGTATCGCTGCTGGCTGACCTGTTGGGAGGGGTCCTGAAGATTGTCGTCGGACGCCATCGTCCTTCCCCCGATCTCGTGCATGTGGTTCAGCAGATTCAGCAGCCGAGTTTCCCGAGCGGCCACACATTGCACTACACCGTATTCTACGGTTTTCTGTTCTTTGTGATCGCGACCAACTTCAAGTCATCGTGGTTGCGCAATACCGCGCTCGTGAGCTGCGCGCTGCTGGTGCTGCTGGTCGGGCCGTCACGCGTCTACCTGGGCGAGCACTGGCCAACGGACGTTCTTGGCGGCTACCTGGTCGGCGCTCTTTGCCTGGCGCCGCTGATCGCTGGCTATCTCTGGGCAAAGGCGCATCTTACGGTTACGGCTTCTCCGCCCTGGATTCATCGAATTCCACCGGTATCGGCCGAGCCACCGGCAGGGAACGAGCGGTAGCTGCGCAGCGAGAATATAGTCGTCACGTTACCTGGGCATTTGAAAGGTCGGAAACCATGGCTGACTCGTTTGTACGCGCGCTCCTGATCACCAATCCAAAGTCTGGACACGGCGGCGTTGATCTCACAGACGCCGTGACAGTTCTACAAGCCAACGGGTGGGACATCACTGTACGTCAGAAGTTGCATGGTGATATGGCCAAGGATCTTGCCCGCGAGGCCGTGGAGCAAGGTTTCAATGTCGTAGTGGATTGCGGTGGCGACGGAACCCTGAGCGAGATTGTCAACGGGGTTGCGGGTACGGACATCGCGGTTGGCGTCCTGCCTGGAGGCACTGCCAATGTCTGGGCGCACGAGATGGGCATCTCCGAAAAACTCCCCGAGGCTGCGATGCAACTCGTGACGTCGATGCGCCGACGGGTTGATGTTGGCCATGTGGATGTCAACGGCAAGCATGGCACGTACTTCTTGCTCATGGCGGGACTTGGCATTGATGCCGCTGTCATGGCGCGCGTCAACAAGAAGCTCAAGAATCGTATCGGCAAATTGGCCATTGGTGTGGCCGCCATCGGCGCCCTGCCAGATGTGACGGTAGCCCCAGTGCATATCGAGCTCGATGGGGCGTACTGGCAGGGTAAAGTCTCGCAGATCGTGATCGGCAACACGCGCCGCTATGCCGGTTTCACCAGTATGACCCCTGAAGCCTACGCGAACGATGGCCAACTCGATATCTGCCTCATCACTGCGACTACGCCACTATTCGGTTTACGCCAACTGGCTTCGCTCACGTTGCGTGGGAAGGTTAGCCAGGCCGCGGCGGAGATCTATCGGGCCGCTAACATTGTCGTGCGCTCGCCCGTGGTATTTCCGCTCGAAACCGACGGTGGGGTAATCGATCTCGATGACGATGACTTGACCCCAGATGGCGTCGTCTATACATTCCGTTCCATGGCGCAGGGTGTCAGTGTGCTGGTTCCACGCACGTACCAGGGTGACCTGTTTGAGCCGGCGACGATTGAGACGCGCGCGCCACTGGCTCCGATCAAGCCGACAGCCCATCAGAAAGCGCTGGCGAGCAGCAGTGGCGGTCGCCAGCTTGAACGGCTGCGTAAAGAGGCAAAGTGGTTCCACCAACGGTATCAGGTGCTTTCGATTGGCGGCGATACATTCATCGCCGCACGAGAGAAAGATGGCCAGGTAGTCAAGGTCGTTATCACCCCAGAAACAATGCTCAAGGCAGGCGCTGAGAGTGAATATCGTCCTCTATGGGGGCAGTTGACCGCGCTCAGTGTCGAGGATGTCGTGCGCATCAAGGGCGTCAAAGGCTCAGTCAAGCGGTCCATTATCGCCTATCGTGTCAAAGGCATGGGGTCCGCCGCGCTTCGTTCTCTCCAGGCCGGATAGTTCTCGCAAGGTGTTTGAGCATAACTATGCTGCGAGCGCAATATTCGTCCAAAACAGCGCAACGAGAACGTACATAGCAAAAACTATGTACACGACGGAAGGCGCCGTCCAATAAACCTGGGCATTTCGTGACGTCATCAATCCCCACATCGTCGTCGGTAACCTGGATAGTGTCAACTTTTACTGCTTCGTTTGGGCCTTGCAGCTTGTTCGTGTCACCGCTGTCAGGGACATGCGGCATCGGCGCTAAAAATGAGCCAGTCCGACTGGATTTCGCGCCATCCACGTCGAGAAGAGCATCAGTGAGCTCGTC
Source organism: Ktedonobacterales bacterium (assembly GCA_036273675.1). Classification (GTDB taxonomy): domain Bacteria; phylum Chloroflexota; class Ktedonobacteria; order Ktedonobacterales; family JADMIN01; genus DAHUXT01. The sequence continues at coordinate 59,122 of DASUHD010000136.1, read as the reverse complement.
GGCAGCGTCCATCTGGACGAGCAAGAGCAGGCGGTCGACTGCTTTGAGCGCAATTGCCTCTTCGCCGGCCAGGTTGGAGCGCGCACTGCTGTGGTCCAATCTGTAGGGGTGTCGCATTCTGACGTTCATCTGGAGTGCATCTTGCGGCTGCTGATGCACTGCCTGGATATTGCGGAGCACTATCGACTGCAGCTTGACATCGAGAAGATTCCTTGTACTTCATCTGGTCCCCTCACGAATGTCAAGCGGGCCTTCGAGCAGGCAACTCGTTCGCGTTTTGCGTTCGCCACTGAGTTTCTGACAATGCATAATTCTTTGGCCAGCGCGCGCAGGCTTTCCCTACGAACTCGTGTGAGAATGTAGCACTTCTGCTGCGGAGATAGCCGACTTGTCCTCTTCTGGCGATGGCAAATAGGTGAAGGGTATATGGACCCTTGGTTTAAGGACGCCATGACAGGAAAGTGGCTAGGGAGTACCGAATGAGAATTGTCATGTCCGCAGTCACTTGGTAAGCCTGTATTGTACTCGCGTATTCTACCCCCGTCGGGTCCGCCATAATATGCCTGTTAGCGCAGACTTGATGCATCCGCATCGAGTCTGTTTTGTTTATCGAGGCTGCTCCTTCAGCATGGCTTCGACTTCGAGACGTGTGGGGAGAGAGGGAGCCGCGCCTGGCCGAGTCGCGGTCAGAGCGCCCGAGGCCAGCGCGAACGCCATCGCTTCGTCTGTCGGCGCCTCCGCAGCAAGTCTGCTGGCGAACGCTCCACAGAACGCGTCGCCCGCTGCGGTTGCGTCCACCGCACGGACGGTGTACGCGAGCCATTCACGATGCGTTACCCCCGTCGCTGGATCAGCCACTGAGTCATCTCGCGCGCTGTGTGTTGCCCCCAACGCTCCCAGGGTAATAATTACCTGCATCGGGCCACGCTTCAAGAGCGCTTGCGCCGCCATTGCCGCAGGCGCGAAACCATCGACTGTCACTCCAGTAAGTAGGCCCGCCTCGATCTCATTGACAATGAGGATGTCCGACAACTGGAAAAGGCGGTTGTCGGATGCCTCCTGCGGAACTGGCGCAAGATTCAGGATGGTCGTCATGCGCAGGTCGCGCGCTCGCTGAAGGCCCCGCACGACGCCGCCAATTTCTGTTTCGCACTGCGCCAGAAAAACATTTGGGCGCGCCTCGGCAGGTTCGGCGGCAATCTGGTCGAAAGCTGTGTCAACCATGACAGCGTCCAGCGCCATATTGGCCTGGCGGATGCTGCCGATCATATTCTGCCCGTCAGCGCTACCCACCAGTACGCAGCAGACTCCCGTCCCGAATTGTGCCTGTCGTGTGACGAGCGCGGTCTCTACGCCGTCGGCAAGAAGAGTCACCTGCAGGAGGTCGCCGAGTTGATCCTGACCGATGCATCCAATCAAGCGGACATCCGCGCCGAGACGACGAGCCGCGATGGCCTGGTTGAGCCCCTTGCCTCCCGCGAAAATATGAAACGCCTCGCCAAGGACGGTCTCGCCAGGAATCGGGAGATGGGGAATCTGCGCCACGTGATCCACGTTGAGGCTCCCTTGCACGAGCAGACGCGCCATATCCCCTCCTTACCCGAGTTTTATTCGCAGACTTAGCACAACGCGTCATCAGGCGCTGCGTTCCAAAGCAATGCCTCCCAGCGCCTGACAACGGCCCAGAGCGAGGTAAGCGTCACTCACCTCGTTGTATCACTCGCCGACGGCTGGCAGGCCAGATGTCTGTACGAGTTTGTTAAATGTGGCCACATCGCCATCGAGCAATTCCTGCAACTGGCGTCGGACGATATCCGCCTGGTCGTTGAGCGCCGCGAAGACTTCCACCGCGCCCTGCGTTGGGGCGTCGTCCGATTCGTCGATCATCTCGCTCAAGGTGGCCAGCTTCTCCTTTATCCGCGCCGGGCCGGGCTGAGGTTTGTCGGGATCGGGATGGATCAGTTCGCCCTCGAGCGCGGTGAACTTGTCCTTGAGCGAGCCGGCGGCCTCGACGATGCTCTCGTGGCCCGTGCCAGCCTTCGCGCGCTCTTCCCACGACGTCACCTGCTTGCGGAGTCGCCGAATTTGGTTGACGGTGCGGTGTACCTCGTCTACCTCGTCACTCATCTTGCGCTTGAGGTCGAATTGAGCTTGAAGCTCCTCTAGCGTCACTGTCAGGCGCGGGTCGGGCAGCACAGTCAAGCGCTGGGAGACGGTGGTGTCGCCAACGGTCAGCCGCGCGTCATACTCGCCAGGCAGTGCGCGCGCCGCCAGCGCCTCGAGGGCGATGCGAGCCTCCGCCTTCTCTTTTTGGTCTTGCTGCTCGGCCTTATCGTTCTCCAGCGCGGAAGGTGGCTCATAGCGGAGGTCCCAGATGAAACGGTTTGCGCCCGATTCAGCGGGCAGCTTCGCGCCGACATCTGCCGTGCTCGTGAAGGTGCGGACGGTATTGCCTTTGGCGTCGAGAATCGTCAGCGTCACGTCGCCCTCCGGCTTCTCGGCAAGCGCGTAGTGGATGATGATCCCATCAGGCGGGTTCTTGCCGGCATCGATCAGCTTACGTGTCTTCATCCCGAAGGTATCTTCGCCATGGCGGAATGCCACTGTTACCGGGCCAGCCATAAGATAATCGACGTAGCCCGGCGTGCCTTCCGCTTCGGTGTACTCATAGAAGCGGTAGCGCGGTGTGTCACGTGGCTTGTAGAGCACAACTGGCGCGTTTCCATCGGCCATCTGATGCAGTAACGTAATGTCGTCGAGAATCCAGAACGAGCGGCCATGAGTGGCGACGACAAGATCAGTCCCCTTCACGATCAAGTCGTGGATCGGGGTCACCGGTAGGTTGCTCTGGAACGACTGCCAGTTCACGCCGTCGTCAAACGAGATATACAGCCCGGTCTCGGTGCCGCAGTAGAGCAGACCGCGCCGAGTGGGATCTTCGCGAATGACGCGCGTCAGGGCTCCATTGGGCAAATTCCCAGCAATCCTCGCCCAGGTCGCGCCGTAGTCGGTGGTCTTGAAGAGATAGGGCGTGGTGTCATCGAGCTTGTAGCGTGTCGCGGCGAGGTATGCCGTCGCGGAATCGTGTGGTGACGGCTCAATGACGGAGACGAGCGCCCACTCAGGCAACTCGGGCGGCGTGATATTCTGCCAGGAGGCGCCGCCGTCGCGCGAGATGTGGACGAGTCCGTCGTCCGAGCCGACCCAGAAGACGCCAGGCTCGTGGGGTGACTCGCGGAAAGCGAAGATCGTGCAGTAGATTTCCGCGCCGCTGTTGTCGTACGTGATTGGCCCACCAGATGGCCCCTGCCGGTCCGGGTCGTTGCGTGTGAGGTCGGGGCTGATGACTTCCCAGGTAGTACCCTCGTCGGTCGAGCGATGGACGTGATTTGAGCAGATATACAGCACGTCGGGGTCGTGCTGCGAGACCTCCACCGGGAAGGTCCATTGGAAGCGATACTTCAGGGTGCTCGCGCCGACACCGCCCACGCTGGCGCTATGTACCTCTGGCCAGACGGTGACATTGCGCTTCTGCCCTGTATCGGGATTCCAGGCAATGAGGCGGCCATGTCCCGGCCCCGTCCCGATGCCGCCACCGAAAACCGTGTGCGGTGGTTTGCTGCCGATGGCGATATAGCCGCTCTCGCCGCCACCTGGCTCGACGTAGTCCTTCCAGGTGATGGCGCCCTCGAAATCCATGCTTGGCAGGCGCATCGCCCAGTTGTCCTGCTGTGAGCCGTAGACGTTGTAGGGTACCTCGTCATCGGCGACAACATGGTAGAACTGCGCGGTCGGCTGATTGAGGATGGATGACCACGTGTGACCGCCATCGAAGGTGACGCAGGCTCCGCCGTCATTGCCCTCGATCATGCGATTCGGGTCGCGCGGGTCGATCCAGAGGCCGTGGTTGTCACCATGCGGTGTAGGAATCCCGATGAAGCTCTTGCCGCCATCGGTCGATTTCCAACAGCGCAGGTTGAGGATCCAGACTGTATCGGCGTCGCGTGGGTCAGCGAAGATATGCATGTAGTACCAGGGGCGTTTGCGCAGGTCCATCTTGTCGTTCACTCGCTCCCACGTTGCGCCCCAGTCCTCAGAACGGTAGAGTCCGCCAGCGTCCTTGCCATCCTTGTCCGCCGCTTCCATAATGGCCCAGACACGGCCAGGTTGCGCGGACGAGGCCGCCACGCCTAACTTACCGTAGATGCCGCTCGATGGTAGTCCCTTCGCACGCGAAATGTCCTCCCAGGTATCGCCGCCATCGGTCGAGCGCCAAAGGCCAGACTCTTCGCCACCGCTGACCAGCGCGTGAGGGTAGCGCCGTGTTTGCCAGATGGTCGCGTAGAGAATGTCCGGCTGGTTCGGGTCCATCGCGAGGTCAATCGCGCCTGCGTTCTCGCTCTTATAGAGCACCTTCTGCCAGGAGGCTCCGCCATCACGCGTTCGAAAGACACCACGTTCCGCATTCGGCCCCCAGGCATGGCCCAACGCCGCTACATACGCAATCTCTGGATTCGTCGGGTGGACGATGATAGCTCCGATGTGGCGCGTATCCGCCAGGCCAACGTTACGCCACGTCGAGCCGCCATCGTTGGACTTGTAGACACCGTCACCGTGGGAGACGTTGCCGCGGATCGTCGCCTCGCCCGTGCCGACGTAGATGACGCCAGGCGATGATGGCGCTACGGCAATCGCGCCCACCGCGGACGTCGTGAAGTAGCCGTCGGAGACGATCTCCCAAAGCGCGCCGCCACTGGTGGTCTTCCATACGCCACCAGCGCAACCGCCGAAATAGAATGTGCCAGGCTCGGTGGGGTGTCCGGCGACGGCGACCACCCGGCCACCGCGATGCGGTCCAATACAGCGCCATACGAGCGAACGAAAGAGCTTGTCGTCCATGCTGCTGTCCTCAATTCCGCTGAGCGTGTTCGATGCCCATCAACACAGTATGATGGCATTCTGACGCTGAAAGCGAGCAGTGTCAAGGTGCGATCCGCCGCCAGCCTATAAATTGCCTTGATTTGGCGCTGGTCGGCCAACTTGGGGCCGTATGTTCACGCCCACAAGATAGGGCAGACCCACGTTTGCTCAAATCGGTCAAGTCGAAAATGGCGTTTTGAACAAGGTTGACGAGAAGCGCTCTTCGGCGCACTATATCTCACGCGCTTGGGCTGGCCTTGAGCCTACCGTCATCACCCGTTAGTGATCAGAAAACGTAGAAATTACCTGCCGAAAAGAGGACACGATGCAGCGGCGCGAGCTTACAGATGGCTGGTCTTTCAAACAGCGCGATCTAGCGAAAACGCTGGAAGCGGATTCTGCGGCGGAGGAAGGTTGGCTCCCTGCGTCAGTTCCTGGCGTCGTGCAGGGCGACTTGCTGGCATTGGGCCTCATCCCTGATCCCTTCCAGTCCCTGAATGAGGCGAAAGTGCAATGGGTCGGTGAGTCTGATTGGTTGTACCGCTGCCGGTTCTCGTGGTCGCCAGACGATGCGGCGCACGGCGAGACGACGTTGTGCTGTGGTGGGCTAGATACCTTCGCGGCTGTTTGGCTCAACGGCCAGCAGATTCTCCTTAGCGACAATATGTTTGTTGCCCATCGCATTCCCGTTCAGGCGAAATTGCTGCCAGGCGAGAACGAGCTACTTATCGTGTTTGAGTCGCCGCTACGCATCGGGCAAGCGCGCGAGGCCGAAATGAGGAAGATGCCCGTCTGGAACGGCGATTCCAGCCGTGTCTATGTTCGCAAGGCCCAATATCACTATGGGTGGGACTGGGGTCCATGTCTCCTTACGGTCGGCCCATGGCAGCCCATCTGGCTGGAAAACGCCGCGACGCGCATTGCCGATATGCACTGCCCGATAGAGATCGGCGAAGACTTTCAGCATGCGCGGTTCTGCGCGCGAGTCACCGTCGAACATCCTGAGAAGTCACCACAGGCCGAGCTACAAGTCGCCCTCTACGACCCGACAGGTGAGCTTCTTGCCGAGCGAACCTTCTCGCCGTTGGCAGAGACGCTCGAGCATTTGTTCGACGTTGAGCGGCCGGAATTGTGGTGGCCGTATGGGTACGGCGCGCAGGCGCGTTATCGTCTCGTCGTCGCGTTACGCGAGGGCGATGCCATCATGGAGATGAAGGAACAGCGGCTCGGCGTTCGGCGTATCCGGCTTGTGCAGGACGCAGTTGTAGGTGAGTTGGGGAAGAGTTTTCGCTTCGAGGTGAACAATGTGCCAGTGTTTTGCGGCGGGGCCAACTGGATTCCGGCGGATATGCTGCTGCCACGGGTGAGCTTCGACCGTTATCGCGCCTACCTGCAACTGGCTGCCGACGCGCATATGCTCATGATTCGTGTCTGGGGTGGTGGCATCTATGAAAATGACGTTTTTTATGACCTCTGTGACGAGCTTGGCCTTCTGGTCTGGCAGGACTTTCTCTTCGCCTGTGGCATCTATCCCGCGCACGAAGCCTTCGTGGAGAGCGTGCGCTTCGAGGCTGAGTCTGCCATTCGACGTCTGCGCCATCATCCGTGCCTTGCCCTGTGGTGTGGGAATAACGAGGACTATGACATCGCCCGCTCGCAGGATCGACCCCTTGCTGGGCCAGTAACCGATGCCTTCCCCGCGCGCGTCATCTATGAGCAACTCTTACCGGAGCTATGCGCCAAGCTCGATCCCGGCAGGGCATACTGGCCTGGCAGCCCATATGGTGGCGCTTCTGACAATAATAACGACCCGCTAGAAGGGGACCAACATGTCTGGAGCATCTGGCACCAGACCATGTTGCCCTACCAGGACTATTCCCAGAACGGCGGACGCTTTGTCAGCGAGTTTGGCATGGTTGCGTTGCCATCGGCGACGTCGCTTGCCATAATGGCGGACCCGCCGGAGCGCTATCCTGGCAGCCGAACGCTTGACTATCACTTCAAAGCAGAAGGAGGCGTCCGGAGACTCGCTGTCTATTTGAGTGAGAATCTGCGGGTGCCGACGGACATTGACCAATATCGTTATGCAACGCAGGTGATGCAGGCCGAGGCGCTCGCTGCGGCGGTTCGCGGGTGGCGGTGCAAATTTCAGGGAGCCGGACACTATGGATGTGGCGGGGCGCTGATATGGCAACTCAACGACTGCTGGCCAGCCATCAGCTGGTCCATCATTGACGATGCTGTGCGCCCCAAGCTTGCCTATTACGCTATGTGTCGCGCACTTGCCCCAGTTGTGCTGGAGATGGCGCAAGAGTCAGAGACAGCCAGCACACTCTGGGCAGGGAACAGCACGAGCGAGGAGATTCACGGAGTGGTACACGTTCGTCGCTGGTCCCTTTCGGGGCAGATTGAGGGCGAACAAGAACTTGCGGTCACGCTTGCGCCACACCAGACGACACCACTCGGGAGCATTGGTCTCACCGTCGACGACACGCACGTCTTGCAGGCGCGCCTGCTCATCGATGGCGCCGTGCGCACGACCACCTCGCTCTGGCCGGAGCCACTCAGGTATCTAACTCTTGCCGATCCCGACCTTGCCGTCGAGCATCTCCCTGAAGGAAGACTTGCTATCCGCACGAAAGCGCCCGCGAAGAGCGTCTGGCTTGAAACTGAAGCGAAGATATCCTGGAGTGACAACGGGTTCGATCTGTTTCCCGATGAGCCGGTCATCCTAAGTGCTCCGACTCTTACCAGGGAGCCGCTCGTAGTGCGGTCGCTGTTCGATCTTCAGTAAGCCGCGGTAGTCAGCGCCTGAGTCTCATCTCTATCACAATCTACCGTCATTTGCGCGCTGCCTGGACTGTGTCTCGATCTCCAGCGCTGCGAGCGGCTGCGCGATTGCTGACTTGAAGCCATGTCGCGGCGAAAAGCGCCCATCACAAGAGCGTGAAAGCAATTCCTGAGTAACCCCTTGACAACCAGCCCCCCTATCGGTACACTGCTTTGTAACCGGTCACGTAAGCGCTACTAATACCGTTTACAGATACCGCTTACAGTGTCCGTTTAGGTTTCCGGAGCATCGTTCCCAACCGTGAGGTCCATGATGGCAGAGAAGGTCACCATCCAGGATATCGCTCGCCTCGCAGGCGTATCGAAGGCGACGGTGTCACGTGTCATCAATCAAAAGCCGGACGTTGATGCGATGACGCGCAAACGGATCCTGCGTATCATGGAAGAGCAAGACTTCGTTCCCAATGCTGCTGCCGCCGTGCTGGCTGGCGGACGCACGCACTTGCTCGGAGTGCTCATCCCCTCACTGACGTGGCCCTTGATGCCCCAATTGATGCTTGGGATTGGCGACTTCGCGGAACAGACGACGTACGATCTGGTCCTCTACACCATGGGCCAGAGGCTGGACCATCGCGTGGTCCTGGATCGAATAGTGACCTCCAAGATGACGGCTGGCATGTTGGCGATATTCCCCGGCAATGCGAATGAACACCTGATCGCGTATCACGAGCAAGGTTTCCCCATCGTGATCATAGATGATCAGAGCCCAGTTTCATCCCTTCCCTGGGTTGGCACCGATCACCGCGCGGGCGCCAGGCAAGTCATCAAGCACTTGATCGAAGTTGGCCATCGGGATATCGCCTATATCTCGGGACCCAAGGGTTTCAAAGTGTCTCAGGATCGTCAGTTGGGATATCTCGACGCGCTTCAGGAGGCGGGTATTGAGCCGCGCCCAGAGTTCCTGCTGGAGGGGGATTTCAAGCCGCCAACTGGTCTTGTATGCGGTCACAGACTGCTTGAAATGGCGTCGCGGCCAACCGCTATCTTCGCCGGCAATGATGAGATGGCCTATGGAGTGATGGAGGCCGCCGAAGACCTGGGGCTTCGCATACCAGACGATCTCGCGCTGGCTGGATTCGACGATATCGCTCCATCCGCGCACATGCGTCCGCCACTCACGACCGTACGCCAGCCCTTCTATGAGATGGGGCAACAGGCCATCTCGTTACTGCTGTCGTTGTTGGAGGCGTCGAGGAACCGTATTCCGCCATCGTTCCAGGCGTTGCGAGCATTCACTTCAGAACTGCCGCTGCGAGCGCCAGATCCCATCCGCATCCAGCTTCCATCGACCCTAATTGTCCGAGCTTCCAGTACTACCGCTAAGAGCCCGTCGTCCGAGCTTGCCGGATAAACCGGGACGTTCTATCAAGAAGGAGGTTTGCGCGCGCCTATTTTGCTTGATTGCGTAACCGGTTACGCGAGTGCCAGATCAGAGTTGATCGATAAGAGTCCAATTTAGGAGGATTCTCACCGATGGTTTCTCCGCATCGTCGCATCATGGCCGTGCTCTTGGCCGGCGCCGTGCTGTTCACTATGGTGCTCTCAGCCTGCGGCGGGAGCAGTAACAGCGCAGGCGGCCCATCAGGCACACTCACTATCGTTCCGTCGCCCAAGGGCAACTTCACCGCAAACTTCAATCCTCTGTTGACCGGCGCGACCAATGATTCCTCGTTCGGCATGATCTACGAGCCACTCATGGCGCAGAATCGATTCGATGGGACCGCGCCGCAGCCGTGGCTAGCAACATCGGCGACGTGGAATAATGACTTCACCCAAGTCACCTTCAAGCTGCGCACCGATGTGCAGTGGAGCGATGGCGTCAAGTTCACCGCATCTGACGTGGCCTACACCTTCAACCTGATGAAGCAGTATCCCGCTCTGGATACCGCTGGCTTCTGGACGAAGAATGCCACCACCGGCAAGTCGCTCTTTAACTCGGTGACCGCGCCTGACGACAGCACTGTTGTCATGACGTTCAACCAGAACGCCTCCGTCTACGAGTGGTTCTTTGCGGCCCAGACACCGATCGTGGCGCAGCATACCTTCAGCAAGCTGTCGGATCCGGGCAAAGACCTGAATTCGCAGCCCGTTGGCACCGGCCCGTATGTGCTGTCGAAGTTCGCGCCGTCGTTGATTACGCTGACGGCGAATCCCAAGTACTGGCAGAAAGGTCTGCCCAAGGTCAAGACGCTGAAATACCCGGCCTTCGATTCGAACACCAGCGCCGAGGTAGTTCTCAACAACAGCCAGATCGATTGGGCGGGCGTCGCCTATCCGAACATCAAGCAGTGGCAGTCAGCCAATTCCAACAACCATTACTTCTATGCGCCGACGAATGTCGTAGAACTGTACCTCAACCTGCAGAAGGCGCCCTTCAACGACCTCGCCTTCCGTAAGGCGATGAGCGCCGCGATTGACCGCGACAGCATCGTCAATCAGGGTTCGTGGGGCCTGGGGTCGCCAGCCAGCCCAACTGGCGTGCTGGTACCCGCCAACCAGAAGTTTATCGCCCCACAGTTCGCGAACCTGAAGTTCGGCACGGACGCGGCGCCCTCCGGCAATGTTTCCGCCGCCCAGAAGCTTCTGGATGACGCTGGCTACCAGAAGAATTCCTCCGGGAAGTATCTGGGCAAAGATGGCAAGCCCATCACCTTCAGCGTGAACGTCGTCTCTGGATGGACGGACTGGGACCAGATCGTGGCCATTATTGTCCAGAACCTCAACCAGGTCGGGCTCACGGTCACAGCGAATCAGACACAGTTCGCCGATTATTACAGTGGGCTGCAAACGGGCAAGTTTGACGCGACGATCAGTTGGACCAATCAGGGGCCAAGCCCATATTACCCGCTCTACGCGCTGCTGGATAGCGTCAACTCCGCTCCCGCGGGTCAGCAAGCGAACCCCACCAACTGGGAGCGTTTCAGTGATTCTGGCGTCGATACTGGTCTCCAGCAGTTCACGACGGCTACGAGCGATGCCGATAAGATTGCCGCGCTGACGCCTGTCGAACAGGCGATGGTCACGCAGTTGCCGGTCATCGTTCTCTACGAGAACTTCGCCGCGTACGAGTATCGCACGACAAACTTTACTGGCTGGCCAACAGTGGACAACTACTTCGATGCGGGTAGCCCGTACCAGCATCCTGAGGATGCCCGTGTAGTGCTCCATCTGGCGCCATCTCACTAGTGAAGTGGTGGCGGCTCTGGAGCCTGGGGAGGCAGATAGCCAATCTGGTTATCTGCCGCTCCCCCCCGCGCAATACTCCGTATCATTCCCACATGTCCACCTGCCCACTCATCCAGGCTGGTCATCCACGCTGCACTTGCTGCCGAAGGTGGAGTTCCTTACACAGGCCTCAACATGAAGCCTTGAACGGGGAATAGCACAATGGTGTACTTCCTTCGCCGACTTGGGTTCTACCTTGTCGCGCTCTGGGTCGCGGTTACCATGAATTTTCTCCTGCCGCGCATGATGCCGGGAGACCCAATCGACGCGATCATCGCGCGCAGCCAGGGGCGGCTTCCGCCAGCAGCGGTCAACGCGCTGAGGGCGCAGCTCGGCATCAGTCATGACCCGCTCTGGCAGCAGTATTTCACGTATCTCGGCAACCTCTTGCACGGGAATCTTGGCATCTCGTTTGACTATTACCCGGCCACCGTCGCCAGCATGCTGGGCGACAGCATCTTCTGGACAATCAATTTGCTTGGTGTGGCGTTGCTTATCAGCGCAGGCCTGGGTACCCTGCTCGGAATCGCCGCCGCCTGGCGCCGTGGCTCGTTCGTAGATCGTTTCATTCCGCCACTGCTGGTCTTTATCCAGTCGATTCCAGCGTTTTGGGTGGGATTGCTCCTAATCTACTTCATTGGTCTGAAGCTGCAATGGTTTCCGGTTTTTGGCGCAATAAGCATCGACACCGATCCAAGCGACAAGAACATCAATTACTATTTGGACGTTATCTCGCATGCCGTCCTGCCCTCGCTGACTCTTGTGCTTGTCTCCATCGGCGGCTGGATGGTGGGCATGCGTAACGCGATGCTCAATACATTGGCCGAAGACCATGTCGTGATGGCAGAGGCCAAGGGGCTTCCGCAGCGGCGCATCATGTACACGTACGCCGCCCGCAATGCGATTCTGCCGCAGGTCGCCAGCTTTGCGAACGCGCTGGGATTCATTATTGGTGGACAATTCCTGATCGAATATGTCTTCTCATACCCTGGACTGGGCTTCCTCAGTATCCAGGCCGTCTTCAATTCAGACTATCCCTTGATCGAGGGAATCTTTCTCTTCATTGCGGTCGCCGTGCTGGTAGCTAATTTCCTTGCTGATATCGCCTATGCTCTACTGGACCCTCGCGTTCGGGATGAAAGGAGATAGCGGCGATGACACTGCTCGACTCCGTTGAAATTCAGCCCACCAACCCTCCACATACGCGTCCCAAAAAGAAAGCCAAGCTCATGCGATTCTCGCTGCCTCGGTCTGGGGCGATGCGTTTGGGATTTGGGATTCTGGCGTTCTTCATCGTGGTCGCCCTCATCGGACCGCTGCTTCTGCCCGGTGATCCGAATACGTCCACGCCATTTGGTAATCTCCCGCCGTCACCAGAGCACTGGCTTGGCACGACAACCATCGGTCAAGACATCTTCCGCCAGCTTGTCGACGGCACACGCCTATCTGTGTTGATCGGCTTCACCTGCGGTCTCTTGACGACACTCGTCGCGATCATCATCGGCGTGGCAGGTGGCTACTTCGGCGGGTGGATCGATGAGTTCCTCTCGATGATCTCAAATGTGTTCCTGGTGATTCCGCAGCTCCCGCTGATTATCGTATTGGCCGCGCTCGTCCCCAGTGGCCGCGGCCCAGGTACGGTGATCATCGTGATCACGGTTACTGGGTGGGCCTGGGGCGCGAGAGTCTTGCGCTCAATTACGCTGACCTTGCGGCAGCGCGACTATGTGCAGGCGGCGCGCGTTGGCGGCGAGAGCACATTTCGCCTGATCTTCTTCGAGATTGTGCCGAATATGGGCGCCATTATCGCTACGAACTTTATCTTCGCGACCATCTCCGCGATTCTCACCGAGGCGACACTGGAGTTTCTGGGCCTGAGCAATCTCAATCAAGTGAGTTGGGGAACAATGCTGTACTGGGCGCAGAATAACGATGCGTTGCTAGGTGGGCACTGGTCGTGGTATGTGCCACCAGGTATCTGCATTGCGTTGCTCTGTACCTCTCTGGCGCTTATCAACTATGGCATTGATTCCATCGTCAACCCTCGCCTGCGATCCATCCCGACAGAAAAGCCGGCAGGTCTCTCGGGGCTGGTTGCACGCTTGCCTCTGCTCTTCCCGAAGAAATACGCGCGAAGGATGGTACAACAGCATGGCGAGTGAGAACATTCTCGAGGTCCGCAACCTGAGCGTTGATTACGCCTCTGATACGGGAACCGTCCATGCGGTCGACAACGTCTCGTTCGTCATCAAGCGCGGCGAGATATTCGGGCTGGCGGGCGAGAGCGGTAGCGGTAAATCAACGTTGGCCTTCGCGCTTGCGCGTCTGCTTAAGTTTCCGGCGAAGATTACGAAAGGTGAGATCGTCTTCAACTTCCAGGCTGACCGGCAAACTCCACAGGAAGAGGAGATGTTTGGCGACAGCGTTGACATCCTGGAGTTATTGCCGGAGGAATTGCGTCAATTCAGATGGAGAAAGCTCTCAATCGTCTTTCAGAGCGCCATGAACGCGTTGAACCCGGTGTTGACGATCGAGACGCAGGTGACCGACGTCATCAAGGCACACGATCCCTCGCTGGATGCCCGCCAGCGTCGCGAACGCGCTGTCGAACTGATCCGTATGGTCGGCATTTCGGCGGACCGCCTCAAGAGCTACCCCCATCAACTGAGTGGCGGGATGCGCCAGCGCGCGATTATCGCCATTGCGCTCGCGCTCAATCCCGACTTGATTATCATGGATGAACCCACCACCGCGCTCGACGTCGTTGTACAGCGCGAAATCCTCAATGAAATCAAGGCATTGCAGGAGAAGTTCGGCTTCTCGGTGATCTTCATCACGCATGACCTCTCGCTTCTCCTGGAAATCAGCAACCACGTGGCAATCATGTATGCTGGGCGCCTGGTGGAGCTAGCGGATCAGGAGGGGCTTATCGTCCATCCCTATCATCCGTACTCGTACGGCCTGATCCATTCCTTCCCTGAGCTTCAGGGCGAGAAGAAGCACATGCTCGGCATTCCTGGCCATCCGCCTGATCTACGTGCTTTGCCAGTTGGTTGTTCTTTCGCGCCGCGCTGCGCCTTCGCGTTCGACGCATGCCGCACGGTTACGCCCGCGTTACGTGCGCCCGGCGATGCTGGACCCGCGCATGTGGTGGCCTGCCATCTCTACGATCCGGCCCATAACCCCAATCGTCCCCCAACGTCGGTGGATCCTTCGCTGGCGGCTGAAACAAAGCGCGGCCAACTGGCATCCTCTACAGGAGGCGCACAATGATCGCACCGCAAAGCTCGCAAGGAACTGATAACAGCACCCAACCTATCCTTGAGGCGACTGCGCTGCGTAAGACATTTGCCGTGTCGAGCCGTGCGGTCTTGGGACGCTCAGGCACAGTCAAAGCGGTCGAGCCAATGGATATCGCACTGTATCCCGGCAAGGCGGTTGCGCTCGTTGGCGAGAGTGGCAGTGGCAAGACCACGGTTGCCCGTGTCCTGGCGGGAATGTATCCGGCAACTGGAGGAACCGCGAAGTTCCGGGGCAAGGTAATTGACCTGAGTCGATCGGTGCCAAAATCGCATCATCGCGAGATCCAACTGGTGTTTCAGGACCCGTTTGGATCGCTCAATCCCGTGCATAGCGTGTACTACCACCTTGCTCGCCCGCTCCGCGTTTTCGGACACATTCACACCAGGGAGCAGGAGCGGCAGCAGATTCTCGATCTCTTGCGGCGCGTCAACCTGACCCCCGCCGAGCAGTTCATCGAGAAATTTCCGCATGAATTGAGCGGGGGTCAACGCCAGCGAATCGCAATAGCCCGCGCGCTGGCGGTTCGCCCGAGCGTTCTGCTTGCCGATGAACCAGTGTCGATGCTGGATGTCTCGATCCGGCTCGATATGCTGAATCTGCTAGCGGGCTTCAAAGATGAGTTGGGGCTGGCTCTCCTGTTCATCACTCATGACATTGCCAGCGCGCGCTACTTCGCCGACGAAATTCTCGTGATGTACGCTGGCCAACTGGTCGAGGGAGGTCCGACAGAAACCATCATTAAGACACCAAAACATCCATACACTCAGCTTCTCCTTTCCGCAGCGCCTGATCCCTCTCGTATGTTCACCCAGGGCAAAAAGGGAATCGTCGAATTGCCAGCCCGGGGCGAACCGCCAAGTCTGATCGATCCACCAACAGGTTGCCGCTTCCACCCGCGCTGCCCGCACGCTATGCCAGTATGCCGCGAGCGCTTCCCCGCGCGCACCGAGTTAGGCGACGGGCATTTCACCCACTGCTTCCTGTATGGTGAAGCTGGCAGTAGGCCACAAACATCCTCACAGAGTTAAGAAGAGTATGTAGGAGACATGTTTATGACATTGAGCGACACGGCCCAAGTGCGTGGCGATATCGATCCATCGCTCGTAGCCACCTTTCCCCCCAATTTTCAATGGGGTGTGGCGACTTCTTCCTATCAGATCGAGGGCGCCGCTGATGAGGACGGACGCAGCCCATCTATCTGGGATGTTTTTGCTGCAAAACCCGGCGCGGTCTATCAGGGGCAGAACGGCGATGTTGCCGCGGACCACTATCACCACATGCGCGAAGATGTCGCGCTCATGGCCCACCTTGGCATTCGCTCGTATCGCTTCTCCATTGCCTGGCCGCGCATCATTCCAACTGGCGTTGGAGCCGTCAATCCCTCCGGCCTGGCATTTTACAGCCGACTCGTCGATACATTACTCGAACACGGCATTGCGCCTATGGCGACACTCTATCATTGGGACCTCCCCCAGGTACTGCAAGAGCAAGGTGGCTGGCTGAGTCGGAATACCGCCTTTGCCTTTGCCGAGTACGCCGAAGCCGTCGTCGGACACCTGGGGGACCGGGTGAAGCATTGGATCACCATCAACGAGCCGTTCTGCGTCTCCTACCTCGGTCATGCGGAGGGCAAACACGCGCCAGGGATGCACGATCCGCAGGCGGCGATCATTGCGGCCCACCACGTATTGCTCGGGCATGGGCTTGCTGTCCCGCGCATTCGAGCGATCGTGCCTGATGCGGAGGTTGGCATCACGCTCGATTTCTGTCCTATCTATGCCGCCGATGATCTGCCTGAAACGCAGCAGGCCGTCGCGGCGATGGATAACTTTAAAAATCGCTGGTTCGCTGATCCAATCTACCACGGCAAATATCCGGATACCTTCTTCGGGGAGCAGCATGTCGCGCCGCCTCCCATACAGGAGGGGGACATGGCGCTGATTTCCGCTCCCCTTGATTTCCTGGGCGTTAATTACTATTCCCGCCAGCTCATTGGCGGCGACCCGGACAACCCAGGATCGACCCGGGCGATCCATCCAGTTCCGGGAAGCGCCCATACCGCGATGGGTTGGGAGGTTTTCCCGCAAGGGCTGAGCGATCTCCTGCTGCGTCTTCATCGCGAATATGCGCCAGCTGCGCTCTACATTACCGAGAATGGGGCGGCCTATAACGACGAGTGGGACGGCGGCGACCGCGTCAGCGATCCTGAGCGCCGAGAGTACTTGGTTGCCCACATCGAAGCTGTCGCTCACGCCATCGACCATGGCGCGCCTGTGCAGGGCTATTTCGCCTGGTCGTTCATGGACAACTTCGAGTGGGGCGAGGGATATTCCAAGCGATTCGGCGTGGTCTACATCGACTACCTCACGCAACGGCGCATTGTCAAAGACAGCGGCCACTGGTATCGTGATCTGCTGGCTCGTGCGCCTGGCTCGCCAGCCAGATAGCTGCGCCGATCCATCACATTGGGTAGCAATACGCTGAGTGTGCCGCTCTAATCCAGGGCCAGCCTGATGCGCTCGTCTGGCGATGTTCAAGCTGCTTTCAGCGTCGTACGCAAGAATGGTTTCTAATGAGGGGGTGAGGAGGAATCTCATGCGATTCGTCATTGGGGTGGATGGTGGTGGCACCAAAACCACAGCGGCGGTGGTAGGAGATGACCTGCATGTACTGGGAGCAGGAACCTCCGGCCCATCTAATTATCGCTCCGCTGACAGAGAGTCTAGCAGCCGAAATATCGTTGACGCAGTGACGCATGCGCTTTGCGTGGCGCATATCCCGCTTGAGCGCATCGACGCGATTTGCATGTGCCTCGCGGGATTCGATACCGAGCTAGACCTGCCTGTACCGCAGCACGCCATCACACTCCTGGGATATAGCGGCGCGGTGATTCTTGAAAATGATGTGGTGGGAGCCTGGGCCAGCGCTACTGACGGTGGGCCAGGGATTGTCGCCATCGCGGGAACAGGCGCAACCGCACTTGGCATGAATGCCGATGGCGCATTTTGGCGTGTCGATGGATGGGACTATCTCCTCGGCGACGCGGGCAGTGGATATCGCATTGGCCTCACCGCTATCCATGAGGCGATGAAGATGCTGGATGGCCGACGCCAACCGACGCGCCTGCTTGACAAGCTCGCCACGTTCTATGGTGTGGATGGCGCCCTGGCAATGCGCCGTATGGCCGACAGCGGTGGCCTGGGCAAGTTGCGGATCGCCGACTTTGCGCGTTGTGTTGCCGAGGCGGCCGACGAAGGCGATCATGTAGCGCAGGATATTCTGCGGCAGGCCGCGAGTGAGATTGCCAATGATATCGAGACGATAGTTACGCAGCTTGCCATGAACGAGACCGCCTTCCCGATTGGCATCGTCGGGAGCGTCTTCAAGTCCACACCCTGGGTGCTCGACCCATTGCGCATGGCCATTCAATGTATCGCTCCACAGGCGACACTGGGAACGCCGCAACACCTGCCAGAAGTTGGCGCCGCAATTGTCGCGCAGAATCGTCTCACCGTTGGTGACTTCAGTTCCTGGACGCTCGGCAATGGAGCGCGCTCGATTCGTCGCAGCATCGAGATCAGCCAGCTCGCCAAACGCTAATACCGGGCGGCGCGATGCTTTACGTTCATGGACAAACCTGCATTGAGTGGTACAGCTTTTGCGACCCGTGCAGCATGGAGTACATGATCCGCAAGGGAGGCAATGTCATGCGCTTCCGAGATCGCAGAGACGCCGGTCAGGCTTTGGCAGCCAGCCTCACCCAATATGCAGGCCGACCAGACGTCATCGTGCTGGCCCTTCCACGGGGAGGCGTGCCGGTGGGGTATGAGGTCGCCGTCGCGTTGCACGTGCCGCTCGATGTCTTCCTCGTGCGCAAGTTAGGCGCGCCCGGCAATGAAGAACTGGCGATGGGCGCCATTGCCAGCGGAGGCATCCGCGTCATCAACCGCGATGTCGTCGAGGGAGCAGCCATCTCGCCAGCGACGATTGACGCGGTGGCGACGGCAGAAGCGCGGGAGTTGGAGCGTCGCGAACGCGAATACCGCGACGACCGTCCAGCGCCGACCATCGAGAGCCGTGTAGTTATTCTGGTGGATGATGGGCTGGCGACGGGCGCCACGATGCGCGCGGGCCTCATCGCCTTACGCATGAAACAACCGCTCCGCCTGATTGCAGCCGTCCCGGTGGCCCCAGTGGTGACCTGCCAGGAGCTTCGCGCCATCGCGGATGAGATGGTCTGTATAGCGACGCCTGAGCCGTTCTACGGTGTTGGCCTCTGGTACGACGACTTCTCGCCCACGTCAGACGCCGAAGTGCGCGAACTATTACAACTTGCCGGCGGGCATGTACCCACGCCGTCTACTGAGTATGGCAACACAGCTGATTTCCCAGACATGCAATGACACTGGCATATGCCGCATGCGTCAGTATACCCATCTATGGCGTGTGGGACTAATTACCAGCATGGTATTCGCGGCGGGCGTGGGCCGAGACTATGCCCATCGCCATCCAGAGTAGCGCGCCGATGAAGAGCGTAGGCGCGGCCTGATGGAGTGGCGCATGAGAAGGGAGCGTTACCCCGATCCACGCCACCAGGGAGATGACTGGAGCAGCCAGAATACCACCAATAATGGCAATATTGGAGAGCGCGGTCAATACCCAATGCCGATACGCAGGATTGGCCAGCAGGCTTATCGTCGCCATAAGCGCGATGAGCAGCGCGGACCAGACACGCCAGGTGAGAAGAAACTGAACGCGACCCTTATGTGCGGCCCTCCTGGCCAGGATTTGTGCTTTGCGTTGCCTGCGCCGTAGCTTCGTCCCTGGGCGCTGGTCGATGTCTTGCCAGATCGTCATGATATGAACGCCGTGCCTCCTCGTACTCCGGTATACCCGCCGGAGCTGTACACCTCCCGTGTACGATATGCCCTAAGCGTGCCGGACGAGAACCGCGAGTTTTCCGCTCCATGTCCGGAGCCCTTGCCGATTTCCGCTCGCTTGTTCTTATCTCTGTCTCATAATTGGAAACGACATATGCCAACAAGTGTAACACATAGCGCTCGCTTTAGCACGCCCTTCAGCCTGCCTCACCAGCAGCCACGACGTCCCAAAAATACTGGCATTCAGACGAGATTGGGCAGCGGAAACACGCCGGATTGCGCGCATAGCATATTTGTCTCCCATGCCGAATGAGATTGATGTGCATGGTATGACGCCACCCCGGCGGTATCATCGCTTGCAACGTCTCATGAGCGCTCTCCGCGGATACCCGTGACCCAATGAGTCCCAGTCGTTTCGTCACCCGCCAGACATGTGTGTCCACCGGAAAAGCTGGCTTACCCAGAGCAAATAGCAGAACGCATGCCGCAGTTTTTGGACCCACCCCAGGAAGCTCGCGTAGCCATGCCAACGCGTCGTCCAGCGGCATTGCATCTAGGCTGTCGAGAGTCAGTGGCGCGTCACCCAGCCGCTCCGTCAAGATGCGGAGAATCTGCTGAATGCGTTCTGCTTTCTGCTGTGCCAGCCCGCCGGAGCGTATCGCCTTGACCACATCGTCTGTAGGAGCGTCACGCACCTGTTCCCAGGTCGGGAATGCGGCGCGTAGCTGGTGATAGGCGCGTTCGGAGTTGCTATCGGACGTGTGCTGTGAGAGGATGGTGGCGACAAGTTCGCCGAGTGGATCGCCAATTGGTTCCCATGGTGGGATGCCATAGGTAGCAACCAGTTTTTCGTAGACGCGTGCAACTTTCGTCGCGATCTCGCCATCCACGTACGGTCGTCTGTCGCTCACCGGCGTCCGCTCCTTTTGCTGCTCGTCCGTCTCTCCGCTCGAAATCCGCTCGCTCTATCTGCTCAGAATGGTACAATATCGCGCGAGCATCTTTCAGTAGATTGGATGATTCATGGCAGACGATACAACACTGTCGGCGTTTCTAGAGTCGCTTGGATCGAGCGCGCCCGCGCCGGGCGGGGGCGCCGCGAGTGCTCTGGCTGGCGCGCTGGCAGCGGCGCTGGCGGAGATGGTGACGCAGCTGACGACTGGGCGCCCGAAATATGTAGCGGTAGATGAGCGTGTCCGCGAGGTCATCACGCAACTGCACATGGCGCGTACTCGCCTCGTGCAGCTTATGGAAGACGATGAGCGCGCATTTCAGACTGTCTCAGCCGCCTACAAATTGCCGAAGACAAGTGACGAGGAGCGTAGCTCGCGAGAAGAGGCGGTTCAGCGAGCGTTGGGCGCGGCGATGCAGCCGCCGCTGGCGGTGATGTCCACGTCCTGTGACGTGCTGGCGCTGACGGAGGAGATTGCGCGCATTGGCAATGGCACGGTCGTGAGCGACGCGGGCTGCGCCGCAATCCTTGGCGAGGCGGCGGTTCGCTCGGCAGCGCTCAATGTGCTAGCAAACGTCGTGTTACTGCATGACCAGGCTGCCGCAGACGATGCCCGCCAGCAGGTCGCAGGCTATGAGGCGCGCGCGCTGGGTCTCGCTCAACAGACGATGGGTACGGTTCGTCAGCGGATGGGGCTTGAGCCATGACGGCGCGCATCCTGGATGGCAGGCGCATCGCCCGAGCCGTGCGCGACGATTTGATGGCGATGGCAGCCCGCGACGAGGCGCGATTTGGGATGCCCGCGGGGCTGGCGATTGTGCGCGTTGGCCAGGATCCGTCATCGCAGGTGTATACGCGGGCATTGTTGCGCGCATCCGAGCGTGTTGGCGTGCGCGCGACGACGGTGTCGCTCCCGGACGAGATTGACGAAGCGGGCCTGCGCGCGTGCATCGAGGTGTTGAATGCCGACACCAGTATTCATGGCATCTTGATGCAATTACCTCTGCCGAAGCATCTCTCGCAACGCCTTGTCGCTGAGACGATCGATCCACGCAAAGACGTTGATGGTATCAGCACACGGAGCGCTGGCGATCTCTTTCTGCGCTTGCCCACCTTTGTTCCTTCAACCTGTGCCGCAGTGCTCGAAATCCTCGACCGTTCCGAGATACGCCTGAATGGCGAGCGGGTGGTTGTCGTGGGCGCGAGCAATGTGGTGGGCAAGCCCCTGGCGTTTCTGCTGCTGCACCGCGATGCCACGGTGACGGTCTGCCATATCTTTACACGCGATCTCGCCGAGCAGACACGCCAGGCGTCGGTGGTTATTGTGGCGGCGGGGAAACCTCGGCTGCTGACGGCGATGATGGTGCAGCCAGGCGCGACGGTGATCGATGTGGGTATCAATGTCCAGCCGGATGGCTCGCTTATCGGTGATGTGGACGCCGAGGGTGTTATGGCGGTCGCGGGCGCGCTGAGCCTGGTGCCGGGTGGCGTGGGCCAGCTGACGAATCTGATGCTGCTTAAGCAAACGCTGCTGGCCCGTCAACGTCTCTTCGGCGGCGAGCCAGCAACGTAACGTCGCTTAGGGCTTGCCAGCAATCGCATTCATTACGTTCGTGATAGTCTTCTCGCGGGCGAATCCCCAGTTGAGTAGGGCAGTGGCGTCATAGAAACGCTGCTCACCGCTCTGGTCTTGCTCGCCGAGCAGCACACCGATGAGGGTTGAGCCATTCCGGGTTGCCGCGAAGACCAGACAGTAGCCAGCTTTGCCGGTATGCCCAGTCTTGATGCCTATCGTGCCCTGGTAATCATGCAGTGGCGTCAGCAACTCGTTGGTCGTCTGCCAGGTATATTGGCCGTGCAATGGGGTGCTCACCACGTAGGTCGGTGTTTTGACAATCTGAGCGAATAGCGGGAAGTTTTGTATCGCAATACGCCCAATGCGCGCTAGGTCGCCGACGGTCGTGTAGTGGCCTGTGGCGTCGAGACCGTGGACGTTGACATAGTGTGTGTGATCAAGGCCTAACAGCGCCGCCTCCATGTTCATCATGCGCACAAAACTGTCCTCTGACCCCGCGACACCATCGGCGATTGCTACGGCCGCATCGTCCCCTGATGGGAGCAGCAGCGCGTAGAGCAGGTCTTTCAGCGTCAGAACATCGCCTGGCGCCAGGCCCGCCACGCTGTTCTCGCCGTTCTGCTTTTTGACAGCATCCTGACCGATGGTGATCTTCTGGTCGGGCTTGCCAAACGTCATGGCGACGATGGCCGTCATGATCTTGGTGGTGCTGGCCATAGGAACTTCGTCGAGCGCATTGTTGGAGTAGAAGACCTCACCGGTCACGGGATCCATCAGGTAGGCCGAGGAGGCGTATATCTTAGGAGCGTCGGTCGGCACAAGCTGGGCGTACGGGGTGAAAGTTGGAACCGTGCCATGTCCGGCGCTAAGCGGCGCCGAGAGAGTATGCAGCGGTGCGGCGGCGTGCTGTATCCGGGCAGCGCGGGCGGTCCGACCGCTGGCCTGACCCTTTGGCAGCGCCACCAGTCCAGCGGCTAATACAACAGCCAGGAGAAGCAGCGTGCCCCATCGGTATGCCCACCGCAGATGCTGTGTTTTGGCCTCAGCCATGCCTGCTTCCTCCACTCACCCAAATATTTCCGGGGTGCGCCACCGTGTTGTCCTCAAGATATGGTATCACGGGCGCTCCGCCGAGATGCAAAGCATCGGCACATGCATGACCAGTTCGCCGCCATTCGCCTGCGTCCGCACGCGCAGCCGCCGTTCCACCTCATTGAAGACGAGCCGACGGATGGTCATGTCGGGGATGATGTCGCGCCAGGCTCCGAGATAAAGCGTCTGCACCAGCGGCGATTTCAGGAACGCATGCGGGTCTGGGAACCGTAGCGCGAAGTTGTCCGTCACGGTGCGGCGGACGACAAACCCTGCCCCTTCTATCAGCCGCTGAACGGCGTTGATCGTCGGCCGGGCGGCGACCTGCGCGCCGAGGGTCTGCATGTAGTCCTGCAGCTTGAGGTCGCGCAGTGTCAGGTGGTAGGTGTCAAGGAATTCGCGTAGCGCCGACTGCAATGGCGTCGTCACGATAAGCTGGCCACCCGCGCGCAGAAGCCGCCACATCGCGCCGAGCGCCGCCCGTGGATCGTCGAAGCTGCTGAGCGCCAGGTTGCAGGTGATCATGTCGAAGCTGCCCTCGGGAAGGGCTGTCTCGCAGATATCCTCGGCCAGAAAGGTCACGTTGCGCAGCCATTCTTCGCTGGCCTTGCGGCGCGCCAGAAAAATCGCCTCTTCCCAGATGTCTATGCCCGCGAGATCGCAGTCCTGGCCGAGGAAGCGGGCAAGCTCCAGCGCCGGGTAGCCGGTGCCACAACCGACATCGAGCACCTGCCAGCCAGTGTCGCGCGGCATCGTCAGAAAGATGCTGAGCAGGAGTCGTCCAAACGGGGTGGACCACTGCGGCACAAACAGCGCGTCGTAGAGTTCGACAAACCCTGGCTCGTGAATGTCATAGTTGACGGTCAAATAGTCTTCTTTTTCGGCGCGCGCGCTCAGCGCCAGGCCAGCCGGGCCAAGCGCATCGAGTCCGCTCGCCGGGCGTCGCGGAGTGACGATGCCGGGGAGGTCGATATTGGCTGGATCCGGCGGAAGAGGCAAACTAGAGATGGCTGGCATCTGCTGTGTGTAGCCACGACGCGCCCGACCGGGATCCCAATCATCCCAGTCGTCTGCATCGTTCGCGCCTGACGGCCCAAATGGCGGGAAGCGCGGATCGTAGCCAGACATCTCCTGCCTCGTGTTCCCTGTGCAACATCTACCTGAGCTACCAGTATACGACACGCTCGCTATACCCAGGCAATCGTCCGGCGGCGCTATTTCTTTGGCGTACCTGTTGGCGCCACCGTCGGCGCAGTGGTCCCCGCTGGGCCAGGCGTTGGCGTGCCATAGCCAAGCGGCAGAACCGCGAAGCTGATTGTTGCCATCAGCGCTGGGTCATTGGGGTCATTGTCGGGATCGTTGGCGGGCCGATCCCAATAGACTTTCACCATGCCTTTGCCGGGCGAGGGGTATTGTAGCGAGAAGCATGCGCCCGCGTTGTTGTCACCCAGCGTCAGAGACGTCTTATCGATCGACGGCGGGTTGACATCGGTCCCGTTCGCGAACCAGCGAACGCTGATCGTATGCCCCTTCGCCGGTTGTGTCAGCGTGATGAAGACCCAGACCGCGTCGGTGGCATGGAAGTACGATGATGGGTCAACCGGATTGCAGTTGCCCTGCCGATGGAGCGCGGTAACCACCTGTGAGAGTTTTGCCGTCTTGGCGGCCGCGCCAGGGGTCGCGACTGGTGTCACGGGAATGCCGCTGAGATCAACGGCGGGCTGCGTCGTGACAATCTTGACGGGTTTGCCCCAGAGCGCCTCGATCCTGTCCCTTCCGAGTATACCCGCTGCTGCGCACGACGCGATGCAGGCAAGCATGACGCTGAGCACGCCGCTGACGACGCGCCAGGAGCTAAGCCGCTTCTTGCGTTTCTCGCTCGTCGCCGGAATGAAGGCTGGGCGGCGAATGCCAAGCATGCGCTCTTCTTCGTCGGTCTGCGGGAAGCCGGGAAGGGCTGGCAGGCCAGCGCTGCCTTCCATCGGCGCCATCATCTCGTTGCGTGCTGGGACCAGCGCGCGGTCGAGATCAATCTCATCATATCCATCGGCTGGGCGACGATTGCGACGGTTGGAGCGACCCGCGGGCGGTTCCTCATAATCGTCATCCTGCCAGTTGTCGCCACTTCCGCCCCAGCGCCCACCTGAGGCCGAACGTCCGCCCCGCCCGGAGGTATCCGCGCGCCAGGAGCTGCTGGAGCCTGCGGAGCCGCCACGCGTCCGACGACCGCTATCGCCAGCGCCGCCGCGACCCTTCCAGTCGCGCATGGAGGAATATGTGCCGGGCGGTGGCGCGCCGCACTCAGGACATAGTCCCGACCGTGGGCGTTCCGATCCGCACTGATCACACAGCATATGTAGTCCCTCCTGCCGCAGCTAGTCATCCGGGTGATTGATGCGCTCTTATCCCTCAGAGCGACGGTATCAAAGCGAAGATCGCGTTGAGTGGGAGTCAGCGCGACCACACAATACATGCCTGAGTCTCGGCAGGTCAAGAAATCTCGGCTTTTATAGGAGCAATGGGGGAAGCCACGTACGAGTAGCAGAGCAGGCAGCCATTTGCCATGCCCATTGTTCGGTTGAGGCAGGCATGGTACCATGTTTAACCAGAGTATGAGGCTCGAGCCGTGTAAGAAAGCGACTGGCGCTATGGGCAGTACACCAGGCAACTGGCACGATCAGCAGGCGATTGAGCGGTTGGCCCAGCACATCCCCTTCGAGACTGATCCGCGCACCAAAGCCGAATGCATCGAGATGCTACGCGAGATTGTGCTGCGCGCGGGACGCCAAATCGACCGTGAACTGTTCGGCTTCGAGGCGCGCCAGGAGTTGCAGCGGCTCGGCCTGTGGGATCGGCTGGGCACTGCTACTGCTTCATAAGTTCTTTATCCACCGAGATGCCAGCCGCTCGCGTCTCCGCTCAGACTGATGACGCCCGCCTCGCTGGTGCGGTAGACCAGCGCCCCCAGCACAGTTGCCGCGTCGGCGTCGGATGTCCAGTTCTCGCCGTGTACGCGCTGGCGCGCCGTGGACGAACCAGGGGCAATCGGCGCGTTGCAGATGACCACCAGCCGGGGATGCGCCCTGAAGAGCACATCGCCCCGCGCCCCACTAGTATCCAACGCCTCACCTGGAACCAGCGCCAACTCCACAACATCGGCGCTGAGAGATTGGCCTGAACCTGCCAGCGCATCGAGCGCATAGGAGTCCGCCGCCCCCAGCAAGAGCGCGCGTAGGCCGGGTGTATCCAGCCGCAGAATGAGGTCATTGCTCGCGGTGGTGACGCCCTGCTGTGAAGGATAGAGCGACTGAGGCGGCGCAAGCACCGTCATTGTCGTCGTTTCGTCCAGATGCAGCACGTCGCCCTGACGTACCTGTGAATAGGCCGCGCCCGCATGGGTCATCGCGTCGCGCCAGGCGAGATACTCGCGCGTGGGGTGTAGCGCGCCAGCATCCACCGCGCGGGTAATGGCGAAGTGCGTGGCAGCATCGTCCAGCCCGCGTATGGCGCCAGCACGGTGATCGGTCAAGACTGCCAGATCGAGCGTGTGCTGCCAGAAGGGCAGACGCCCAGCCAGAGCGCCTTCGAGCTCAGTGCCGTCGGGGCCGCCATCTAGCAGAGCCGTTATGCCCGATGGCAGCCGCAGCAGGGTCGCCGCGCCACCTGGACCGACATCGAGGAAGTCGAGATGCGCCGCCTCTCCAGCGGCCAGTGCGGGCGCCGCCGCTCCTCCAGCGCCGAGCAGCGCGACCACCAGTAGCGCGACGATGGCGCTCCGGCCGATGCGGGCATGCGTCTGCTGCGCGTGCAGTGTTGCGGTCCACCGTCGCAGCAGCGGCGCCAGCCGCCAACCACCGATGGCCAGGAGCAGATAGTAAATCCAGGCGACGATGAGTGGCAAGCCGACAACGGCCAGCGCCGCTCCTGGCAGCGATGCACAGAGCGCGATGGCATTGTTGACGTACCAGAGTAACGGCCAGACAACCCAGCTGAGCGCCAGCGCGAGACCCCCAAAAAGTGGAACACCAATTGCCCCGAACAGAGCAAGTAGTCCTCCCAGAACGAGTAAGGGCGCGAGGAGCGGAACCGTCAGCAGGTTGGCGATGGGCGCGATCAGCGACACCTCGCCAAAAGTCAGCGCCAGAACGGGCAGCGTGGCAATCTGCGCCGCCATGGTCACTGCCAGCGATTCCGCGATGCCAGCGCCAACGCCGTGGCCCAATTTGCCCAGGGCAAGCATGAGCAGCCGCTGCAGCGGCGGTGTCAGCAGCGGGATGCCGAGTGTTGCAAGCGTCGTGAGTTGGAATCCTGCGTCAAAGATCAGTAACGGTTCGATAGCAGTCATGAGAAACGCGGCCAGCGCCAGCGCGGTGAAGACGTTGTAGCGACGTCCCAGCGCACCCGAGAGCACGAGCAGCGCGCCCATGATAGCGGCGCGCACAGCCGCTGGCCCTCCGCCACCAATCGCCGCATAGAGCGCAACCGCCGCGAGCGATCCACCAAGCCGCGGCCATGGCCCCAGCGGACGCAACGCGCGGCGCGCGATTTCGGCAAGCATAGCCACTTTGAGTCCGGCAGGTACGACCAGATGAATGGCGCCAGTGGCGGTAAAGAGATTCAGGCGCGAGCGCAGCACCGGCGTCTTGAAGCCAAGCAGGATACCGATGAGCAGCGCCGCCTCTGGCTCTGGCAGCAGACGCTGGATCGATTCGGCCAGCCGCAGGCGCAGATCGAAGAGCATCGCCAGCAGGGGATTGCCGCCGCCCCGCGCCAGGATGCTCGCCTGCGCGCCATGCATCTCGGCAAGCACGCCCGTTGGCGCGCCGGGCTGAAGCGGATCGAGGGTTCCGCTCAGGCTCAGCGTGTCGCCATAGTCGGGCGTAAACCAGTCGTCGGCGCCGTACACGGTCACATCGGCACGACCAATCGCTGGCTGCCACGTCGCGCCGTTATCCAGACTAGCCGCGCTAACATCCACCAGCAGGTAGCGGTAGCCGCCGCGGATGTCTGGTTCCGCTGCCACCTCGCCGCGAAGCCGCAGTTGCGTATTCAGCGGTAGATAGCTGATTGCATGCGGATCGCTGGCGGGATCCGCCCAGGCGGCTCGCGCCGCACCCAGTGCGGCGGCAAAGATGAGAATTGCGACGGCCAGTGCGAAACGTGCGCCAGCGCCTTGATGTGGCGATCTCCGCCGGGTAATGACGACAAGCACGATGAGGGCAGGCATACCGGCAGCCAGCCATACCCAGGGCAGCAAGGGCAACAGCGGTTCGATAGAGCGCAGCGCGATCCCCACGATCCATGTCAGCGTCACCGCGACCAGCGCGTATCCGCCAAACAGGGGACGTGAGGTGGATGAGGCTGGGGGTGATGTGGCCATACAGACTCGCTTTCACCGCGACGGAAATGTAGGGATGATCTGTAGCCGGAGTGTAGCAGAGCAGCGGGGCGATGTATAGTGGCCTTGACCTATTGAATGCGGATGACGAGTCTGATAGCTTGGGACGTCGAATGCGCTGGTTGCGCTAGCCACACTGGGTGAAGCGCATTGGATAGTGGTGCAAGCGTTCAACGCCAGTGGCCGTGACGCGTACTAGTTCGCCCACCTGAACGCCCATGCGCTCATCAGGTGTGATCACGTTCGGCTGAATAACGACCGTCATATCTTCGGCGAAGACGAACCCAGGATGACGCGTGCCGCCTGTCTGTCTGGTGCGCACCAGCGGAGCAAAGTAGCCCCCGCCGAAGCCATGTAGCAAGTCGTCACAGATGGTATATCCCTCGGTGGCGATCTCTTCCGCCGCATCAAGGACATCGTCCACCAAGGAGCCGTGCCGAATAACGGCCGCGATGCGCTCGAAGACATGCGCCGCAAGATCATACATGCGCTGGTATTCCGCGCTCGGCGGCTCGGCGATACTGAAGGGGCGAAGGATCTGGCCGGGGTAGCCATCGAACTGCGCGCTGATTTCGGTGATGAGAACGTCGCCCTTCCGCAAGATGCGATCAGTCTGGAATTGCGCTGGAACGCAGAGATCCGGGTTGCGCATGGAGGTGGTTGCCATGTAGTGGATGTGCGTCTGCCCGCCGAGTGGCACGTATGCGCCCTCGACGATGGCGGCCAGTTCATATTCAGTGATGCCCGGACGCGCCTCTCGCTCAAGCGCTTCCATCGCCAGATCACTGAGTTCAGCGCCGCGCCGCAGGAAGGTAATCTCCTCCTCGCTTTTGATGAGTCGAAGATGCTGGAATGGTGTCGAAGTATCCGAGACATCAGCGTGCGGCAGCTCTGCGCAGAGCGCGCGATATTGCTGCCAGGGCAGCGCTCCAACCAGCCCCACTCGCCCTCTATTGAGTCCGCGATCATTCAGGTACGCCACGAGAGTAGATACACCGTTTGCTCCGGCCCATCGCACATCGGCAACGCGCGCCCGACGACGCGCGTAGGGAACATGGTTGAAGTATTGAACAAACAATGTCGGTTCGCCCTGTGCAGGTACGACCAGATAAGCCTCCCGAGCTGTGCGAAAATCGGTGAGGTACTGCACGTCAGAGAAGCTGCCAACCACACCATAGACCACGAGCGCATCTAGCCCATGCTCGACCATCATGCCCCGGACGGCAGTGTGCCGCCGCGCGAACTCACTGTCGGAGAACCGCAAGCGCAAATTGTTGGGATCGTTGCTCATTGGCCCTGCGACTCTTCTTCATAAGTGGGCGCGCCAGTCGGCGCGTGCGTGATGAATTAGCTGGCGTGTGTGTCTTCCAGCGACCCTCCCAGATAGAGGGCGCTGATTTCGGGATTGTTGAGGATGTCCTGCGCAGGACCGATAAGGCGCACTTTCCCGCTCTCCATCACCACACCATGGGTAGCGACACCCAGGCCGCTACGGACATTTTGCTCGACCAGCAGAATGGTACGGCCCGACTCGTTCATATGTTTGACGGTCTTGAACATTTCTTTGGCAGTTTTGGGATCGAGGCTCATCGAAGGCTCATCAAGCATGACAAGCGCAGGGTCCAGCATGAGCGACCGGGCAAACTCGACCTGACGCTGCTGGCCACCAGAGAGACTGCCTGCCTTTTCAGTGGCGCGCTCCCGCACAATGGGAAAGAGCGCCTCAACCTCGGCGAGTCGGCGTCGAACGAGAGCAGCGTCGTTGAGCATGTAGGCGCCTAGCTCGACATTCTCGCGCACCGTCAAGCCGGGGAATAGGCTGTGCGCCTGGGGTACGAGAGCAAGCCCTCGTGCCAGGATCTGTTGCGGCCTCAGCCCGCGGATAGACCTGCCAGCAAAGATGATGTCGCCCTGGCGCGGCTTGAGCAGGCCGCTGATAGTCGCCATCACCGTTGACTTGCCTGCGCCATTTGGGCCGACAATACAGGTGATTGAGCCTTGCTCGACGGTGAGGGAAACACCCCGAAGGACATCACCTCCGCCGTAGCCAGCGTAGACGGAATCGAGCTGCAGCAGCATGATCTCAGTCTCCTAGGTAAGCCTCGAGCACAGCCGGATCGCCGCGTACCTGATCGGGGGCGCCCTCGGTAAGCAGGGAACCGCGATGCATGACGGCGACCTTATCGCACAGGCTCATGACGAATTGCATATTGTGCTCGACGATGAGGAAGGTGATACCACGCTGGTTAAGCGTTTTGATCCGGTCGGTGAGTTGAGCCGCCAGAGTTGGATTCACGCCACCAGCAGGCTCGTCGAGTAATACCACCTGTGGTTCGGCGATCAGAATCATAGCGAATTCAAGCAGCTTCTTCTGGCCGTACGACAGGTTTTCCGCTGGCGCATCGGTGAGGTGCGAAATACCCACGAAATCTAACAGTTCTTGGGCGTGCGCCCGTTCGTGTGGCGCGGACCACCTCCGGAGCAGAGCACGGATGCCGCGCCGTTGGACGGCGATGTGCATGTTCTCCATGACTGTCAGGCGTGGGAATATTCGCACGAGCTGAAACGTCCGCCCCAGTCCCAGACCGAAGATTGTGCTCGGAGAGGCGTTGGTAACGTCAGTTCCCCTGAGTATGACGGTACCAGCGTCGGGCCGGTCATAGCCAGTGATCACGTTGAAAAGCGTCGTCTTGCCTGATCCATTGGGGCCAATCAACCCCGTAATCGAGCCTTGTTCGACGGCCAGTGAGCAGCTGTCGAGCGCTCGAATGCCACCGAACGCTTTGGAGATGCCATGGACCTCAAGGAGACTCATTGGCCCAACCTTACCCTTTCTCCACGACAACCGGCTGGCGTTCTGGCGCCACAGGCGAACCACCTGCGCCCCGGCGCACGCGCCACGCTCTCCAAAGCCTGGCGAGCGAGCGAACGATGCCCTGCGGGAGCAGTAGCATAACGATTAAGAACAATGCGCCGAGAAAGATCTGATAGTACCCGGTCGGCGCATAGATATTGAAGTATTGTTGAGCGCTTTCTAAGATGATAGCTCCAACAATCGGTCCTGAAAGGGTACCGATGCCTCCCAGGAAAGCCATAAGGACGATCGTGATGGACAATGCCGGGTCGAAGACATATGGGGGATAGACCGTGCCAATGAAATAGGCGTACATCGCACCGATCATTCCGACGAAGAAAGCCGATATCACAAATGCTACCAGCTTGCTTGCTCCCGTGCGCACGCCCAGTCCTTCCGCTCGGTCTTCATCGTCGCGGATAGCGAGCAACCAGAGACCGTATCGCGAGCTGCGGATGTACCACGATACCGCGAGCGCAATAACGAGAATTGCGAGTTGGATGTAGTAATAGGGCAAAAGGTACCAGTCGATCGCAAATCCAGGACCTGGCAAGAACAATCCGGCAGAGCCAAGCGTGATGCCGCGTAGATTGAACGCAAGCAGCTGGAAGATGAACACCATGATGAGTGTGATCACTACGAATGCATGCCCACGCGTACGCAACGCAATCCAGCCTAGTGGTATCGCGAAGAGCGCTGCTACTACGCCAGCGACAGGCACTAGCAGAAAGAGGTTGAAGCCACCAGGAAGATGCTGGTTGATTGAAATCAGGGCTATCGTATATGCTCCGAAGCCAAAAAAGGTGGTGTGCCCTAGCGCGGTGTATCCGGTGTAGCCCGAGAAGATGTTCCATGATGTCGCCAGCCCCGCGAATATCAGAGTAAAGACAGCGACATTGACAAGAGCGAGGTCACTTATGATCAGCGGGAACGCCACTGCCAAAGTGAGCAGTAGAAGTGGCCAGGCGATCTTGATCAGACGCGGGTTCAGGGGTCGTTTCATGTCCAGGTCTCCTGCCTTATTGTTTTCGAGTGGCGAGGCGGCCGAAGAGGCCTTGTGGGCGGAACAACAGCAGGAGCACGAGCGCGAAGAAGAATACCGCGCTTGACCATACCGGCGACCACACAACAGCAGTCACATCCGAACACACGAGCATGATGATGGCGCCGATCAGTGCGCCTTGCACACTCCCCAGACCACCTAGGATGATGATGGCAAACAAGCGTGTGATGAGGTCGTACCAACTGTTGTTGTTGAACGGAGTTGTCGCGCCATAAGCCATACCACCCGCGGCGGTGAGTGCCACACCGATGGCAAACGTGATCGCGGACACGCGCTCGACATTGATGCCAATAAGCTGGGCGGCGGTGCGATTCTGCATCAGCGCACGGACGCTCCGGCCAAATTTGGTCCGGTAGAGAAGAAAGAAGAGTGCTGCGATGAGCGCCAGGGCCAGGATGAATGCGAAGATATAGACGTAGGCGACGTAGAAGTTGCCAACCTTCACACCCTGCGTCACGTACCATGCGTCCAACTCGCGCTCCGTCGTGCCAAAACGCACACCCAGTATCCCTTCAATCACCAGGCCGATGCCAAAGGTGACCAGGATCGAGAGCTGGGTGCGGTCCCGCTTGATTGGGCGAATGAAGAGAACCTCGACGCCGAGCCCAAGCAGGAAAAGCAAGGGCATCGTGATCAACAACCCGAGAAATAGATCAATATGGAAAGTCTGCAGCAGAATGAAGCTCAAATAGGCGGCAAGAATGACGTACCCAGCCTGAGCGACGTCAATGATGTCCAGCACACCGAAGATCAGACTGAGCCCTGTCGCCATAAGCGCGTATACGGTACCGGTGAGTACCCCTGCCAGCACGGCATCTAGGATGGTGACAGGGTCAAATTCGAGGGGCACGCCATTGCCTCCTTAGTTACCTTTGCGTCAAGTTGTGCATCGGCGGGTTGCTCGGCGCCCCCGCATGTAAAGAATCTGGAGGGTGATGCGAGAGATGAATAGTTTGATATCCATCTCTCGCAACTCGCTACAACAACGGGGAATCAACCTCCCCAGTTCGGCTTCGGATACTCGAGTGACGCAGACGCGGGTGGTGATGGGTAGACGCAGACAACGCTCCCATGCTGCCATTGCAAGGTAAATGCGGGCATGTCAGCGCTCTCACCCACGCTGTTGAACTTAACCGGACCCTGGACACTATCAAAGTTACCAGTATTGAGCGCCTGGATCAGCTTGGCGTTATCGGTGCACTTGCACTGTTCGACTGCCTGCTGCAGCACCTCGCCGACCGCGAAAGCCTCGGCGGAGTCTGCGGAGATGTCGTCGGCCTTGCCACCATACTTGGCGACGAAGGACTGCACAAACGCCGTATTCCGGGCATTGTTCAACTCTGGCCACCAGCTATTCGCAAAAGCGATGCCCTCAGTGTTCGCCGCGC
Organism: Ktedonobacterales bacterium; assembly: GCA_036273675.1. Lineage (GTDB taxonomy): Bacteria > Chloroflexota > Ktedonobacteria > Ktedonobacterales > JADMIN01 > DAHUXT01. Next base: position 25,621 of record DASUHD010000136.1, on the reverse strand, counting down.
CGACCGCCTGGACAAAAGGTGCGCCGACATCAGGCCCGGCAGTGAACATGATAGCCTTGGGATTGTAGTGTTGCTGCGCGAAGATTTTGACGAACGCCTCGGAGTTCTGGATGTGTGTCCCTCCAATGAACACATCGGCGTTCTTGTTGATGACCGCGTTGGCGATCGGTGTGTAGTCGGTCGTCTCGCTGGGGAACACCTGATAGTAGACCGTCTTTATTCCGGCCGCTTCGAGGATTGGCTTCACCTTGTCTATCTGCGGCTGGGTGAATGGGTCGTCCTCAGTGGCATAGGCGACAGTCTTCGGGCGCTGATCTGCCGGCATCGCTGCCAACATCTGGCCATAGCTTATGAGCAGGTTCTCAACGGGGACGGAGACATCGTAGATGCCCTTGATACCGCGGTTGAAGACCGATGGAGCGCCCCCAGCGCCTTCAAGTAGCGCATAGCCGTAGCGGTTGGTGACGACGGACGCAGGTTTGGTCAGGAGACTTGAATACGGGCCAATGGTGAAATCAACTTTGTCTACCGTAATGAGCTTGGTATAGTTGGTAGTCACCTGATCGGGGGTGCTGTTGTCCGCGACGATGTCGAGCTTGACCTTGCGCCCCAGCAGGCCACCATTCTTATTGACCTGGTCAGCCCAAAGCTCGTAGCCCTGCTGAAACGCTTTGCCATCGTCCGCAAAGTCGCCTGAGGTGGAGAGGGACGCGCCAATCACGATCGGCGACGTATTCCCCGCTTGTGTGCTCGATGTCCCGCATGCGGTGAAAGCCATTAGCGCTGTGAGCACTATCGCTACAGCAGAAGGTACCTTCCGCATCCTGTGAAAATGCCATCCGGTCATTCTTGTTCCCTCTCGTAACGCTGAAACATCAGAACCATCGCAGGTGCTTGACGTTCCTCGTATACATCTGGTTCGCTGGGATTCGTACCGGTCGCGGATGCCTGGACAGAAAGAGTCGCTCCCTAACACGTTCATAGGTCCCTCGCTCAGGCCTTTGTGCTGCACATCGCGATTGCCACGAGGGTTTCTTGCCACCTCCTCATAGAATCAAAGAAGCCAAACAAGCATTGGACAAACGATTGCCTGAGACTTTAGCATCTCTCTGCTGCTTTGTCAATCCTGTGTCATAAATCGCGGTGCGAGCGTCTTGACATTCCCGCGGTGGGGAGCATTGCTGTCGATTTGCTCATTCCGCATACCCCATTAGCGGTGGTGATGGATGAGCCAGTCACTCCGGTTGGATCACACCCTTCCAGTCATACCCCAAGTCCGTGAGCAGAACTTGTGCAGCGTTGCGACCGGGCGCGCCTGTCACCGAGCCTCCAGGATGGGTGGTTGCGCCGGTCTGATAGAGGCCAGGGATCGGCATGCGATGCTGGGCATACCCAGGAACCGGGCGAAGTGCGCCTGATTGTGACGGACCCATGTCACCCCCGTGGCAACTGCCATGCCAGTTGTGCGCATTGTAGCGTTCGAGGTCCAGCGGGCTGCGGATATCCGTGGCCAGTATCTTGTCCTCGGTGAGATTGGGCGCGTACCGGCGCAATTCATCGAGGTTCTTCCGGGCTACCTCCGTCTTGATCTCATCCCATTTTTCCGGACCATCGCTGAGCTCATAGGGCTGCTGGCTGATGACCTTCACCATATGTCTCCCTGCGGGCGCACGCGAGACGTCGCCGACTGACGGAGTTAGCACCAGCAGGGGCGCTTGGTCGTCGTTTAGCAACCCCTCGCGGAAGCGCTCGTCTGTCCGAAACTGACGCTCCGTCGTCTGGGCTACCCCCGCGGCGACGGTTGCCAGTGGGCCGCCCGCAGTGGCGAACAGCGGCGGCTCGGTTGTGGCGTAATGGGCCACGAACATGGTTCGGCCGCCTTTGTACGATTCCACCCCATAGCGGAAGGCGTCTCCCCATAAATCGCCGGACGCCATATTCACAAGGTGTTTGATGTGGATCGACGACACTACAGCCTGACGCGCGCGGAATTGTTCACCTGTGGCCGTTTCTACGCCGACACAGCGCCCCTGTTCGACAAGGAGACGCACCACCTCTTGGTTGGTGAGGAGCGTGCCGCCATGCGCCTCGATGTAGCGCCCCAGAATCTGGGGCAGGACGCCTGACCCGCCTCTGGGAATGGCCCATCCATTGCGCTGTCGGCCGGCGGCATATGAATAGGCCAGAGTTCCCGTGCCAGGTCGATCTGCTGGCTGCAGGGTACCCTCGGCGAACCAGACCATCATAGATTTGATGTGCCAGTCCTCAAATGTGGCGTTGATAATGTCCCACGCCGAAAGCGCCTGACGCCGCAGCCAGATGGCCCCCTTTGGGTGCTCGGCGAGACGCTCCGCGACCGACGGCCCCCAGCCCGCCGGAGCATAACGCATACTACCGAACACTGGCGCGATCTCACGCCATTCGGCCATCATGGTGCGATAGGCGTCCGCGTCGTGTCGGGAGAACCTGGCAATCTCATCGCAAGTTCGATCTATCTCGGTCCATTGGGTGATGGAGGCTCCGTCGGGGAAAACGATGTGACAGGCAGGATCACATGTAATGTATTCCAGGCCGTACTCGGCCAGTGGCAGTTCCTGGTTACGCCAGATAGGACTCTCCATAAAGATCGCGTGCGAGGTCGAGCAGGTATCGTGGAGAAAGCCTGGGAGCGTCAACTCCTCAGTGGCTGTGTCGCCCCCGATGCGGGGACGCGCTTCGAGCACCAGGCATGTTAGCCCCGCTTTGGCCAAATAGGCGGCGCTTACCAGGCTGTTGTGACCAGCGCCAGCAATGACGACGTCAAACTGGTCCGCCATCTCCCCCTCCTTCTCATGAATGAGCCAACCCATCACCTGGTATCGACTGGGTGTCGACTGAGAAACTAGCGGCCGATACGGGATAGACTGCCAGCGCTAGCCGAGGCGCTGCGCCAGCCAGTCGGCCATCAGTGAGCGCGACGCGAAGACGCGGTCGGTGCAGCCGTGATTGCTCCCCTCGAACGCGGCCAGTTCAGAATCCGGTATTTCGGCGTGGATGCGCTCCGCATCGCTAAAGAGAACGATGGTGTCGCGCGTGCCATGTACGATGAGCAATGGACAGCGAACATGCTGAGTGACGCCCACAAGCGACATTGCTTGCGCGCGTTGCCGTCCCTCTGCCTCGTCCGCCGCGCCTGAACGCTTCGTGAAGGTGGCGCGTGTCATGGGTGGGCGCTCATCCCAATGCTCAGCCATCGAGTAGATCCCTGCCAGATCTACCGCTGCCTTGACGCCAGGGACAAACGCCGCCGTTCGTATGGAGTAGTAGCCGCCGAGACTGACGCCAAAAACACCGACACGATCATGGTCGATATCATCTCGCGTCTTGATCCAGTCCATCACCGCCTGGGAGGCATGCTCGTACGCTGGCTCGATATGCAGCAGTTCCTCGGTCTCGCCCTGCCCTGGCCCGTCAACTGCCAACGTCGCCAGCCCGCGCCGTATGAAGTAGTCGGCGGTTGTCTGGATTTCCTCTTTGGTCGAGTCAAGCCCAGGGAGCATGATGACCACCGGCGGCCGCGCTACTCCTGCAGGTAGACGAAGTAACGCGGCCATACGAACGGCGCCGTAGGGAATCTCGACGCGCACTGCGGGCGGTTCCAGCGAACCCATCCCCTTTTGGTAGTCTTCCGCCAGCCGCTGCTGGGCTGTGCGCGCGAGTTCGGGATCCTCCATGAAGACGAACTTGCCGAAGTGCCAGCACAAAGCAGCGCGACGCCAGGCCTCGGCCGCTGTCTGGGCGAACCCGCGGGCTTCGGCGGTCGTGGCGAGATCTTCATAACCGCGCGCCGTCGTCGCCCATTCTGTCAGCCACTGGCTCCAGGTCTGGATGCGCGCCAGGGTTGTGTTGAAGTCGCTCAGGTCCACACCGTTCGCGACAAATCGCGGCGCCCAGTGACTGACGGCAATGCGAACTTGCGCGTCTTGCCGAAGATCACCCGCACTTTCATGTGCGTCAGAGTCAGTCATGGCCATACTTCCTCCCTGCATACCAAGGGTGCGGTCGTACTATTTTGTTCATTACGCGCGACGCGACAGCCCATCCAGCGGCTGGCGCGCCAGATTCACCCACCTCCTTAGGCAATCGTTTGTTCGCGATGGACAAACGATTGCACGACACTGTAACACTCCGCTCGAAGCCTGTCAATGCGCCGCCTTGTTGATATGCCACGCCTCTCGAAAAGCGTTTTTCGTGTTTGCGGCCTGTGCTAGAATCGCCGTCTGGTGGTATTCTTGATGTGGGAACCAGAGGAAGATGGCGCCTCAATCACCTCATGGCGACATTTGAGGGCGGCTGCCCAGCGATAATTGACAGGCTCTCTATTTGATGCTACTGTTGTCGGAACAACCGTTTGTTCATAAGCAGGGGAGGACTGTACCCGTGAGCGAGCGATACCGCTTCAGCACCCACAGGGACGTCCGAATATGACGTTGAAAGATCTTGCCAGGTTAGCTGGAGTACATCCCTCGACTGTTGCGCGGGTGCTCAACGACGATCCACAGCAACGGGTGAGTGAGGAGGTGCGCGCGCGCATTCTGGCGCTAGCCCGCGAGCAAGGCTATCAACCAAATCATCTGGCCCGCTCCCTGCGGACGAAGCGCAGCTTCGTCGTCGGCACTGTCATCCCAGACATTGCCAACCCGTTCTTTGCCATTCTGTTCCGGGGCATCGAGGACGCCATGGCAGCCAGGGGATACAGCGTGATTATGGCCAACACAGATGACGACTTGGCTCGCGAGCACAGTAGCATTACCATGCTGCGCGGGCGTCAGGTGGATGGGTTAATTCTCGCAACCGCGCGGCGCGAGGATCCCATCATCAATGCTCTGAGCGCCGGGGAATTCCCATTCGTGATGGTCAACCGCCACACCGACCCTATTTCTGGCAATACAGTCGTACCCGATGACTACGCTGGGGCTACCGTCGCCGTGGAGCATCTGATCGACCTGGGCCACCGGCAAATCGCGCATATTACTGGTTCGGATGAGATGTCGACGGGCCACACGCGTACACGCGGATATGTCGATACACTTCACCGGCGCCACCTACCTATTGATCCCGATCTCATTGTGCGCGGAAACTTTCGTGAGTCGGGCGGTTATGAGGCGACGCGGCAGCTTCTCGCGTTGGCTCATCCGCCGACGGCTATCTTCGCGGTCAACGACCTGGCGGCGGTCGGAGCCTTGCGTGCGATAGAGGAGGCGGGGCTTCAAGTGCCGGGCGACATCTCGATAGTCGGTTTCAACGATATCTCGACGGTTCTCGGCACAACGCGTCTGCTGACGACAGTTCATCTGCCCCTGAATGAGATGGGAAAGGCTGCGGCAGAGCGCTTGCTTGCGCTGATTACCAATGAGATGATGGCTCCAGAGCCATTGGTCATGCCCGTTGAACTGGTGGTTCGCCAAAGCACGGGGCCAGCTCCGGCGTAAAGGAGGCGGCAGGCGGCGCACCGGTGGCGATGCATCGCCGAGTCGGCCTAGTCGTCTGGAAGGCGCTTGAGCGAGCAAACGAATTTAGTGACGATGGCGGAGCCATCGCTCACATAGTCACCTGGAGGTCTGGATATGGCTCGTGTCGCTCTTGGGTTCATCGGTCTTGGCGCGATGGGCGGCCGCGTCACGAAGCGGCTCCTGGACGCCGGATATGACGTTGTTGGCTTCAACCGCACGCCAGCTAAAGCGCAGTGGCTGCAAGCTGCTGGAATGCGCTGGGCCAACACGCCTCGCGAGGTGGCGGAATCGGTGGAGATCGTCTTCACTATGGTCACCAATACCAACGCGCTTGAGACGGTCGTGCAGGGGCCAAACGGGGTGCTGGCGGGGCTACGGCCAGGTAAAGTCTACATCGACATGAGCACCGTCAGCCCGGCGAAGTCGCGCGAACTGGCGGACCAGGTGGCCGCGCGTGGCGCGCGCATGCTCGATACCCCTGTCTCGGGAAGCCCCATCACCCTGGAGCAGGGCCAACTTTCGATGATGGTCGGCGGCGACCGAGAGACCTTCGAGCGCGTTAGACCTGTGCTGGAGGCGATTGCGCCCACCGTCAATTACGTCGGCGCCAATGGTCAGGCGGTACTGATGAAGATCGCCGTCAACCTCAATTTGCAGGTGCAGATTATGGCGTTCTCCGAGGCGTTGCTCCTCGCGGAAAAGGGCGGCATTCCTCGCGAGACGGCGCTAAAGGTGCTCCTCGATAGTGTGATTGCCTCGCCGTCTCTCAAGTACCGCACACCTTTCATCCTCAACGAGCCAGATGAAGCCTGGTTCAACGTCAACATGATGCAGAAGGACATGCTGCTGGCGCTTGATATGGGGCGAAAATTCGACGTTCCGCTCCCAACCGTCGCCGTGAGCAACGAGTTCCTGACGACCGCCCGCGCGATGGGGCTGGCCGAGCATGATTTCTTCATTGTCTATAAGGTGCTCGCGAAAATGGCTGGCATGGAGCCGTAGCGGCCTATCGCAACGAGGGCAACATCGTGGATCAGAGCGCACCAATCACCAGACTGCGCGTCAACTCGTTCAAAGGCTTGCAGAACCTGCCCCTCTATGTCGCCCAGCGTGAGGGCTACCTCGCCGCACGTGGACTTGCTATAGACCTGACGTTCACGGGCGGGTCAGCCGCTCAACTGGCCGGACTGGCACGGGGTGACTATGACCTTATCCAGACGGCGCCAGACAATGTAATCAATTTCGCGACTCAGCCCGCCGTATTTGGGTTGGATCCTGCCAGCGCGCCGGAGATTGCCATGGCGCTCGGTGGCAGCGTCGGCCCGCTGAGTGTCTACGCTCGACCTGGTGTGGCCGACATCAACGACCTGCGCGGCATGGCCCTTGGCGTTGACAATCCGACCTCCGGTTTCGCCCTGGTGCTGCGCGACTTGCTCCAGCGGAAGGGGTTGACACTGGACCGCGACTATTCGTTTGCCGTGGCGGGCGCGACGCATGCCCGTTGCGATGCGCTCCTGGCGGGGACCATCGCGGCCACGATTCTCTACGCGCCGTTCGATCTGCGCGCCACGGAGCATGGCTGTGTGCAACTTGCCTCGTCGTCTACTGCGTATCCAGCCTATGCCTCTGGTTCGACCGCTGGTGTGCGCCAGTGGATGAACGCGCACTCGGAGATGATGACACGGTACACAGCGGCCATCCTGCAAGCGTTACGCTGGCTGGATGATCCCGCGCATGCCGAGGCGGCCCAGGCGCTCATGCGCTCAGAGCCAGCGCTTGGCGTAGCGCTCGATCTGATTGAACGGGTGTACGACTCGCTTGTTGCTCCCGGAGCTGGATACGAAATGGCCGCCGCACTCGACGAGGATGGTCTGCGCCAGGTGATTGCACTCCGTCGGGCATACGGTCCCGCTGACATACGACTGGGACAACCGGAAGACTATTGCGACTCGCGCTGGTATCAGGCAGCCCGCGCTGGCCTACCGACCACCAAATAACAAAATTTGCGTGTCACAGCTGATGAGCCTGCCGCTTGACAAGTTTTCCTGCTGCGGTATGATTGTCATACCAGTTAGGGCAATGTGAACAAAGCTGGCAGTGAGGAATCTATGTACGGCCGGATCGAGCGTACAAGAGTATTTGAGCAAATCGTGGCTCAAATCGAGCGGCGCATTCTCTCAGGTGAGTTGCGCCACGGCGACTACCTTGGCTCGGAGCGCGAACTGGGCGAGCAATTCGGCGCGAGCCGCACTGCCGTACGCGAGGCGCTAAAGACGCTCGCACAGCGGGGCCTGGTTGATATGCGACCTGGTCGGGGAACGATGGTGATAGATGGTACGTCGCAGGCCGTGCGGCACTCGCTCCACCTGATGATGCGTATCGGGAGCCGACACGTCCCCGAACATCTCACTGAGGTGCGCGAAATCGTCGAACCGGAAATGGCGGCTCTGGCGGCGGATCGCGCGGAGGACGAGCATATCGCGGCGATGCGGGTTGCGTACGAGACGATGGAGCATGCGCTCGACGATGCCGACGCCTTCATTGCCGCCGACAACGACTTTCATCGCGCGGTGGCGCGTGGCTCTGGCAATCCGCTGATTTTGGCGCTGATGGACTCGATTGTCGACCTGCTCAGCGATCAGCGCAAGATGATCTTTTCCGTAACTGGCGGCCCTCAGCGTGGGCAAATGCATCATCGGCGCGTGATGGACGCGATCGTGGCGAAAGATCCTGAGGCTGCCCGGAACTGCATGCGCGCACATCTGAATCAAGTGCGCGCCGATACCCGACACGCCATCGTCAGCGACACAGCACAGCAGATGAATCTCCCATAGCGGAGACATATTCTAGACAAGTTGAGGAGAAGCCCGCATGGCACAGGCGAAAACAGCGCGGCAGGGGCAGGGGCAAGGCGCCAGCCAATCGGCCGCCGTTGACAGCGACGATCTCTGGCTCGACATGTACCAGCGAATGATCAGGATCCGGCTCTTCGAGGAGCAGGTGAATGACCTCTACAAGACCGCGCGCATGCCTGGACTCGCGCATCTGTACTCTGGCGAGGAGGCGGTCGCGGTGGGCGTATGCGCAGCGCTGCGGCGCGATGACTACATCACCAGCACGCATCGGGGCCATGGCCACTGTCTGGCGAAGGGCGCATCCGTTGATCGCATGTTCGCCGAACTGCTTGGCAAAGAGGCTGGCTATTGCAAGGGCAAAGGCGGTTCGATGCACATTGCCGACCAGGATACTGGCAACCTGGGCGCCAACGCGATCGTCGGCGGCAGCGCGGGCATCGCGACGGGGGCGGCGTTTTCCAGCAAGATGCGCAGCGCAGACGAGGTTGCTGTTTGCTTCTTTGGCGATGGCGCGCTGGGTCAGGGGATTGTGTATGAGGTCATGAACATGGCCTCGTTGTGGAAACTGCCCATTATCTATGTCTGCGAAAACAATCTCTACAATGAGTACACCCATTACAGCGAGACCACCGCGGGCGGGCTTACCGCGCGGGCGCAAGCGTTCGGCATCCCCGCCGAAGAGGTCGATGGTCAGGATGTTCGCGCTGTCTATGCCGCTACAAGCGCGATGGTCGAGCGTGCGCGCCGTGGCGAGGGGCCGTCATTCCTCCTCTGCAACACCTATCGCTACTATGGCCACCACGTTGGCGATATCCAGCGCGCCTACTACCGCTCGAAGGAGGAGGAGGAGCACTGGAAGACCGAGCGCGACCCAATCACTCTGCTCGGCCAGTGGTTGAAAGAGCGAGGCATTGTCGACGCCGATGCGCTTGACCGGATGACGCGGGAAGCGCGCGCCGAGATCGAGGCGGCGGTGGATTTCGCGCTCAACGCGCCTTTCCCAGATACCAGCGAGGTTGATCAAGATGTCTACGCCTAGCACGATCGACAACCAGTCAAAATCCGCCGGGGTCCGCGAGTTGACACTCGCGCAGGCTATCCGCGAGGCGCTTGCCGAGGAGTTGCGCCGCGACGCGACTGTGTATGTCATGGGCGAGGATGTCGCAGAGGCCGGCACGCCATTCAAAGTGCTTTCCGGATTAGTGGAGGAGTTCGGCCCGCAGCGGATCATCGACTCGCCGATCTCAGAAGTTGGCATCACGGGTATCGGCGTTGGCGCGGCGATGACGGGTATGCGTCCCGTCGTGGATATCATGTTCGGCGATTTCATCGGGCTGATTATGGACCAGCTTGCCAATCAGGCGGCCAAGATTCACTACATGTCCGGCGGCAAACTCAAGGCGCCGCTTGTGGTTCGCACAACGCTTGGGGCCACCCGCCGCAGCGCCGCGCAGCACAGCCAGAGCCTACACGCCTGGGTCAGTCACATTCCGGGACTCAAGGTTGCCCTCCCATCCACGCCATACGACGCCAAGGGGCTGCTCAAGACGGCTATCCGCGACGATAACCCGGTGGTCATCTTCGAGGACAAGATGATGTACACGCTCAAGGGTTCGGTGCCTGAGGGGGAGTACACCATTCCCTTCGGCGTCGCCGACATCAAGCGAGTTGGGATGGATATCACACTGGTCGCGACGAGCAGCATGGTGCAGGTCGCCCTCGCCGCCGCCGATGATCTGGAGCAGCTTGGCATCAGCGCCGAGGTGATTGACCCGCGCACGATGGTCCCGTTGGACAAAGAAACGCTGATTGCGTCGGCAAGGAAGACGAGCCGCGCAATCGTCATCGACGAGGGCTACGAGAGCTATGGGGTGACTGCCGAGATGGCTGCGGTGATTGCCGAAGGCGCGTTCTACGACCTCGACGCCCCGGTCAGACGACTGGGAGCAATGGATGTTCCAATTCCATTCTCGCCCGTGTTGGAGGACCAGACGGTCCCAACCCCCACCACGGTCATCGAGCTAGCGAAGACCCTCTGTGGCCGCGTGTAATTGCCGCTGGTATTTCGCCTATCTCGTTTGAAGCCAGATCAAAGGAGCAGGATGATGGCACTCAAGACATACGGCACGATGGGTGTGGACTGGGAGGAGCGCGTAGACTTCGAGCGGTTGCGCACGCAGCGCCTCGCCCGCATCAAGCGGCTCCTCAAAGAGTCGGAGTTGGGCGCGCTGCTCTGCTTCGATATGAACAACGTCCGCTACATCACCGCGACCCACATCGGCACGTGGGCCATGGACAAACTCGCGCGCTTTACGCTACTGGCGCGCGACGATGAGCCGATCCTCTGGGATTTTGGGTCGGCGGCGCGACACCACAAGCTCTACTGTCCCTGGCTAGGCGAGGAGCGCTCACGTGCTGGTATCTCGACCCAGCGCGGCGCGATGCTGCCAGCCGCCGGGCGCGCCGAAGAGGTGGCGCGCAAGATTCGTGTGGAGCTGGAGGAGCGTGGCCTGCTTGGGGAGCCGCTTGGGGTGGACGCCATCGAGCTTCCCGTCCTCTTCGCGCTCCAGGCCGAGGGCATCAAGGTAGTTGACGGCCAGCAGCTGATGCAGCAGGCGCGTCTCATCAAGACGGTCGATGAGATTACGCTGCTCAACACCGCCTGCATGATGGTGGATGCCGCCTACGACGACCTCTATCGGTTCATGAAACCGGGCGTGCGTGAGAACGAGTGTGTTGGCCTGGTGAGCAAGTCGCTCTACGACATGGGGTCGGAGCATGTCGAGGGGGTGAACGCGATCTCTGGCGAGCGCTGCAGCCCGCACCCGCACGTCTTCAGCGATCGCGCGCTGCGTCCCGGCGACCCAGCCTACTTCGACATTCTGCATAGCTATAACGGCTATCGCACCTGTTACTATCGCACCTTCGCGATTGGTAGCGCCTCGCAGGCGATGGTAGACGCGTACAAGAAGTGCCGCGAGATTCTGGACGCCGCTATCAATGTCATCAAGCCGGGAGTCACGACGGCAGACGTGGTGAGGCTCTGGCCGAAGGCGCAGGAGTTCGGTTTCCCCGATGAGGAGGCCGCCTTCGCGCTCCAGTATGGCCACGGCGTAGGCCTCTCGATCTGGGAAAAGCCGATCTTCAGCCGTCTGGTCTCGCTTGACCACCCCGAGGTGATCGAAGAAGGGATGGTCTTCGCGCTGGAGACCTTCTGGCCCGCCTCCGATGGCTGGACCGCCGCCCGCATCGAAGAGCAGCTGGTGGTCACGAAGGACGGCTGTGAGGTCATTACGCGCTTTCCCGCAGAAGAGCTGCTGGTGGCTGGAACTCATTACTACACGGTCAATGGGCAGTTAGCGACGAAGCGCGAGGTCCAGTCACATCTGAATGTCAAGGCTGATGGCCACCGGCGCGGCGCGATGGCGCACAGCGCAGCGGAGCGGCCATAAGATTAGGGGGGATGGGAGATCAGGCGCATGGCGACGGATGTCATTCTGCCCGTGCTGGGGATGGCCCAGGATACCGGCAAGATCGTCGAGTGGCTCAAAGCCGAAGGCGAGACGGTGACTGCTGGTGAGCCGCTGGTGGTGATCGAGACGGATAAGGCGGCGGTGGACCTGGAGGCGCCCGCGACGGGTATCCTGTCACGAGTGTCGGCAAAGGTCGGCGAGGAAGTGCCTGTTGCACAGGTGATCGCCGTTATCCTCTCGCCGGAGGAGGCGGCAGCCGCAGCGGATCAGCCCGCCCCTGTACAAGGGCATGTACAAGGGCATGCTACTACCCCAACCCTGGAGGATGTGCAGCCGCAAAGAGCAAGTTCGGTTCCTATCCCAGTGAATTCTGCTCCGTCTGAGGTACCGCACGCGAATGGACGACGCCAGGCGTCTCCCAAGGCGCGGCGTATGGCGGCTGCGCATGGCGTTGACCTGACGGCGGTACGCGGGAGCGGGCCGGGAGGCGCTGTGCTGGCTGCTGATGTGCTGGCCGCAGGACGTGTCGCGCAGACTGAGCCAGTCGTTCCAGCGGCTGCGGTCGCGGACGGACAGTCTATGAGCACGGTCTGGCGACTGATGGCGGAGCGGACGACGCAGAGCTGGGTGACCACGCCGCACATCTTTCTGATGCGCGAACTGGATGCCACTGCGTTCAAGCAGTGGTTCGCCCAGGCGGCGAAGCGCTCGTCCGAGAGGCTCACCTACACCGATTTGCTGGTCAAGGTGGTGGCGACTGCGCTGCGGCTGCACCCGCGCCTCAACGCTGCCTGGCAAAACGGCGCAATCGTCACGCACGATGAGGTGAACATCGCGCTGGCGGTCGCGACGCCCGATGGCCTGGTGGCGCCGGTTATCCCGCATGCGGACGACCTGAGCCTCAGTGGCATCGCGCGCCGCCGGGCGGAGATGGTCGCACGCGCGCAGACGGGCAAGCTGCGCCCTGACGACATTCAGAGTGGCACATTTACTATCAGCAATCTGGGGATGTATGGCGTGGATGCCTTCACGGCGATCATCAACAGCCCACAGGCGGCAATTCTGGCGGTTGGGGCGCTGGTGGACCGAGTGATTCCGGTGGATGGTCAGCCAGCGGTCCGCCCAACCATCACGCTCAGTCTCTCCTGCGATCATCGTGTTGTCGATGGCGCGAGGGGCGCCCAGTTCCTCGCGACGGTAGCGGAAATGATTGCCGACCCATCGGGTTTGTAGCGTTGCTTGTAGTGTTGTCTGATGTTATGGAAGCGGCGCTCGTGACGAAGCTCGACCAGGCGAGTCACTGGCGTGAAGGGAGAATGGACGTGGGTGGACGTTCGCGCACTGCGTTTCGTCGAGCCTGTGGTAGCACCATCCTTCTCTGTGTAGCCGTGATGACGATAACGGCCTGTGGAATCGCCCCGGCGCACAGGTATGACACTGACGTTCATGCCGTTGGCCCGGTAAAAATTGGCGCCTCACTCTCACTCACCGGAGATTTTGCGGCCGATGGCAAGGCGTTTCAGCAGGGCTATCAGCTCTGGGCTGACAAAGTCAACGCCACTGGCGGACTCCTGGGGCGCAAGGTCACGCTCGATATTCTGGACGACGCCAGCAGCGACACGAACGTCGTGACGAACTATCAGCGACTCATCACCGTTGACCATTGCGACCTGCTCTTTGGCCCGTTCTCATCCAAACTGACCAAGCCTGCCGCGATGACCGCGAATCACTATGGCTATGCCCTCGTCGAAGGCGCGGGCGGTGGCCCCTCTGTCTTTACCCAGGGACTCAATAATGTCTTCGATGTCTCATTGCCCGTTGCGAACAACCTGATCAGTTTTACGCAACTGGTGCTCTCGCTTCCTCCCTCTGAGCGGCCGCAGACGGCTGCATACGCCACCGAGGATGATCCGTTCACGCAGCCACAGATTGACCTTGCCAAGCAGTTGCTCGAGCGGGCTGGCATCCAGACAGCTTCATATACCGTCTATTCGTCTGACACCACGAACTTCACGCCCGTTGCGCAGAAGCTCGTGAACGCCAGGGCTGATATTGTCGTGTTGGGGACGTTGCTGGAGGACTTCAAGGCGTTCGCCCTCGCGTTTAAGCAACAGAACTATAATCCTAAGGCGATTGTGGCCACGGCTGGCCCCGATCAGGGCAATGACTTTCTGAATGCCATCGGCGGAGCGCGCTCGGCGGAAGGCATCATGGTCCCGAACGGGTGGTACCCGCAGCAGACGACATCAGGAAATCAGGCGATGGTGCAAGCCTACCTCAAGGCGTATGGAGGCGACATCGGCACGATCAACTCGGATGTTCCCGAAGCATATTCAGTAGGCCAGGTGGTTCAGCAGGCAATCGCAAAGACCAAGTCGCTGGACCAGGCCAAGCTCATCGCGGAACTGCACAAGGACATATTCACCAGCGTTCAGGGTCCTGTAAATTTCGACAACACCGGTCAGAATGTAGTCATCGAGGCATTCCTGTTCCAGTGGCAGGGCGGACAGCTCGTTCCGATTTATCCGAACTCGTCCGATCCAAGTTTCAAGCAACCGGAATATCCACGGCCAGACTGGCCGTAAGCGTCTGAGTCGCTCCTGTCTTGTCGTCTCGGCGGGCGGGGTTAGTGTGTGTGCCGCGTTCGTGCGGATCGCGGGGCAGGGGCGGCTTTCCTCATCTCCAGGACTAACGGCGTACGCCTGTCCCGCCTCGCGCGTTTGTTGCGATATACCCTACCCTTTGTCCGCATTGTCTGACGGCGTGTGATGCCTTATACTGGCCTCGCCACGGGCATGCGGTTTTCGACGTCCGATGCTGTTGCGCCGTTGCGCTGTGAGGGAGACGATGCGATGCCGCGACGCCGATTGATGACAGCCGCGATATTGACAGGACTTGGCTTGCTGGTCGCCGGTTGCGCGACGAGCGGTGTTGGGAGCGCATCGCCGCCAACGCCAACCTCGTTCACCGCGACCGCGACACTCCAGCCAACCGTGTCACCTGTCACCGATACCGCGTCGCCGACCACCATAGCAAGCGCGCAACGGTGTGGCCCGTCAGCTGGAGCATTCTTCATTGGTAATCTGGTGATCAGCAAACCCGAGGTTTTGTATGGGTTCAACGACGACTATATGCTACCAGATGGCCTTTCGACATCCCACCCGCTGACCGTGACGACGCAAAATAACGGCGCGTTCGTGCTCGGCAGCGCGCTAGAGAGTCGGGCAGTGGTGCAACCGGTCGAGTTTCTGCTCGAAATCTGCAATACCTCAACAACCGCCACGCAACATCTGGGCGGCTTCGGCGTTAGGCTGACCTCGCTCACGCCCTACGCAGGGCAGCTCAATGTGCTCAATGGGTGTGCGCCCCTCTATGCGCGCTCGGGCGAATACGGCGGCGAGTGCGCCTCTGGCTATTCGCCCGATGTCGAGGAGTCGTTTCAATTCGCGGCCAATGCCACGGCGTCCGCGACAGTGACGCAGACGCTGTCTCCTGCCGCGCAGATACTGCCTGGCCAGGCTGTGGGTATCGGCTTCAGTGTGCATCCGCCCACGAGCGTCGCCACGATGACCTTTCAGCTCGGGCTAGGCATCGATGGGCAGGCGGTCAGCTACCCCGGCGCGCTGACGACGCAACCGGCCATCAACGCGCCGGTCACGCGCCGCTGGGCGGGCAACTATTGCTCCGCCGCGCCGATGCAGTCGCAGATTCCCGCAATGTCCCCCGCGAATACGTACTACGTCTGCCCGCAGGTGTAGGTGGAGACTCTTGTTCTGGCTCCCCTCTCACTTCAGAGGCGGGACTGGGAAGAGGCCGAGCCGTGAATCACGCCTACTCCTCCGGCGAATAGCGCGTGCGGTTGCGCTGCTTCTCCGCGTGCCGCTCCAAACCCAGTTGGATGAGCCGGTCGAGCAGCTGCGAGTAGGGGACGCCGCTCGCCTCCCACAGCTTGGGATACATACTGATCTGCGTGAAGCCCGGCATCGTGTTGACCTCGTTCAGATAGACCTGGCCGGAGTCTTTATCAAGGAAGAAGTCTACCCGCGCAAGGCCAGAGAGGTCGAGGGCGAGAAAGGCGTCCACCGCCATCCGGCGCAGCGTCGCCACCATCTCGGGCGGGATTTCGGCGGGGATGTAGAGCCGCGAGGCGTTGTCCACATATTTGGCTTTGTAGTCGTAGAACTCGTTGCTAGGGACGACCTCGCCGACGACGCTGGCAATCGGATCGTCGTTGCCCAGCACGCCACACTCCAGCTCGCGGCAGTTGATCGCTGGCTCGACGATGGCCTTGCGGTCGAATTGCAGCGCCTCCGCCACCACGCCCGGCAGCTCCTCCACATTGTGCGCCTTGCCTACGCCCACGCTCGACCCCATATTGGCGGGCTTGACGAAGACCGCCCCAGGGAAACGCTCGGCGATGCGCGCGCAAACAGCCTCTGGGTCGCGCTCGAACTCGACGCGGCGGATGGTCAGCCAGTCGACGATGGACAGTCCGGCGGTGCGGAAGACCATTTTCGCCTTGTCTTTATCCATGCCGAGCGCCGCGCCCAGGACGCCACAGCCCGCATAGGCAACATCCGCCATCTCCAGCAGCCCCTGCAGCGTGCCATCCTCACCATAGGTGCCGTGCAAGACGGGAATAACAATATCGAGCGGGCGCTGCGGATGCTGCCCACCAGCCTCCGGGTCGTCGTCGGAACTCTTGACGGGGACGAGGCCGCGATTGGTCGGGTCGCCTGTCATGGTGACCGCCGTCGCCTGGCCGTTCCGCACGGCATCCTCCATCGTCGCGCCCTGCAGCAGCGCCTGTGGATCCACCCCCGCCAGCCAGTGTCCCTCGTCGGTGATGCCAATCGGCGCCACCTCGTACTTATCGGCGTCCAGCGCCTTCACCACCGAGGCGGCCGAGGCAATCGAGACTTCGTGCTCGCCGGAGCGCCCGCCAAAGATGACCCCAACCCGCAGCTTCTCACGCTTCTCGCCCATGATTCGCTCTCTCTGTTCAATATGTGTCAAGTTCGCCCGCGTCTCTCTATACGACGACTTTCTCTGCCAGACGTGATTGCGCCGCCGCCAGTTCGGCAGAGGTCGGCTCGCCCGGCTCCAATGTCAGATCGAGCGCCTCGGCGAATCCGCGCGCCATCGCCTCCGCCGCCTCATCGAAGCTGACCGCGCGTCCCAGCGCCGCGCTGATCGTCGTCGCCCGCTCACGCAGATGCTTTGCCAGCGCCTCCCGCTCGCTTTCATCTTCATAGGCGAGATAGGGGACCAGCCGCGCGATATCCCCAGTGAGCGGCAACGAGCCGTGCTGCAGGACGCGCCCGGCGGGCCGCACCTGCGCGCTGCCGATCAACTTCCGCCCGTCCATCACGATCTCGTACGCCGAGGGCATCTCGAAGCAGGCGGCGCTGACATTGTGAACCCCTCCCGGCACGACCGGATTCATCTCCGGCGTCGCGCCCAGCAGCCGCAGTCCCGCCATCAGTCCCTGGCTCAGCTTGCGATAGGCGTCCAGAATCGCGGCATCAGCGCGTGGGTCGTCGGGTCGTGTCGCGATGCTATAGGTCAGCTCGTCGGTATGCAGGATCGCGAATCCACCTGTCGCCCGTCGCACCACGTCGATGCCGTCGGCTCGGCAGCGCGCCAGATCGATGCCGTCGAGCGGCTGACGTTTGCCCAGTGAGAGACACGGCGGTTCCCAGGCGTAGAAGCGCAACGTTGGCGGCGACTTGCCCTCGGCCACCGCGTCCATGATCGCCTCGTCGAGCGCCATATTCCACGCGCCTGTCCGTAGCGCGCGCTCGATCATGAGCCGCCACACCGCCGGGGGATACTTCGCCGTTTTCCTATCAGTTTCTGGCATGCCACGCCCTCGACTTCTCACCACCCACCTGCCGCGCCTCTTCCATGCTCTGATAGTATCGCATAGGATGTCAGCACGCGCGATTCACACCGCCCGCGTGTACCACTGGTACAACTCTGGCGATAGTCATCGCGTAGTTCATGGCGAGCATGAAGGGTGATGAGCATGCCGCCTGGCTGCCCATGATTCCCGGTTTCAATCGTTCCGTTTACTGTGCTGGTAAGCTGTGCATTTGCGCGGTCGGCAGGGGGCAACACGCATGGGTCACGACGCGCCGATCCCGAATCACGGCACGGCTCAGATAGAGGCCCAGTCCGCTGCCCCGACAGACCCGTCGCGTCCGCTCCAGCAGACCCGCCACCGACCCCGCCGCCGTGGCCCGCGCTGGTTCGTATGGCTCATCGGCTGCATGCTCGGCGTCCTCTTGCTGGCGCTGCTGGCCTGCGCGCTTGTCGGCGGGCTGGTAGTGGGCATCGCGCTCAAGCTGGCCAACGAGGTAACCGCCACCACGACGACCACACAGTCGTTCGTCGTCAACGCGTTCCCGTCGCTCACCATCAATAACGCCTCAGGTCGCCTTGATGTGCAGCCGGGGCCAGCGGGCGCCATCGGAGTCCAGATCACCAAAACCGCCCGCGATACCTCACAGAGCGCTGCCCTCGCCGCACTCGACGGCATCACTGTGGATTCTACTCAGGCGGGCGATCAGATTGCGATCTCCACCAATTTCCCCAATGGCAGCGTCTTCGCCAGCTCCAGTAGCGTCAACCTGCTACTCACCGTGCCGCCCAACACCGCCGTCTCCGCCGATGTCACCGCTGGAGATATCCAGATCAGCGGCATCGGGGGGCTGGTGGAGGTAACGGGCGGAGCAGGCGCCATTACCCTGCAAGATGTGGCGCTCGCCGACGGCTCACGCATTCACATGACCACTGGTTCGGTGACGGTGCGGGGCGCGGTGATGGCGAACGCCTCCGTAGACATCTCGGTGAGCACGGGCGATGTGGACCTCCAACTGCCCGCGGACACCGCCACCCAGCTCGACGCCCACACCAACCTCGGCGCCATCCGTGTCAGCGGCTGGCCGATGGAGACCACGCGCGTCAACAGCCTGGGCGAGGATGCAGAGGGTCCGCTGGGCGCGCGGGCGTCAGGCGCTATTCACATCCGCGTCGAAAGCGGCGACATCACCGTCAGCCAGATATAGCGTGCGCCGCTGGTCTCTGGCTCCCTTCCCTCTTTAGGGGAGAGGGCAACCTCTTACGGCTGCCCCGTCATCAGCGCGCGGACGGCGGCGCCCACCACCGCGACGACCGCGATCACCATGATGATAATGTCGCGGCGCACCTGATTCTGGTCGCTGTAGACATACGCCACTGGAATTGCCAGCAGAACGATGCCGCCGTAGACATAGTGCAGCGCCTCGGCAGGATGCCCCTGTGCGGGGGACTGGAGCCAAACCAGCCCACCCAGGATCGCTTGTACCAACCCGAGCGCCGCCGTGATCGAGAGCAGGATGCGGAAGACGCGCAGCGGCATCCAGACGCCGCCCTGCCCCGAGGCACGGCCGCGCGCCAGAATCAGCGTCACGATCCCCCAGATCAACGTAATCCCGCCAGCGGCCAGAATCACTGGCGCCGTGTCCTCATGAATCTTGATGAGCGTTGTGAGCACAGAAGCCTCCGCGGAAGAGCAGTTCGTTACCTCGAACAAAACCGATGAGTTCTGCGAAGGACTATACCGTTCCGCGCGGCCTCCGGGCAACTGGCATGCGTCTCAGATAGGTCTCACACGTCCGAAGTTTGGCGGATAAAAGCGACATAAACGCCCTTCTCCACGAGGGATGAAGGGCGAAGAGATGTCCGTTGAGGCGTAGTGTGCCATGGGCTAGTGCGCGGCGGGCGCGGGATGTCCCTCGCGCATCCGCTCGCCAGCGGCGATCAAGGCATCGGCGACCGCGAGCAACATACGCTCCGGCAGGGCTGGCTGGGGATCGCGGCCTTCCTGCATCATCCGGGCGAGCTCGGCGTTTCGGTCAATCTTGCGCTGCTGTTCGTGGGTCGATTCGATCATCAGATTGGGGTCAAACATGGGTCACTCCTCCGATATGGGCCGGTCAGCCAACTTGCCGACCGGGTGAACTGCCACCACATGCCTGGGATACGAAGTTTATACCATGTCAAATTAATAAAGTCAATAGTATGATTGATTTTGTTACAAATTCACTTGATATTCGTCTTTCGCGTCGCGCCAGCATGCTGGGGTACAATAATCGCAGGCGGAGAACTAGCGGCGATTTCGAGAATTCAGGGGGGTAACATCATGGCCAGGCTTACACGGGCAATCGTGATCGTCCTCGATGGTGTCGGCGTTGGGCAGGCGCCCGATGCGGCGGATTACGGCGATGAGGGCGCAAACTGCCTGGCCAATTGCGCGCGGGCGGTGGGCGGGCTGGCGCTGCCGACGTTGGGCAGCCTGGGCCTTGGCAATCTGACGGAGATCGCTGGCACACCGCCGCAGCCGCCGCAGGGCGCGTGCGGCCGCCTGATCGAGCGCTCGGCGGGCAAGGATAGTACGACAGGACACTGGGAGCTGATGGGCATCGTCCTCGACCATCCGATGCCGACCTATCCCAACGGCTTCCCTGTGGAGCTGGTTCAGCGGTTCGAGGCCGCGATTGGCCGCCATGTCCTTGGCAATAAGCCAGCCTCAGGCACAGCGATCATCGAAGAATTGGGCGCGGAGCACCTGCGCACTGGGTCGCCGATTCTCTACACCTCCGCCGATAGCGTCTTCCAGCTTGCCGCCCATGAAGAGGTCATCCCTGTTCCCGAACTCTACCGCATGTGTGAGATCGCACGCGGCCTCCTAACTGGCGAGAATGCGGTGGGACGTGTCATCGCCCGCCCTTTCAGCGGCGTCCCAGGCGCCTTCGCACGGACGCCACGCCGGCACGACTTCTCGTTGCCACCGCCCGCGCCAACCCTGCTCGATGCGCTCAAGGGCAGCGGGCGCGAGGTCGTAGGCATCGGCAAGATTGAGGACCTCTTCGCCGGACATGGCCTCACCTCCAGCAACCACACCGCCACCAACGCCGAGGCGCAGAATGCGACACTGGAGCAGCTCTCGCGTCCCATCGATGGGCTGCTCTTCGTCAACCTGGTCGAGTGCGACCAGAACTTTGGCCACCGCCGCAATCCAGCGGGCTATGCTGAGACATTGGAGAAGTTCGACACCTGGCTGCCCTCCGCCCTGGCAAAATTGGGAGACGGCGACGCACTCTTCATTACCGGCGACCACGGCACCGATCCCACCTGGCGCGGCACCGACCACACCCGCGAAAGTGTGCCGATTCTGGCCGTCGGCAAGCCCGTTCGTCCCGGCGTCAACATTGGCGCGCGCTGGAGCTTTGCCGATCTGGGCGCGACGCTCGCCGATGCGTTCGGCCTGCCGCCGCTCGCCAATGGCCACAGCTTCGCGAGCGAACTTGGCCTGAAAGGCGAGTAAGCGCCTCTGCACGCCAGTCTCATCTTGGGAGGCAAACGCGCATCGTTGTCTGCCCTTTCCTGGACAAGGGAGGAGGCTAGGGCGGGTGAGGGCCGCTTGCGACACTATTCACTCCGCTGCTACAATGCGGACAAGATGCGCTGGCCCGCGCCTCTGGCTCCCCTCCCTTTTAGCGGAGGGGCTGGGTGAGAGGGCCGCTAGACACGAGGATATCCGCATGGCCGTTCTTCCCAATGAGCGCCGCCCTGACTGGCTGCGGGTTCGGCTGCCCGTCGGCGACAACTATAACGACCTCAAGAACCTGATGCGCAGCAAGTCGCTGCACACTGTCTGCGAGGAGGCGCGCTGCCCCAACATGGGCGAGTGCTGGGCCAACCGCACCGCCACCTTCATGATCCTTGGGAGCGTCTGCACCCGCAGTTGCGGCTTCTGCGCCGTCGCGACCGGGCGGCCGATGGCGCTCGACTGGGAGGAGCCGCGCCGCGTGGCCGAAGCCGTCACTCAGATGGGCCTCAACCACGTCGTCGTCACCTCGGTCAACCGCGACGAGCTGCACGACGGCGGCGCGACCCTCTTCGCCGCCACCATCCGCTGGATCCGCCGGATGAACCCCGAATGCGCTGTCGAGGTGCTGACGCCGGACTTCAAAGGCTCGCGCGATGCGCTCAAGGTTGTGATGGACGCCAAGCCCGATGTCTTCAACCACAACGTCGAGACAGTCCCGCGCCTCTACCGCCGGGTGCGCCCGCAGGCGGACTACGAGCGCTCGCTGGAAGTGTTGGCCTGGGCGAAGGAGATGTATCCCGAGAAGCCGACCAAGACGGGCTTCATGCTTGGCCTGGGCGAGACGCCCGACGAGATCGTCGAGCTGCTGCGGGATATCCGCACCCATAACGTCGATATCGTCACCATCGGCCAGTATCTGCGCCCTTCGCCGCAACACCTGCCCATCGAGCGCTACGTCACGCCGGACGAGTTCCGCGAGTACGCGCGCATTGGCCGCGAGATGGGCTTCCGCAATGTCTATAGCGGGCCGCTGGTGCGTAGCTCGTATCATGCCTGGGATCAGGTCAAGCAGCTCGCCGATGGGCAGGTAGAGGAAGAATAGAAGAATAGGGGGATAAACTAACGCCCGGGACGCCTCATCGAACCATCCGCTCATGGTTCGATGAGAACGCCCGGGCGTCCCAGGAGAGCGTGCATGCGATTGGGAAACCTCACTGCTCTGCTGTACTCTACCAAAGCGCGCCGCAGACCTCCGCAGAGAGAGCCGCGCCCAGCGCAGAACCCGCGCAGAACCCGCGCACGTTTCACCTCCACATATGCCCGCCAACGCCAGATACTGTCGGAAGGAGCGCCCTGTGGCTACCTTTGACCCGCGCTACACAGACGAGCTACCGGAGATCGCCGATCTGGTCATCATTGGCGGCGGCATCATCGGCGCGGCGACCGCCTATTTTGCGGTACGCGCGGGGTTACGCCCCATCATACTCGAAAAGCAGACGATGCCCGGTACTCTTACGACGCCTAAGGCTACCGGAGCTTTTCGCGCGCAGTTCGACAATCCCGACGAGATGGCGCTGGTACGCGAGGGCATCGACTTCTACGCCAACTTCGCCGAGCGCGCCGGGCTGGATGGCTACGATCTCGGCATCCACCAGCAGGGCTATCTCTGGCTCGCCACGACTCCAGAGACGACACGCCGCCAGCGCGAGTTGGTGGATGAGCAGCGTGGCTGGGGTCTGGATGACGTCGAGCTGCTGGATGGCGACGAGGTGCGGCGGCGCTTCCCCTTTGTGAGCGCGGACGTGCTGGGCGCTCGCTATCGTGCGGGCGATGGCTGGCTGGACGTGCGCCGACTGCTGATGGGCTATGTGCGCGCCAGCCAGGCGCCGCTGGTGTTGACGACGACCGTCACGGGCATAGAGATCGTGGGCGGGCGGGTCCTAGGCGTGCGGACGAGCCGGGGCGTCGTCGCCACCGAGCGCGTGGTCATCGCCGCGGGGCCATTCTCCGCCGAGGTTGGGCGGCTGGCGGAGCTTGATCTGCCGATCACCTGTGTCCGGCGCCAGCGGCTGATTCTGCCAGAGACTCCCGAAGTTCCGCAAGATGCGCCGATGACGATTGACGAGGAGACCGGCGCGCACTGGCGTCCCTGGCTCTCTGGCGCGCACCTGATGTGGACGACGCCCACCGAGCCAGCCACCCCGCCGATGGAAGACGTGCCGACCAGTCTCGCGTTCGCCTACGGCCTGCTCAACCCCGCCAGCGATCACGCCGTCGCGCGCATCAGCCCGTTCTGGCGCGATGTCTGGCTGCGCAACACGACCCACTGGCTGCTCGTCGCCGGGCAATACTCCTATACGCCCGACCACCGCCCGCTGCTCGGCGCTACGCCGATTGACGGCCTCTACGTCAACTGCGGCTATAGCGGCCACGGCATCATGGGCAGCGCGGGCGGCAGCCGCCTGACGGTTGACGTCATCACCGGGGCCGTCGCCAATGCCGACAACGCCTTCCGGCTCGACCGCCGCTTCGCCGAGCGCGCGCTCGATGTGCTGTAACGACCACACTCCTAGGCAGTTCCAAAGGGGAGAGCGGATGGTCTGGTTCCCCTCCCTGTTAGGGGAGGGGGTTAGGAGGAGCGGGCCGAGGAGGAGGCCTAGCACGCGGGTAGGAACTGGTTCGTGAACGCCGCGCTGTAGTCCGGCTGTTTGGCGATAGGGTTGCCGTTGGTATCCTGAATCGCCTGGTGATTGAACATGAAGCGCGGATAGTTTGTCCACGATGCCAGTGTCTGCATGCCCCAGCACGGCTCGCCCGGCGCGTAGAGCGGGCTGAGATACGCCTGGCTCTTATAGACCAGTTGCTGATCGTCGAAGCTTCCCTTCGGCGCTCCGTCGATCAGCAGCTTGGCCGCGTCGTCGGGATGCTGGATCGCGTATTCGTAGCCCTCGGCAGTGGCCTTCATAAAGCGCTTGATGACATCAGGATGCTGGTGGATAAACTGCTGATTCGTGATGACGACAGGCGAAGAGTAGTCGGGGATGCAGAAATCGGTCAGCGGGAAGACGTTGAGCGCGACACCCTGCTGCTGCGCCTCGATGCCCTCCCAACCCATATAGACCCAGGCAAAGTCGAACTGGCCACTTTTCAGCGCGGCGATGGGATCGAGCTGGGTCGTGATGTTCTGGAAGTTTGTGCTGGGCGCGCCCGCACAGCTGAGCATCTGTGAAATAACCGGCTGCTCGTATGCTCCGCCAAAGCCCGCATAGCGCTTGCTCGCCAGCTTGGCGACGCTATCCAGCCCTGAGCTTTTGAGCGAGATCAGCGCCGAGGTATTGTGTTCGATGATCGCGCCAACCGAGACAATCGGCACATCCTGTGCGCGGAACGTCGTCACCGACTCGGGGAAGCTGATGCCGAACTCCGCCTTGCCCGTGCCGACAAGCTGTTCGGGATAGACGCTGCTCGAATAGGGTGTCAACGAGAGATCGATGCCATTCTGCCGGTAATAGCCCTTCTGCATCGCCACATAGATGCCCGTGTGGTTGGTATTGGGCGTCCAGTCAAGGGCAAGCGAGACTTTCGCCATCGGCCCATCATAGGACGATGTGGTGGACTGACCAATGCAGCCCGCCAGCAGTGGTAGCGCCGCCAGCAGGAGCAGCCCCAGCAGACGCTGAATGTGGGTGATACGGCGCAATCGTGCGAATGATGCCATGAATGATAATCTCCTTTGATAGATAAACAATCGCTAGCGCCTGACCTCTCCGGCCTTCGGACACCCTCCACTTGAAGGGGAGGGACCAGGCGAACAAAGCGTCCACCTGGCTGCTCCTCCCCGCGTCGGGGAGGGGGTAGGGGAAGAGGTCAGCCGTCACTACGGCGTTGCAGGTAATACCACGGCAGCGCCAACCGCTCGACAATCGCCACCGAGGCGAAGAGCGCGATGCTCAATAGCGCGGTGACGACGATGGCCGCCAGCACCCCCGCCGTCGCGAACGAGTGCTGCTTGAGCTGCATGTAGAAGCCCAGGCCCGCGCTCGCCCCGACGTACTCGCCGAAGATCGCGCCGATGACGCTATACGCGATAGCGATCCGCACGCCTGAGAAGAGCGACGGCAGCGCGCCCGGCAGCCGCACCGACCAGAAGATGCGCACTGGCCCCGCGCCGAACGCCCGGAACAGCCGGATAAGCTCGGGGTCGGCGGAGCGCAGCCCGTCGGCCAACGCCACGATGATGGGGAAGAAGCAGACCAGCAGCACAACGATGGACTTCGAGACTAGCCCAAAGCCAAACCAGAGCACCAACAGCGGCGCCAACGTGATAATCGGGATGGTTTGCGACGCCACCAGCAGTGGATAGATCGCCCGCCGCAGCCACGGCGAGAAGTCGATCAACGTGCCAAAGATGACACCCGCGGCTAG
>DASUHD010000135.1:0-5332 GCA_036273675.1 Ktedonobacterales bacterium | reverse complement strand
ACGGCATGAAGATGCCTTCTCAGCATGAGGGATGCAAATATGGCCAGGCTGGCAGACAACCTCAACAATATCGCTACGGCTGCGGGGCGGGCGCGTCGGCCTCCTCGGCCAGCTCGCGGAAGCGGTAGCCCACGCCGCGCTCGGTCAGGATGTATTGCGGATGCGAGGGGTCGCGCTCCAGCTTCTGCCGCAGATAGGTGATATAGAGGCGGAGGTAGTGCGACTCATCGCGGTACTCGTGGCCCCAGACCTTCGAGAGTAGCGTCTCGTGGGTCATCAGCCGCCCGGCGTTGTTCACCAGATGGTAGAGCAGCCGATACTCGGTCGGGCGGAGCGTCACCTTCTGGCCGCGCACCCAGACCTCGCGGCGGGCGAAGTCGATCATCAGGTCGCTATCGACGATGATGCGCGTCTTGCGGGCGGGCGCGGGCGTGAACGTGCGCCGCAGCAACGCCCGGATGCGCGACTGCAACTCACGCGGGCTGAACGGCTTGGCCAGATAATCGTCGGCGCCGATCTCCAACCCGCGAATGCGGTCGGACTCTTCCTGGCGGACGGTCAGCATCACCACCGGCACGTTCGAGACCTCACGGATATGGCGCAAGGTCTCGAAGCCGTCCATCTCCGGCATCATCACATCCAGGACCACCAGGTCGGGCAGGTCATCCTTGAGCCGGTCCAGCGCCTCGTAGCCGTTCGCGGCGGCGACGACCCGGTAGCCCTCGATCTCGAGGTCCAGCCGCAGCACATCTACCAGCCGTGGCTCATCATCGACCACCAGCACTGTGATGCTGCGCGGGTCAAACCCCTGTTCCATCGTCATCGTCCGACTCCTCTATCGACTCCTCTATCGCGTCTATCTCGTTAGTCGCAGCATCTACTCCACCCGCCGCCGCGTGGGGCGCGCCGAAGAGCACCACCGGGAGTTGCGGCTTCTCCGTCCGCGGCAGGCTGAAGAAGAAGGTCGAGCCAGCGCCGAGTTCGCTCCGCACCCAGATGCGCCCGCCATGCGCCTCGACGATGGCGCGGCAGATATAGAGTCCCAGGCCAGCGCCCGCCGCCCGCCGACTCGCCGAATTGTCGAGTTGCTGGAAGCGCTCGAAGATACGCTCCTGCTCGCGGAGCGGGATGCCCTGCCCGGCGTCGGTCACGCTGACGATCACATCGTCGTCTGTCACCTGCCCGCGCACGCGGATATCCAGCCCCCGCTGTGAATATTTGACCGCGTTGTCCAGCAGATTGAGCAGCACCTCCTCGATGCGCCCACGGTCCGCATAGACTAGCGGTATCTCCGCCGGGAAGCGCACCGAGATTTTGCGGTCCGGGCTGCGCGCGAGGAAGCGCCGCACCACCGAGCGGGTCATCTCGGCGAGATCGAGTTCACCGCGCTCCATCGTCAGCCCACCCGCCTGGATGCGCGAGGCGTACATCACGTTGCCCACCAGATGGTTGAGCCGGTCGGCCTCTTCCTCGATGGCGTGCAGCCGCTCGCGCAGCGCCTCGGCGTCCCAGCGGGCATCGGCGCGCGCCAGGGTCGAGGCATATCCCTTGATGATGGCAATTGGCGTCTGTAGCTCGTGCGAGACGACCGAGACAAATGTGGTGCGCAATTCTTCGGCCTCGCGCGTGCGGGTGATGTCGCGCACGTTGAGCACGCCGCCCATCGGCTGGCCTTGCGCCGCCTGATAGGCCGCCGCCGTCACCGAGACGTTGACGCGCTGGCCATCACGGGTCAGCAGGATCAACTCGCGGTTGAGCGCCGTTCGCCCGCTGGAGATCGCCTGAAGCAGCGGGTCGCGGTCGAGGCCAAGCGGCTTGCCCTGCGGATCGTGGGGGCGCAGGACATCATAGTAGAATTTGCCCATCGCTTCATGGGGATGCCAGGCGGTCATCGTCTCCATCGCCTGATTGAAGCCGGTGATACGCAGCGCCGGGTCAACGGTGATAATGCCGTCGCCGCTGAAGTAGAGAATCGAGCTCAACTGGCGATTCTCCTGTTGCAGACGACTGCGTTCCTGGTGAAGTCGGATTACCGTCGTCAACTGGCTCAAGAGCGCCTGGCGTCGGCGCGCGTCGGCCAGAGGGCGGGACGTGGAGAAGCCTGCTGGGCCGAGCAGATGAACCTCGCCAATCGCGCCCTCGGCATCGGCCAGCGCCAGGGTCGCGATCTCGCCGCCCCAGTATTCCGGCAGCACGCTCACACGCGGGCGGCCATCCATCGGCAAGGGTACGGCGTCGCTGGCGAAGCGGTTGACCAGGCTCAGCGCCGCCTCCAGCCGGATGCCATAGGCGAGCACAGCCACCTCGCCGTCCCGCTGCGCGACACCACTGCCTGCTTCCTCGGCAGCGCCAGTGTCACTGAGCGCCAGGATGCCCGCGCCGCCCCCGATGAGCGCCACGGCAGAGCTGAGTGCGCGCCGCAACGCCTCGCCCGCGCGCACCTGTTCCTGTGTTCCAGTCGGCCAGAATATTGCCATACGATAGGTGATCCTGTGATTTCGGTGTTGCCGGATGTGTCCTGTAGTTTCAGCGTGTAGCGAGAGCACATCGCAAGGCGCTCTATGCCCAGGGGGACGCGCGCCGTAGGCTGAAGACCTACGGCTAATCCTGATCGCTCAGATACCTCTCCGCAGGCAATCGGAAGTAGTGTGGGCAGGATTAGCCGCGGCATGAATGCCGCGAAGTGGCCCCATTGCTCTTGCCGCTGTGGTGTATCCCTCGCTAAACGGCTTCAATCCTCAACTATCTCTGATAAAATACGGGCTACGATATAGTATCATATTTCGGCAGGCTGGCAGGTTCTTGCGAGCAGGAGGCGGTGTGTGCGCTTCGATATTTTTACGCTCTTCCCGGAGATGTTTCGCGGGCCGCTGGACGAGAGCATCCTGGCACGCGCCCGCGAGCGCGGCCTGCTGGAGATCGCGCTGCACAATCCGCGTGATGTCACCACCGACCGCCATCACATCGTGGATGACTATCCCTACGGCGGCGGCGCGGGCATGGTGATGAAGCCAGAGCCGCTTTTCACCGCTGTCGAACAGGCCAGAGTAACCGGGCCGATCATCCTGCTCAGCCCGCAGGGGCGTGTCTTCAGCCAGCAGATCGCGCGCGAACTGGCGACTGAGCCGCGCATCACGCTGATTTGCGGCCACTACGAGGGCGTGGACGAACGAGTACGCGAGCATCTGGTGACCGACGAAATCTCGCTGGGCGACTTCGTGCTGACGGGCGGCGAACTGGCGGCGATGGTGCTGGTGGACGCGGTGGCGCGGCTGCTGCCGGGGGTGCTGGCGGCTGGCTCAACCGAGGAGGAGTCGCACACGGCGGGGCTGCTGGAATATCCCCACTATACGCGCCCGGCGGAGTTTCGCGGCTGGCGCGTGCCGGAGATGCTGCTGAGCGGCAACCACGCAGCCATCGCGCGCTGGCGGCGCAAAGAATCGCTGCGGCGGACGCGCGCCCGGCGGCCTGATCTCTTCGCGCTGCTAGAGCTGACGCCGCTGGACCGCAAGCTCCTGGCCGAGTTGGACGCCGAGGCAGAGATAGAGGCTGAGGCGACGGAGGTGGAACACGGCGGCGAGGATTCCGCTGGTCAATAGTAGCGATTGCGCGTTGAAGTCGGTATAATGAGTGGCAGAGCGCCATCCGCGCAATGGCATGTAATACGGGTGGCATGGTGTTCAGATGGCCGACGCTCGCAGTCCAGGCGACACGCGCACCGTCAACGTGCGCTCATTTTCAGGTTTTCAGGCAGTGAGGAGTGCTTTTCCATGACGTATGTGATCACGCAGCCCTGTGTCGGTGTCAAAGATGCTTCCTGCGTGGATGTGTGTCCGGTAGACTGCATTCACCCGGCGCAAGGCGAACCCGAATTCGAGACCGTTGACATGCTCTATATCAACCCCGAGGAATGCATCGACTGCGGCGCGTGCGAACCTGCTTGTCCAGTGACCGCCATCTTCGAGGAGAGCGCCGTCCCAGCGCAGTGGAAGGAATATGTCAAGATCAACGCGGACTACTATGAGGGTAAGTAGCCCGCCGCTGGCCTGACGCTCATCCCATTGCTGGCCCGTGCCTGAGAGATTCGTCTCCCAGTGGCATGGGCCAGTCCTCATTTTTCGCCACTGGGTGCATCGGGTTACGGCCCACCATCGCGATATGAATGCCGCGGCTAACCGTACCCGCACCGCATCCACTTACTCGTAGAAACACACCGAACGGTCGGGATCAGGTAGTGTCTGATAGACGTGTGAACGAGAGGGTGCGATGGATTGGGATCTCCGGGTGGATCGTCTTCGCCTTGCAACGACACGTGCCGTGGAGTACGCTCGGCGTTTCGTCTGGAACGAGTTGCCAGATGAGTGCCGGTATTTGGTTTTTCGCGGGCAGGCGCCGCTGGAGCTGGAGGACGTAGTCGCTTTCCTGTGGCGAGAGGGAAAAATCCCTGAATGGGTTAATATGTCCGTCAACGCAGCGGATGAGATGTTCACATACATCGAGGTGAATGCGTGTGGCTGATTTACGGACCGGGATGACCAGCTGTACTACCGGACATTAGACACCTGCCCTATTGTGGTCTGTGGGCCACCGATTCCTCCAGGGTGGCAGGCCGAAAACCCGGACTGGCAGACAGGAAACTGCCACAAGTTTGACTTGCATTGGCTCCATCGCCAGCAACAATAAGCCATGAGTCAAACGGTACCCGTTGCTGAGGTACCTACACGTGTTCGTGCGCCTCCAAGCCAAATGTCTAGGCTAAATCGATTGGCACATGGTCCTTGATTCACCGGATACGGCTTAGTCAAAGATGAAGACCTACGGCCCGCCGCACGTCGTATCCTATTCCTCGTCCTCTTCGGGCAGGAAAAGCCCCTCGGTGTCCTCGGCGCTGCCGCCATCCTCTTTGCCGCGATTCGAGAAGATTGGGTCTGGCCCCCATGCGGGCGGGCCGCCATCGCCGATGGACTCCGCCTCCGGGCTGTCCGCCGCTTCGCCGGGAATCTCGCCATCGGCGCGCTCACGCGAATCCGCGACATTCAGGATCACATCGTCGGTGGAGGTGAAACGCTTGCTGGCGGGCAGCCGCAGGTAGAGCGCCGATGGCAACTTGGGATAAAGCGCGCGAATCTCGTCGCGGGTCAGCCCTTCCTCACCCCAGTCAAGCTCGTCGAGCGCCAGCTCGGCATCGGTCAGCTCCTCCTGGGTCAAAATCAGCGCCGCCACCTTGCGTGGCAGAGAATGTGGTGAATGGGTCACAGTGCTCTCCTCTCGTCTCAGCCAGACTGCTCGCATTACCGCAATGTGCGTGCCGCCAGTCTGCATCGCCTGACGT
>DASUHD010000134.1:0-15198 GCA_036273675.1 Ktedonobacterales bacterium | reverse complement strand
AGATCGATCCGGCGTTGGTCGAGGATGTGGTAATGGGCTGCGTCAGCCAGGTCGGTGAGCAGAGCATCAATATTGCGCGGAATGCGGTCTTGCAGGCGGGTTTTCCCATCGAGGTCCCCGCAACCACGGTGGACCGCCAGTGCGGCTCAGGCCAGCAAGCCATCCACTTCGCCGCCAACCTGATCGCGGCGGGCGTCTGTGACATCACCATCGGCGCGGGCGTCGAGAATATGTCGCGCCTGCCCATCGGGTCATCCACCGCCACGGGCGGCCATCCGTTCCCACCGTCGCTGCTGGAGATGTATCCGCTGACGCATCAGGGGATATCCGCCGAGATGATCGCCGCGAAGTGGGAGATTCCCCGCGAGGAGTTGGATGAGTATAGCCTGCATAGCCATCAACTGGCGGCGGCGGCCACCGATGGCGGCTACTTCGACCGTGAGATCATGTCTGTTTCGCTGGCCGACGGATCCAGCTTTACGCGCGACGAAGGCATTCGGCGCGACTCGACGCTGGAGAAGCTGGCGGCGCTTCAGCCCTCATTCAAGCCAGATGGCGTCATTACCGCGGGCAATAGCAGCCAGATTAGCGACGGCGCAGCGGCTGTCCTGCTGATGACGCCAGAGAAGGCATCCGAGCTGGGGTTGCGGCCCCGCGCGCGTATTGTGGCGCAGAAGGTCGTCGGCGTGGACCCGGTGATGATGCTGACCGGGCCAATCCCGGCGACGCGGCAGGTCCTGGCGAAGGCCGGGCTGACATTGGACGAGATCGATCTCTTCGAGGTGAACGAGGCGTTCGCGCCGGTCGTGCTGGCGTGGAAGCGCGAGCTACAGCCCGATATGGAGCGCGTGAATGTCAACGGCGGCGCGATTGCGCTCGGCCATCCACTCGGCTGCTCCGGCACGCGGCTGATGACGACGCTGCTGCACGAGCTGGAGCGGCGTGGCGCGCGCTACGGCTTGCAGACGATGTGCTGCGGCGGGGGCCTGGGTACGGCGACGATCATCGAGCGACTCTAACCCGCGATGTTAAGTCCAAGTGGATAGCCTATGAATATCGGCGCTGGTATTGCGTTTGGTCTGGTGGCGGCGCTCTGCTGGGGCGTCGCCGATTTCTGTGCGCGCGGCTCCTCGCGAACCGGCGGGACGTTCCTCACGCTGTTCTATGTCGAGATTATTGCGACGTTGGGCATGCTGGCGCTCAATCTGCCGCTCGGGCTGATTTCTTTCGCCCACGCGATGCCGGGAATGGTGGCGCTGGCCATCCTCATCAATCTGGCGATTCTGGGTGGCGCGGCGCTGCTCTATCGCGCGTTTGCCATTGGCACGCTCTCGCTCGTCTCACCAATTGCCGCCAGTTTCGCCGCTGTCACAGCGCTGCTCTCGCTGCTCACAGGCGAGCGGGCGAATCCACTGCAGCTCGTCGGCATCGTGCTGACGGTGGTGGGTGTGACGGTTGCCAGCACAGTACCCGCCTCTAGTGCGGATAACGCCGAAGCAAACATGTCGAAAGGGCAGGCCGCTGTCGGGCGCTGGCGAATGGCGCCGGGCTTGGTCGAGGCGCTCGGCGCGATGCTGGTCTTTGGCGTCTGCTATTGGGCGCTACGGTTTCCGGTGGCGGCGCTTGGCGGCACGACGACGGTCTTCATTGCCAAGCTCGCCGACATGGTCGTCCTGATGCTCATCGCGGCGGTGGGGCTGCTCGTGCATCGCCTACGCGGTTGGAGAATTCGCGCAAAGGGAGCGGGCGTCCCATGGTACGTGATCGGCAAGCCAGCGGGTGTGTTCTGGCCGTGGGTGGTGGGGGTGGCGGTGCTCGATACCGCCGCCAATGTCGCCTATAACCTCGGTATCACGGTCTCGCTGACCGCCGTCGTCTCGGTTATCTCATCGCTGTTTAGCGCGGTGACGGTGCTGCTGGCGTGGGTGTTTCTGCGCGAACGGCTGGCGCGCTGGCAGTGGGCGGGCGTCGGCGCGATCCTCGTGGGCATCTTGCTCGTCAGCGCGTAACATTCGACATCTATCGAATCACAATGCGTAGAACAAGAACCACCGACAACGCGGCTACCAGTAGCCATATGCCGATGATGACGCCCGCCGCGACCCAACTGGTCGGCTTGCCGCTACGCGATAGCTCCTTGGCGCGTTCGCGGCAGTCCGCCATCACCTCGGGTGGGATCATGCGCAGAGCGAGCACGATACCCAGTGGGATGAGAATGAGGTCATCCAGGTAGCCAAGAACGGGAATGAAGTCGGGGATGAGGTCAATTGGGCTGATCGCGTAGGCGACGACGCCCGCCGCGAACACTCGCGCATACCACGGCACGCGCGGATCCCGATACGCCAGGTAGAGCGAATAGAGTTCCGTTTTGAGTCGACGCGCGCGCTGCTTGAGACCGTCCAGCATACTCTGCGCCTCCATCTGATCCATGATACGTCAGTATCTCACACACGGCGCGAACGCTCTGCCCATACCCAGGCAGCCGTGGTATGCTGGCGACGAGAACGTAACAGACACGGTACAGGCCAAAGAAGGTGAGGCGATAGAGCGATGGACGAGGTGATGCTTCACGGTGGGCTGCTGATAGCGAAGATGCTCAAGCAAGAGGGCGTCGAGGTCGTCTTTACCCTCAGCGGCGGCCATATTGCCACGATCTACGATGGCTGCGTGCGCGAGGGCATCCGCGTGATGGATACGCGCCACGAGCAGGTCGCGGTACACGCCGCCGAGGGCTGGGCGAAGGTGACGCGCACGCCGGGTGTCGCGCTGTTGACGGCAGGGCCAGGCGTCACCGACGGCGTGACGGGCATCGCAAACGCCTATCTGGCGGGCAGCCCCGTGCTGGTCTTTGGTGGCGCGGCTCCCGTCTCCCACTGGGACCAGGGCGCGCTTCAGGAGCTGCGCCATGTGGACCTGATCCGGCCAATCACCAAGTGGGCGCGTACCGTCGTGCAGACGAACCGGCTCGCCGAGTATACCGCGATAGCGTTCCGCGAGGCGACGGCGGAGCGCCCCGGCCCGGTCTTCCTCGAATGCCCGATGGATGTGCTCAACAACTTCGTTCAGACGGCTGACTGCCGCATTCCCAGCCCCGGCTATCGCACCGAAGGGCATCCGCAGGGCGATCCAGCGCTGGTCGAGCGGGCGGCGGCGCTGCTGGCGAAGGCTGAGCGGCCTGTCATCTTCGCGGGTACCACCGTCTGGTGGGATGACGCCGCCGAGCCACTACGGACGCTAGCAGAGCAGCTTCAGACGCCGGTCTTCCTCAATGGCAGCGGGCGGGGTAGTCTGCCGCCGGACCATCCGCTCTTCTTCTCCTATGCCCGCCGCGCCGCGCTGAGCAACGCCGATCTGCTGCTGGTCGTCGGCACGAAGCTGGACTTCCGCCTGAACTATGGGCAGCCGCCGCTCATTCCCGCCGAGGCGAAGGTGATCTGGCTCGACCGGCTCGAAAGCGAGATTGGCGTCAACCGCAGCGCCGATGTGGGCATCGCGGGCAACGTCGCCGCAACGCTTGAACAATTGAGCGCGGTGCTCGGCAAACCGGGCAAGAGCAGTAAGACCAAAGCCTGGCTGCGCACGCTCAGAGAGCAGGAGGAGAAGGCGCGCGCGGCTGAGGAGGCGCTGATGGCCTCAGACTCCACGCCCATTCACCCCCTGCGTCTCTGCCGTGACCTGCGCGACGCGCTCGACCGCGATGCCTACGTGATTGGTGACGGCGGCGATATCGTCAGCTATGGCGCGCGTGTCATCAACGCCTGGGAACCGGGCCACTGGCTCGACGCTGGGCCAATGGGTACGCTCGGCGCTGGGACGGGCTTCGCCATCGCGGCGAAGGTCGCCCGACCCGACAAGCAGGTGGCTGTCCTCTTTGGCGATGGCGCGTTCGGCCTCAATGGCATGGAATTCGAGACGATGGTGCGCCACAATCTGCCGGTGGTCGCGGTCATCGGCAACGATGGCCAGTGGGCGCAGATCAAGCATCCGCAGAAGGCGATGCTCGGCCATAGCACCGCCGCCGACCTCGCGCCCGGCACGCGCTACGATAAGATGGTGGAGGCGTTTGGCGGCCATGGTGAGTTGGTGACGGAGCCAGACCAGATTCGGCCCGCTATCGAGCGCGCGTTCGCCTCGGGCAAGCCCGCCTGCGTCAACGTGCTCACCGATCCCACCGTCGTCTACGGCCGCTCCACCCAGGCCGCCGTCTAGTGCTTTTTACAGACTTGGCCTTATGTGCTCGGGGACGCCGGGGTACACGAGGGTGAGCAGCCATTCCGGGCCTCGCGCAGGGCGTGACGCCGCTGGCGGATGGCTGATGGCTGATGCCGGAGGAGCGGTGCGGGTGAGGGCCTGACATCGTCCAAGGAGAGGACATGGCACATGGATCAGAACACGGATCAGAACACGAATGAGAACGCCTGGCTGGCCGAGCGCTTCGAGGCCAACCGCTCCCACTTGCGCGGCGTCGCCTATCGCATGCTTGGCTCCCTTTCCGATGCGGACGACGCCGTCCAGGAAGCGTGGATTCGCCTCAGCCGCACCGACGCGGGCGAGATTGATAACCTCCAGGCGTGGTTGACGACGGTCGTCGGGCGGGTCTGTCTCAACATGTTGCGGTCGAGCACGACGCGACGCGAAGAGTCCCTGGATACCCACATTCCGGATTTCATCGTGAGTCCTGAAGAGGGAATTAGTCCTGAGCAGGAAGCCTTGCTCGGTGATTCCGTTGGACTTGCAATGCTCGTAGTCCTCGACTCTCTCACGCCCACCGAACGGGTTGCCTTCGTGCTGCACGACATCTTCGCCGTGCCGTTCGACGAGATCGCAACGGTCATCGGCCGAACACCGACTGCGGCCAGGCAGCTCGCGAGCCGCGCTCGTCGCCAGGTTCAGGGCGCGCCCGTACCCGACGTTGGTCTTGATGGCCAGTGGGCCGTCGCCGATGCCTTCCTTGCCGCGGCGCGCGCTGGTGATTTCGGGGCGCTGCTCGCCGTCCTCGATCCAGACATTGTGCTGCGCTCCGATGGCGGGATGACGCGTCCAAATCTGAACTCCCTTGTATCTGGCGCGAGGGCCGTCGCCGAGCAAGCGATGACATTCCGCCGGTTTACGGACACTGCGACGCGAATCCTCGTGAATGGGATACCGGGAGGTGTTGCATGGACGCCCGACGGGCGTCCATTTGCGATCCTCGCCCTAACTATCAAGGGTGGGAGAATCGTTGAGATCGAAGTGCTCGCGGATCCAGACCGGCTCGGGAAGCTGGATCTCACGGCGGGCGCTGGTTGAGGGTTCGAGTCCTTCCAAGTCTCCTAGGCGGCTGCGCGTCACATCATGTCATGTCACGTCCGCATCCTCATGCGGGTCTTCTATGTAGCGCCGGAACGAACTGGCGCAAGAAATCACACGAATAAGGATCTGCGTACATGAGTAATCCAACTGTGAGTGATCAATTGCGGAAGGCCGCAGCGGAGCCGCACCTACGTGTTCCACGGCGGGTTCTGTTTTTCGGAGCCATCTTGAAGTTCTTGATGGAAGCTGGCGTGCCGCTAGGGCCTAACAGGCTCGTCACCATTCGCGGCCGGAAGAGCGGCCTGCCTCGCACCACGCCGTTGGCGGTCATTGCGATAGGTGGCAGGCGCTGGGTCTGGTCTCCCTGGGGCGAGTCCCAATGGGTGCGCAATTTGCGCGTGGCTGGCCATGCGACCATCGCGGCGCGTGGTCATACAGAAGAAGTGGCCGCGACCGAACTGAATCCAACGGAGCGCGTTGAGTACTTCCGCGACGTCCTCGGCTCTTTCGCGCGAAGCATTCCGTTTGGTGTCCAGTTCATCCGCATCGTCGATGGTGTTGATCTCAACGATCCAGTGGCAGTGGCCAAAGGTCGGCGGGTCTTCGAGCTTCATCCGCTCCGCTAAAACTCGCCGTCGAACCCGGAGATCCGGCCTGGGCATCGTGTGGCCAGCCATCGAGCGCGCCTCTGCCTCGAATAAGCCCGTCCGCGTCAATGCCCTGACCGATCCCACCGTCGTCTACGGCCGCTCCACCCAGGCCGCTGAATAGAGCGAGATGTGAATCTCACCTGAAGCGTCCAGCCACCGTTACCTCCTCCCGTAAAGAATACCGGGGATACTCGTACTACGTCCGGCGCGATGGTCAGGGTCTGCTGATCTCTGGGTTCTCTCCCAAGCCCGTGCAGGTGGGCGTCTCGGCAGCCGTCTCGGCAGCCGTCGGGCTGCCCTCCAGGCGCGGCTTCAGCCCCCCAGCCGTACGCAAACGCCATTACGCCACCACCCTCGCCGGACTTGGATTCATGCCCTGTGCTGAAGAGCATGGCCATCCCACCTCTTGAAGGCGAGGCGGAGATGGCCGCAGTGGATTGTTGAGGTTGGAGGAAGCAGCGTGGCCACGGTCTTTATCTGCTACCGACGCGAAGATGCGCCAGCGACGACTGGGCGCGTCTACGATCATCTTGTGCAGTCTTTCGGAGAAGGTTCCATCTTCAAAGATGTCGATTCAATCCCGTTGGGGGCCGATTTTCCCTCACATATCCAGCGCATATTGCATCAGGCCACCGCGCAGGTGGTTATCATCGGGCCGCGCTGGCTGGATATCCGCAATGAGGCCGGCCAGCCGCGGCTCTGGAATCCCGGCGATTTCGTGCGCCAGGAGATAGAGACTGGGCTGAGCAGCGGCATCCCGGTGATTCCGGTACTGGTCGAAGGGGCCACGATGCCGCCGACACAGGCGCTGCCCCCGTCGGTTGCTCCTCTGACACGCTTGCAGGCGGTCAACATCCGTTTCGACCCAGATTTCAGCGCCGACGTACACCGCCTCATCGCCGCGATTGAGAGCGTGGATACAACCGCGCGTGGGACCACAGCCAGGCCAGGCGTATCGCCCGCTGGTAGCGCGCAGCGATCCAGGACGGGACGACGCGGCTGGTTGGTCGGCAGCCTCCTCGTGGCGCTGACGGCGCTCCTCGTGGCGCTGGCGATCATGCAAGGTGTGCTTCAGTTCCCATTCATCGGAGCGGTGTCACGAACGCCCACGGCCACAGCAATAGCCACGGCCACGCCTATCGTCGGCTCCATCTACCTAAACGCGCTCGCGGTGCCAACGAGCGGTTGGACGGTTGATGAGCACTGCCACTTCCTCAGCGACGGCTACCACGATGACGACACATCTGGCGCGGCCAATACCGCCACTGCCTGTTACGGCCCGGTTCAGGCAAAAGAGGCCGTCATCTCAGTTGATGCGAAGTTAGTCGCAGGGCCACTGGATTTCGGCTATGGCATCGTATTCAGGAGCGACACCAACCATAGCGAATATGGCTTCCTCATCTCCTCAGATGGCCACTGGACGGCGTACAAACTGGTGGAGAACCAGCTCACCCCGATGATCGCCTGGACGACGACCTCTACCGTTAACCGAAATAAGGGCGCCCACAACACGCTTAATGTGTATTTCAAGGGTACGCAAATGCACTTCTTCGTGAATGGCATGCTGGTGGGGCAGGCCGAAGACACCACCTTCGGCAGCGGCGCCGTTGGGTTGACAGCCTCTGCCGGGCAGAACGTCGTGTTCGCCAACTTCAGCGTCACCAGCGCCTGATTATCAGCAGACATGCCATATCGCCCCGCTCGCTCCCCGTCCTCATCTGGGAAGGAGCGAGATAGAGGGGTCTGTTGGCAGCGTCGACATCCCATGTGAAATCAATATGACATTGCGCGCCATCAACTTCCAAGCGCCGCAATCGCCTCGACTTCGAGCAGAAATTCCTCGCGGGCGAGGCGACGAATCTCGACGGCGGTGCTCGCGGGCAGTTGCTCAGGATGGATGAACTGGTCGCGCACCTCGCGGACAACCGGCAGTTGAGTCATATCGACGACGAAATAGGTGAGCTTGACCACATCGCGAAAGCCTGCGCCGACTGCCTGGAGAGCGGAATGGAGGTTCTCGAAGACTTGCTGGGCCTGAGCGCGCATGTCGCCCAGGCCTACAATATTCCCTGATGAGTCGAGCGCCACCTGCCCGGAGATGTAGACCGTGCGGGCGCCGGTCGCCTCGACGACATGCGTGTATCCGGTCGGGTGCGCGAGCGTCGGCGGGTTGATATATCGGTGTGTCATCTGCGTCCTCCTGTGCTATACCTGGATGGCCAGCAGCAGGCATTGTACCACCGTCTAGCGCGATTCGAGGGAGAGAGAAACAATGCCATCAACAGAGCGATTGCGCGATCTTGGCGTTGCCATCGGCGCCCTGCCTATGGGGCCATCCAATACCCTGACCGATGTTCCGGGTGCGCGTGTTGGGCATGCGACGCTGATTCGCGGCGACAACATCCGCACGGGCGCGACGGCAATCTGGCCGCACGACGGCAACCCGATGGCCGAGCGACTCTATGCGGGCATCTTCGCGCTGAACGGCTACGGCGAGATGACCTGCCGCTCGGTGATCGACGAGTGGGGGCTGCTCTCGTCGCCGATTGTGCTCACTGGGACGTCAGGCGTTGGGATGGCGCTGCACGCGACCACGCGCTATCTGGCCCAGCGCTATCCCGAGCAGGCGCGCGATGAGATACCAATTGCCGTTGTCGCCGAGTGTGACGACGGCTTTCTGCACGATCATCTCACCTTCGCGCTGACTGAGGAGGATGTCTGGGCCGCGCTCGATGGCGCCAGCACTAATCCTGTCGAGGAAGGGTGCGTCGGCGCGGGTACGGGAATGGCGCTCTTCGGCTTCAAGGGCGGCATCGGCAGCTCGTCGCGCGTTGTCGCCATCGAGGCGGGTACGTTCACGGTGGGTGTGCTGGTGGAGACGAACTTTGGCCGCAGGCCGCAACTGACGGTTGCGGGTGTTCCGGTGGGCCGCGCCATCACCGACCTGATGCCCGAGCAGCCGACCGCCGATGGATCGTGCATCGTCATCGTCGCGACCGATGCGCCGCTCCACGCGCACACGTTACAACGGCTGGCCAAGCGCGCCGGGCTGGGGCTGGCGCGGACCGGCTCGACGGCGGGCGATGGCAGCGGCGAGATCATCCTGGCGTTCTCGACGGCGCAACGCATCCCTTATCGAGTGTCTGGTGGTCGGCTCAGTATCGATATCCTCAGCGAGGGCAGCTACGACAATCGTGGGCTGAACACCATCTTTGAGGCAGTCATCGAGGCAACCGAGGAGGCGGTCATCAACGCGCTGCTGGCGGCGACGACGATGCGCGGACGCGCGGGCCACGTGCTCCACGCGCTGCCACACGACCGTTTGCGCGAACTGCTGGCCGGAGCGCGGACATTACCGTGAGTGCCGCCCACGCGCCAGATAGATGGGCTGAATTGTCCCCCCTTGTCGTGCATCGTGGTACACTGAAATGACATGGCCGGTAC
The DNA here is from genome assembly GCA_036273675.1 of Ktedonobacterales bacterium. GTDB lineage: Bacteria > Chloroflexota > Ktedonobacteria > Ktedonobacterales > JADMIN01 > DAHUXT01. The sequence goes on along the minus strand of DASUHD010000134.1, from coordinate 5,812 downwards.
GTCGGTACGTTGTATGCGATGGGCCACACTCAAGGAGGCACGACGCTCGTGGATGGACGAGACACGCGCGATATCCTGGATCGACACCGCGTACTGCGCTTGCTGCTGGGCCTGGTGACCGTCCTCGTCGCCATGTGGGTCCTCGGCGTCGTGTGGTCGGTGCTGGCGTCGGTCGGTGATATCCTGCTGCTCTTCTTCCTGGCCTGGGTCATCACGTTCGTCCTTGCCCCCGTCTCGAATTTTCTTATCAGCCGCAAATTTCCACGGGTGCTGGCCGTCTCACTGGTCTATATTGCCTTATTGGTCGTCATCTCGGGCGCGATAGTGCTGATGGTGCCAGCCATCCAATCGCAGGTGACCCAACTGGCGGAAGAGATCAAGTCGGATCTCTCGGCGGAACGGCTGGCGGCGCTGAATGCGAGCGCTGTCGATCTGCTCCGGCGCTTGGGGTTCACAGCAAATGCCGCCCAGCACATCGTCTCGCAAATTTCGCAGCAGGTCCCCGGCTGGGCTGGCTCACTGGCAAACAACGCGGTCAACTTCGCGACGACGCTGGTGACATCGATCATGACCATCCTTTTCGATACCGCGCTCGTCTTCATTATCTCGTTCTACATGATGCTCGATGGAGAGCGGCTGGTGAAGAGCATCGTCGCGAAGCTGCCGCCGCGTTGGAAGCCCGACGTCCGCATGTTCCAGCGGCAGGTCAACGAAACGTTTGGTGGCTTCTTCCGCGCGCAGATCATCATCGCGCTGATTTATGGCCTGTTCACCTGGCTTGTCCTGATAGGACTTGGGGAGCCAAACGGCTTTCTTGCCTCGTTGCTGGCGGGCCTGATTATGATGATCCCTTTCATCGGCTCGTTCGGGGCGTTTGTGCCGCCGCTGCTGCTGGTGCTGTTGCAGACGCCGAATGACCAGCTGATCGGCAAGATAGTGGTGCTGGTGCTCTTGTTAATCGTCGCGCAGCAGATCGCGCTCCAGCTGATCGCGCCACGCGTCTTCGGCAAGACGCTAGGTATCAACCCACTCATTCTCTTCGCCGCGCTGCTGCTTGGGGCGAAGTGGGGTGGCGTCTGGGGCGCGTTTTTCGCCGGACCAATTGTCGCGGTCTTCGCGGCGGTCGGCGAAATCTTCTATGATCGCTACACACGGAAGTTGCCGCTGTTCCAGCCAGGTGAGGAAACGGAAGATACAGCAGAAGAGGCGAGCGCCGAACCTGTCAACGCCACTGTCGTATCACGGAACGGCGATGTGACGGTATCGGAAGGCAACGGGCAGCATCCAGTCGAATCCGCCCCAGAGCAGGAGCGCGCCACCCCGCGTCACTAATCGACATCGGCCAGCGCGGCGAAAGTCGGCTTGAGCGCTGGATAGAGCGACTGGTAGACCGGGTAGAGACGTTCATACTCCGCCTGCCACTCCGCGTTGGGAGCCGTTATCTCGCCCGGCGTGATCGTGGCCGCACAGGCTGATGTGACATCGGGCCAGATACCCACGCCGACACCCGCCAGCAGCGCCGCGCCATAGGCCGCGCCTTCGCTTGCCGCGACGCTCTCTAGCGGCGTCGCCAGCACGCTCGCCAGAATCGCGCGCCAGAGCGGGCTGCGCGCGCCACCGCCTGAGATACGCACATTTGGCGTCTCGCGCAGTCCCACCCGCGACAATAGGATGAATCCGTCGCGCAGGCCGAAGGAGACGCCTTCCAGCACGGCCCGGATCATATGCGCCCGCGTATGCCGCAGCGTCAGCCCGACCCATGCGCCCCGTGCCAGTGGATCGGGATGGGGCGTCCGCTCGCCGGAGAGATACGGCAGGAAGAGCAGCCCTTCACTGCCAGCGGGCGCCTGGGCCGCCTCGTCCATCAGCGCGTCGAAAGTGACATCCGGCGCGAGCGTATCGCGCAGCCATTGCAGGCTCCCCGCCGCCGCGAGCATCACCCCCATCAGATGCCAGCGCCCCGGTACGGCATGGCAGAAGGCGTGCAGTCGGCCCTCTGGCTCGAAGAGCGGCGTTGAGGTCGCGGCGAAGACGACACCTGACGTGCCAAGCGTCACCGCCGCCATACCCGGATCGATTGCGCCGACGCCCACCGCCTGCGCCGATTGATCGCCGCCGCCTGCCATCACCGGCGTTCCCACAGCCAGCCCTGTGAGCGCGGCAGCCTCGGCGCTGACCACGCCTGTTGCGCTCGGCCCTTCATGGGTGGGTGGCAGCCAAGACGACGGAATATCGAGGGAGGCGGTTACCTCCGATGACCAGCCGCGGGCGGCGAGGTCGAAGAGCAGTGTGCCGGAGCCGTCGGCTTTATCCATCGCGAAGTCGCCAGTCAGGCGGTAGCGAATGTAGTCCTTGGGCAGCAGAATGTGCGCGGCGCGGGCGTAAATCTCCGGTTCGTGACGACGTACCCAGAGGACCTTGGGCGCGGTGAAGCCAGGGAGCGCATCGTTGCCGGTCACGGCGATCAGGCGACTTTTGCCCATGCGCGCGCGAATCTCGTCACACTCGACGGCGGTGCGCTGGTCGTTCCAGAGAATCGCCGGACGCAGGGGCTCCCCCTGCCCATCGAGCAGCGCCAGCCCGTGCATCTGGCCTGTCAGTCCTATTGCGCGCACCTCGTCGCCAGTCGCCTCCGCCGTTGCCAGCGCCGTCCGTATGCTGGCGGCGGTGGCGTCCCACCAGTCGTGCGGATGCTGCTCGGCCCAGAGCGGGCGCGGCGTTGAGAGCATGAGCGGTGTTGATGCGCTGGCAACTGTCCGACCCTGCTCGTCAATCAACAGCGCCTTGGCGCCGGTTGTCGAGAGGTCAATACCGAGCAAGAGCGTGCGGCGTGGCATACTGGTTATCCTCCGGCTGCAACAGGGGGAGCGCGTAGTACGTTTCGTTCGCGGCTATTATCGCATGCCGCGACGGCGGCGATCGAACGCTATTCCAGTCAGACCATCCGCGCTATCTTATGGGCCAGTATCTTCGGTTGCTTGAGCATGCGACATGGGCAGTTCGATTCAAGGCAGTTCATCGAGCGCCCGCTCGACGTGCAGGAGATAGAGACCCTCGCCCAGCGCCCGCAGCGCGTCTCGTGCCTGAAGCAGCCGCTCACGCGCCAGTGGAGTGTCGCCCGCGGCCCGCGCCGCTAGACCTCCAGCGTAGAGCAGCTTCGCCTCGGCGTAGGGATAGGGTAGCTCGCGACTGAGGCGCAGCCCATCCTCAAGCGCCTGCTCTGCCGCCGCAGCCTCTCCCCTTCGCGTCGCCTGTATCACGCGCACCCGCAGCGCATCCACCTCTGCCAGCCGGATATCCTCGCGGCGTGACCGCTCCAGGCACTCGTCCAGTAGCGCGGTGGTCTCGTCTTCGTAGCCCAGGTCGAGCGACGCCCATGCGAGATATGGCAGCAGATAGGTGACCAGCCCTTCCTGTTGTCCGGGACGGTCGAGCAGCGGCACGAGTTGGGCGTGCGCCGCTGCGGGCTGACTGGCCAGCAGATTGCGCTCGGCCAGTGAAGGCTGTGCCAGCCGTAACGCCTGAAGATCGCCCGTTTGCTCGGCCAGCGCCGCTGCATCCTCGATCAGTTGGCTCGCTCTCTCTAGATCGCCCTCTGCCAGCCGCAGCAGCCCGGGGCCAAGCGCAATATATGGCGAGACCCATGATGCGCCTAGTTGCCGGGCTATCTCCTGCGCCTGATTGTAGTCGCTGTGCGCCTTCGGCCAGTCGCCTGCGGCATAGGCGTTTAAGCCGCGTCGCAGCAAGAGCAGCTCGGTCGCCAGTGGGTCGGCCATCTGCTCGGCCAGCGCGAGTGCGCGCTCGACATCCTGCGTGGAGCGGGCGAACTCGCCTTGCAGCAGGTAGACGACGCTGACGTTCTCCAGCGCCTGTGAGAGGATGCGTGGGTCGCCCAGTGTCTCCGCAACATGGATCACGTCTTCGAGGGTCTGGCGGGCCTCGCGCAATTGCCCCAGCATGCGTAGCGCGTTGCCGCGCCGCATCTCGATCTGGCAGCGCAGCGCCTCATCGCCAGCGTCGCGGGCGTAGGCTGCTGCCCGTTCGGTCTCTGCCATCTGCTCGCCGTACTGCCCGGCAAGGTGCAGGAGTTGGGCGTAGATGTCGTGCAGCGCGGCCAGCGTCTGGGGCGTGACGCCGCGAGCCGAGTCAGGCGCCAGCGCCGGAGCCAGCCGCTGCAATCCCTCACGGGCAGATCCACGGTCGGCATAGACCTGGCCAATCTGCGTCAGGGCGCGTGTCTGCGCCTCGCTGTCGCCCGCCTTGCGATACACCTCCCAGGCATGCTCAAAGGCAGTAAGCGATTGATCGTAGCGGGCCTTGGAGCAGAGCACTCTGCCCCACTTCTCACGGGCATGGGCGGCGTCGAGTGGACGACCGAGGTAGTCCAGCTGTTCGACTAGTTCTCCATAGGCGGTCTCGGCGGCGGCATACGCCTGCATCGTGACGGCACGATCTCCCGCGCTTTCCAGATAGGTGACCGCCTTCGTCGGCTCATCGGCGCGGAGGTAGTGGAAGGCCAGCATCTCGGCTGGAATCTCGCCCGGCTCGTGTTCAAGCGCCGCGGCAATGCGACGGTGGAGCGCCGTGCGGCGGGCCGCGCTCAGGTCGTGCGCCACCACGTCGCGGACGACCTTGTTGGCGAACTGGTACGCAATGTCACTTGTCTCATCCAACAACCGCGCGCGCGCGCAGGCTTCCAGCGCGATGACCATCTCATCCTCGCTCCGCCCGCCCGCGAGCAGCACATCGCGCAGCAATCGCAGCGACGCCATGCCACCTGCCACCGCGAGCGTCTGCATGGTCTCGCCCGCGACCTCAGATTGCATGGCGATACGCCGGCGAATGCTCTGCATCACATCCGAGGGGAGCGCGTCGTCCTGTCCCGCTGGCAACGTTCCACTTGTGAGGGCCTGCGCCCAGCCGACGAGGTAGAACGGAATCCCGCCGCACTGGCGCACGACGTGATTCTGTAGCTCTCCGGTGATCGTGTCGCCGTCGGGCAGCAGGCGCCGCAGCAGCGTGAGAGATTCGTCTTCAGTTAATGGGCTGAGCGTATGCTGGTGGAGAAGCTCTTCGTGTTCGAAGTGCGTAATTGTCTGAGCGAGCGGACTGGCGGAGGAAATATCGCTGTTGCGGTACGCGCCGATCATGCGCAAGGGCGCCGTGGTTGCGCTGCGAGCGAGCGCTTCCAGCAGATCGCAGGCGTCGGAGCCAGCCCATTGCAGATCGTCGAAGACCAGCAGCGTGCCTGCTGTGCCAGCGATATTGGCCACATAGCGCGCCACCGCCGCGAACATCAGCCGCCGCTCCTGCTCCGGGGGCAGTGTCCATGGCGGCAACTGGACCGTATCACGCTCGCCCAGTTCTGGCAGCAGGCGCACAAGCCAGCCGCAGCCCTGCAGCACGGACTTCAGGTCGGCGGGCGAGCGTCTGGCGATGTCGCGCTCGATCATATTCAGCAGCGGCGCGTAGGGGTCTTGATAGCTGCCCTGCGGACAGCTTCCCATCAAGACCGCCCAGCCAGACCCCGCCGCAAGGGAGGCCGCCTCGTGGAGCAGCCGCGTCTTGCCGATGCCCGGCTCGCCCTCAAAAAAGAGCGCTGGCGGAAGGCGGTTCGATAACAGGCGCTCGATCAGGGCAAGCTCAGATGTCCGGCCAACCAGCGCAAGGCCCGCGTGCGCTGGCTCGATGGCATCTGGTTGCGCTACGAGCGGCGCGCTCCGGTGGCGGGCGGACTGCTCGAACCGCGCGCGGTCCTGGTCATCGAGGCTGAGCGCCTCGGCAAGCAGATCGACCGTCTCGCGGCGCGGGG
>DASUHD010000133.1:0-7488 GCA_036273675.1 Ktedonobacterales bacterium | reverse complement strand
GCCCATAATGCGGATGTCGCGCGCGTGCGCCTGGGCGCGCAGTTCAGCCCACTGACGGAAGAAGAGGAACTGCGTGTAACGGTGGAAGGCCACTTCATCCGCCAGCGTGGTGCGGGCGCTGGCCAGCGCCTCCGGGTCGCGTCCGGCGTAGGGACGCGGCCAGTCCGTCCAGGCTGTGCCATCGAAGTGGGATTTGAGCGCCATGAAGAGCGCGTAGTCGTCGAGCCAGTCGCGCTGGTCGTCGCAAAACGCCTGAAATGTTTCGCTTAGAGCCGCGTCTTGGTAGTGTTGGAAGCGTTGATAGGACCGCCGGAGCACATGGGTCTTCCAGCCTCTGGCGGCTACGTAGTCTACCGTCGCCGGATTGAACACGGGCGCGTCGGCGAGATCGTCCTCATCGAGCAGCCGCTCGGATAGCAGCGACTCGGGCGAGATCAGCAATGGGTTGCCCGCGAACGCCGAGAGCAGCGAATAGGGGGAGTCGCCGTAGCCCGTCGGGCCAAGAGGAAGCGTCTGCCAGATGCGCTGGCCGCTGGCGACGAGGAAATCAAGAAAATCGAGGGTTCCGAGGCCAAGGTCGCCGACCGCGAACCGGCCCGGAAGCGACGTGGGATGCGCCAGGATACCACTGGCCCGGGGCCATTTCATACCGTGAGACGCTCCTGCTAGCACTGGACTGGATCGTGGTCCGCGACACGAACGAGGGACGCGGCGGAAACTCGTTGTAGTCTATCGCTCTGGGTGAGTGGCGTCAACGCTCCGGGCGATACTGGCATTGAGTTTCTCGCGAGAGTACAGTGTGAGAGGGAAGGACTCTGGCCGCGACACCGAAATGGGGCAGGTCTATGCGCGATGGGTTCTCAGCCGACGATGAGGATGGCTCAACCCTCGAATTCGACGACGATTCGACCCTGAGTGGCCGCCAACGGCGCTATCTGCGGCGACTGCAGCGGGCCATCATGCGGACGTTACCGGTGCTATTGCTGACAGCGCTGCTGCTGGCAGTTGCCGGGCAGCCCGGGCTAGCGGCGCTCTTTCATCGCACGCCAAACGATGCGCCGGTACCCATCACGGTGGTGTGTGATGTGCCATGGGCGCTCATTCGGGTGGATGGCCGTGGGCCGGTAAGCTCCTGTCATCAGGGTATTGCCGGGGCGTTGCCGATGGCGCGGCTGTCGGCGTCTGTTGGTCAGCACACCTTGATCGCGACGGCTGTGGGTTTCGCGCCCTACCCAATCTATATCGTCGCCCACGCTGGCACGCCCGGCCTCTACCTGACCGAGTTCTCCCTAACGTCCCAGGGAACCACCGATGCGCTCGCTGCTGTGAATAGCTTCTTTGCCACGGAGTATGAGCAGGTAGTCACGCTCCCAGCCACACTCTGGCGAGCGCTTGGGCTGCGCGCCGCGCCTTCAGGGCCAGCGCTTGTCGTGCATGAGCGTTTCGAGGCGGTCGCGCTCGACGCGTACGAGCCGTTCTATACCGAGACCACCTATCAGCGCCCCATCGCGCCAGAGCCGGGGATGGTTGGGATCGCGGCGGTGGTGCGGGAGCATGTCACCATCTACGATACCTGCGACACCACTCCGCTGCTGGAACGGAGCATGCCCGTACTCTACACGACCCGCGCCAGCGTCACCTTCTCGCTGCGTCCCGACGCGCAACACTGGACGGCTACCAAGCCGTATGCCCTCAATCCCATGGCGGACATCTTTACCGCGCCAGACGTCGCCGCCACGCCCGTCACGCCAGACTATCTGCTCTCGCTCTCTGCCCGTACCGCTCTCTCCGAATGGCTTGGCAGCCGGAGCCTGGTGGCAGGCGCGATCACTGCGGTGCCGCTCACCAGCGCATCGGCCTGGTCGGATGGGGTCGTGCTGACACAGCGCATCAGCACGCAAGTGACCCCGCAAGCCAGCGTCGGACCCAGAGTGGCTATCTGGCTCTATACGGGCGGTGTGCTGCTGGCGCTCACCGCGGCCGCCCATTCGCTCTCGCCAGGGGCCGCAGCTCCGGCGCTCACCGTTGCTGAGGCGCAGTCGAGCCTGGCGCATCCGCCTGTTCGCGACTGTGGAGGCGAATAACGGCCTTGTTCTTGCGATGCCCGCGATTGCGCTTGTGTGATACATAATTAGGAGACGGATGCAGGCGATGATTGTCGTGTGATGTGCGCCCCGGCGCGCGACTGAGGACGTGAACGTTTCAGCATGATCGACTCGATCGAATGGTCCTGCAATCAGGCTCCCAGCGAGCGCGGAAAAGAGGTTGGCAATGGCTGATGTTCGGTTCGAGCACGTGTACAAGCGCTATGGCGAAAACCCACCGGTTATTACCGACCTGAACCTGGAGATCGCCGACCACGAGTTTCTTGTGCTGGTCGGGCCGTCTGGCTGCGGCAAATCGACGGCATTGCGCATGATTGCGGGGCTAGAAGATATCTCGGAAGGCAACCTGTACATCGGTGACCGCCTGGTCAACGATGTCGCGCCCAAAGACCGTGATATCGCGATGGTCTTTCAGAATTATGCGCTCTATCCGCATATGACGGTCTTTGACAATATGGCGTTTGCGCTGACGTTGCGTCATACCCCGAAGGAAGAGATTCAGCAGCGTGTCGAGCGAGCGGCGCAGATGCTGGGCATTACCTCGTATCTCAAGCGGAGGCCGCGCGAGCTATCCGGCGGCCAGCGGCAGCGTGTGGCGCTGGGGCGAGCGCTGGTGCGCGATCCGCAGGTGTTTCTGCTCGATGAGCCACTCTCGAACCTGGATGCCAAGCTGCGGGTGGCGACGCGAACAGAGATCAGCCGGTTGCATCAGGCGACGGGTACCACCTTCGTGTACGTCACGCACGATCAGGTGGAGGCGATGACGATGGGTGATCGCATCGCCGTCCTGAATGCCGGCGTCATCCAGCAGCTGGGGACGCCGCAGGATCTCTACGATCACCCCGCCAATCTGTTCGTCGCGGGCTTCATTGGCTCCCCCTCGATGGACTTTTTCGAGGTAAACCTGCACCGCAAGAGCGATGGCAAGGCCGAGATCGTGGTGGGCAAAGGGGATGACGCGCAGCGGCTCACATTGCAGGGGGAGGCGGCGGAGGTGGCCACGGGCCAGGCGCCCGGCGCGGGTGACACCTCAGATGGACGCCCGCTGATTGTCGGCATTCGCCCAGAACACTTCAGCCTGGATGGCGCGCAAAGCGGCGACGGGGCCACCATCTCAGGCGTGGTGGATGTCGTCGAGCATCTGGGCAACGAGCAACTGGTCTATGTGCGGCTGCCCGGCGCCTACGTCCCCGAGGCGTCGGAGACGAAAGGATCGACGGCGCGGGTTGGCGCGAACGCGAAGGTCTCGCCAGGAGAACGTATCTCGCTCCATGTCGATACGAGCCATCTGCATTTCTTCGATCCGTCTTCGACGAAGAGCCTGGTCTAGGCTAGCTGATCTGTTAGCGGTCCCTTGTCGTTCGCCCCTCCCTGAAGGTCGTCGGGGAGGGGTGTTATTTGCCCGCGCAACCCACGCATGTTAGAATGCGGGCGTCAATACGCGCGTCGTATGGCCGCCAGGTGGGGCCAGACTGTGAATAGTGTGCGGAGGATTCTGCGGTGGGAACACTCGACGGGAAGACCGGTCTCATCTTTGGGGTAGCCAATCATAACAGCATCGCCTGGGCGATTGCGCAGAAGCTGGCGGAAGAGGGCGCTCGCCTCGCCTTCACCTATCAGGGGCGGATGGAGCAGAACGTGCGCAAGCTCACTGCCGCTAACATGCCAGACGCGCCAGTTCTGCCCTGTGATGTGCAGAGCGACGACGAGCTGGACACCGTCTTCGACGAGGTCGGCAAGTCCTTTGGCGGGCTGGATATCCTCATCCATAGCGTTGCGTTCGCGCCGACCGACGACCTCAGAGGGCGTGTCTCACACGTCTCGCGGGCTGGCTTCACCGCGTCGCTCGACATCAGCGCCTATTCGCTGCTGGCGATGGCCAAACGCGCCGAACCGCTCATGCAGCAGCGTGGCGGCGGCAGCATCATCTCGATGACGTATCTTGGCAGCGAGCGCGTCGTTCCTGGCTATAACGTGATGGGCATTGCCAAAGCCGCGTTGGAAGCGTCGGTGCGCTATTTGGCCTGGGATCTCGGCCCGCAAAATATCACCGTCAACGGCATCTCGGCTGGCCCGCTGCGCACGCTCTCGGCGCGTGGCGTGGGCAACATCAACGCGATGTTCGATCTGGTGGATCAGGTGGCGCCACTCCGCCGCAATATCGAGCAGAGCGATATCGGCGATATGGCCGCGTTTCTGTGCAGCCCGGCGGCGCGCAACCTGACAGGCGAGGTGATTCACCTTGATGCGGGCTTCCATATCATGGGTTTGGGTACGATGTAGTCCGGCAAGCATCGCATGAGCAACTGGCCTGCCTGGCCAGTGCGGAAGCACAGCGCCAATGGCTGACACCCCCAAACCGAATACCGCGGATGCCATCGCGGAGTTGGCGCATGCGCGCCGACGTATCCGCATGCTTCAGGTTGTCTCTGGTGTGCTGGTGGTCGCGGCAGTCGCATTGCTCGTGCATGGGCTGCTGACGCCCGCCACGCCTAGCGGCGCGACGCCCGGCCGCGCGACTTCAGGCGCCGGACCCACCGCGACGGCCGCCCCGGCTGATCCGCTGGTTGGGCATCTCGCGCCCGACGTAACCGTGCATGATATGCGCGACCGCCTGACGCCGCTGTCGAGCCTGCGCGGAAGCGTTGTATTGCTCAATTTCTGGTATGTCTCATGTCCGCCGTGCCAGATCGAGATGCCCGCGCTCGAACGCGCCTACCTTGCCCACCAGTCACAGGGCTTCAAGGTCGTTGGCCTGGACGTGGTGGATGACGCTTCGACCATCTCGGCGTTTACCTCGCGGCTGGGCATCACCTACCCCATCCTGCGTGATATCGGCCAGCGCGCCGTGTTGGCCTATGACGTGCGCGCGACGCCCTCCTCCTACCTGATCGACCGCAGCGGCGTCATCCGCGCAGTCTATACCGGCCCCATCAACTCCTCGACTTTCCAGCATGATCTGGCGGCCCTGCTCGCATAGATTTCGCCAATGGGTACGTCTGGTCAGGTTTTGCGCGCTGGTCCGATAGTGCTTCTGAAGGGTGAGGCATGATGTCTGCCCGGTAGCTACCGTCCGATTATTGTTCTGTGGGCCAGTGGTGAAAGTGAGATGGGTATGCCGCGGAGACGCCATGGCTGATGAACGTGTCGCAGTGACCAGCGGGCCGCTCTCGTCCGATGCGTTTACCGTGCTGGTGGAATGCTATCAGCAGCCGCTCTATGCCTTCCTGCGGGGATTCGTGGAGCATGGCGAGCAGGCGCGCGACCTCACCCAGGATACGTTTGCGGCGGCGTGGCGCGCGACCCAGGCCTGGGTTGCTCCATTTGTGGCGGAAGCCGCCGAGGAGGAGCGCCGCCGCTGGCTCTACCGTATCGCCTATCGCCGCGCGGTCGATCTGTTACGCCGAAAGCGACTGGTACGCTGGGAAGCGCTCGACCCTATTGCTGAGACGGAGACAGGCGATCTGCCCCCATTCGAAGACCAGGTGATCGAAGGCGAGGCCTTGCGCGCCGCGCTGGCGGAACTACCATCACAGGATGTCGCCTGCCTGCTCTTGCGTATTGTCCATGGCTTTAGCGCCGCCGAGGTCGGTGAGATCATGGGCGCGTCGGCTGAGGTTATCACCAAACGGCTCTCGCGCGCCCGCCAACGACTGCGCGCAGCCTATCTCGAACAGAATCCATCTTCCCACCAGGAGCGAAACTGATGTTGAACGGCAAGCATCGCCAGCCTGGTCCAGTTCCGGGGCCGCTGTGCGGCAGTTATGCGCATGTGCTGCCTGTGCTGGACGACGTGACGGACGCGCACCTTGCCGCCGATGTTCGCGCCCATCTGGCGGACTGCGCCTGGTGTCGCGCCCAACGCACAACCTATGACCACTTCGACGAGGCATTGCGCCTGCATTTCGCGCCGGACGCGATGCCCTTCCTCCAAATAAATGCTACGGAGTTTGCTATGTCGGATATACATGACCATGGTGCGACGGATATTCCACCCGATGAATCAGACGAGGCCGCTGACGATGATGCGCTGCGCCTGACTTTCACACCGCTATCCATCCCACCGCGCCCGCCACGTCGCTCCTGGCGGCTGGCTACTGGCGCGGCCTCGCTTGCCGCTGTGCTGGTCATCTCGCTGCTGGCCGAGTTGATCTTCGCGTCGCACGGACGCCCGCAATCCGCCTCGAACAGGCATGCGACATCTACACCAGCAATTGCGCCGGGATCGCAGAAGAGTTTGATGGCCATTGGGATGGCCTCCGCGACCGATGGCTGGGCGATGGGGACACAGGTACTGGCAGGCCAGGATGGCGGGAGTAGCGACGACCTTGCGTACGTCATGCACTACACAGGTGGCCAGTGGGTCCCCGTGACCACACAGATTCATGCCTGGATCAAGGCGATCAAGATGTTTAGCCCGAGCGATGGCTGGGCCATTGGAAATCGTGTCTATCACTACGATGGCGCTTCGTGGCGTGAGGTAAGCCTGCCGGTAGCGGCGGGGTTCAATGCGATTGCCGCCGTCTCGCCCACCGATGTCTGGATTGCGGGCGACGGCTCGTACGCCTCTCCGCCTGATGGCAACGTGACCATTTTGCATTACGATGGCAAGTCGTGGACACGGCAGGCCACTCCCAGGCTATCAGATTTCTTCAGCATCGCCAGCCTGTCGATGGTCTCACCGGACGAGGGTTGGGCGGTAGGCTCGGCTACGCTCGATGGCAGCAAGGGATGGTATCCCCCAACGGGCGCAATTCTGCACTATGTCAACGGCGCCTGGCGCATGGCAAAGACCCTTCCAGCCATGAACCTGCAAACGATCTCGATGGGGTCTGCAAGCGACGGATGGGTCGGTGGCAATATGGTCACCTATTCCAAAACGGGCAAACTGCCGCAGACGGAGTCTCCATACGAGACGGACACCCCGAAGCTCTGGCGCTATACTGGCGGACGGTGGGTCGAGGTGAATACCCCCCGATCCAATCGCTTGCCCGAAGGAGCGCCGTCAGAGGGACAGATAAGTAGCATCACCATGTTCTCCGCGACAGAGGGCTGGATGTTTGGACAATTGGACTATGGTATGCAGTCTCTCGATGACTCCACCGCTTTGGGGCCAGAAGCATTCCATCTGGAGCATGGACGCTGGGTGCAGGTTCAGACGCCTTCGCTTCAGCAGCGGCGCAGCGTCTATCTAAGCCAGATTGCGCTGCTCACGCCCGATGAGTTCTGGGGTGTTGGGACATCACTCTGGCAGACTGGTATACCTTCCGGCCCGGGTACTGGCTATACTCCGACCGTCACACCGCTGATCGCTCACTACAAGGGCGGCGTATGGGGTATCCTCGAGCACTGACTTTTTTTCTCCCCCCTCCCCCTATAAAGG
>DASUHD010000132.1:0-16649 GCA_036273675.1 Ktedonobacterales bacterium | reverse complement strand
CTGGGTGAGGCGCTGGCCCACTACTACCTCTATCACGCCGCCCGCGCTGACTTATTGCGGCGCGCTGGCCGCATGGACGAAGCCACGGGCAGTTATCGCGAGGCGCTCAGCCTCTGCCAGAACCGTATCGAGCGGCGCTTCCTGCAACGTCGTCTGACGGAGCTTGCCGCTCGATTGACATGAGGCTGGATGAGACGCGTCTATCAGGCGTTGGTCTTCGCCTTGTTGTAGCGCGTCATGATCTCGTCTTTGGTCTGGTTGTAGGCGTCGCGGCCCTGGGCGACGGCGTCGCCATAGCGCTCGCGCAGTTGACCGGCCAGTGTCTGGTAGCCCTCGCGCCCCATCTTGCGTAGCTGCACACTGCTCTCGCCGAGCTGGCTGCGGGTGTCTTCGCCCGGTTGTGGCGCGAAGAGGAGCGCGACTGCCGCCCCGACGGCCATGCCCAGCACCAGCCCGAAGACGAACCCCGACCGGGACTTGCGTTCCGTTGCCATGGTGTACCTCCTGTAAACATACTGTCTTTCGTCGTGCCGCGGGTGTGTGTGAATCGGGCGCTATACCGTCGCGACCATTGTTTTCACACGTCGCAGCAGAACATCTACATCAAATGGCTTGCGTAAAATCGATACGTTACGGTAGCGCTCCGGGTTGCTCGCGAGGAGCTGCCGGACGCTCTCACCCTCCAGGATCGCCGCGGTGTAGACCAGCACGGGTATTTCCGCTGTCTCCTCGTGCGAGCGCAGCGATTCGAGAATATCCAGACCTGACGCATCCCGCAGCTTGAGATCGAGAATGATCAGATCGGGCAGGTTCTCCAGGATCAACTCGTGCGCCCCTTCGCCACGATTGATGACGGAGACGCGGTAGTGCTCCTCTTCGAGGATGCTACGCAAGAGATACAGCAAATACTCATAGTCGTCAATCACCAGAATGTGAGTTGCCATGGTAGTGCTCCAGATCGTGTGCTCCAACCATCCTTGCTCGCGGCAGGCGAATAGCGTGAGCTTGACCGAATGATAACGCATCCAGCGCTATCGTTTATGGCATCGCACATCCTGTACCAGCCGCATCTCTACCGGGCGACACCGCCTATATATAACGCATAGAGCAGCGCTCGCCCGGTGATTCAGCCGTCAGCTATACAACCGTCCGAGCGGGGCTGGAGGTCACATTTGTGGGAGTGAGGTTACTTGGATGCGGCCGACTTCCGCTCCTGCTCGCGCGCGCGCAGCTCGCGGAGATGCTGGCGGCGGACACGGTCGCGCTTCACCTTCAGTGTGCGGCGATACATCCAGTAGAGCGGCGCGGAGAGCGGCAGGTCGTGCGTCTCCAGTGTGAGCAAGGAGTAGCCGCCGAAGCCCCGCTTGTAGGTGTAGAGGCTGTACATATCCTCGTCGGGTTCCAGCACCTCGGCAATGGCGCGGAAGTCGTAGAGCGCGCAGCCGCGCGCCCTGGCCCATTGCATCGCTGTGAACTGGAGGAGATGGTTTGGCATGCGATTGCGCTGCTGATTGGAAGATGCGCCGAACATGTAGGTGGCGACTGGGCCGCACCGCGCTACGATCAGCGCGGCGATAGGCGTTCCTTCATACTCCGCCAGCAGCAGCGCCGCCGCGTCGCGCTCGCCATAGAGCCGCAGGAAGTCGTTATAGTGCTGCTGGCCGTGGATGAAGATGCCGTCGCGGTCAGCGGTCTCGCGGTAGAGCCGGTAGAATGCGTCCAGGTCCGCCGCGCCGCTGCCCTCGCGCACGGTGACGCCTTTGCGCCCCGCCAGCCGGACGTTGTAGCGCCACTTTTCGTGCATCCCCGCCAGCAGCGCGTCATCGTCGGGCGTAATGTTTAGCACCCACGAACGGCGCGGATGGGTGGCGTAGGGATTGCGCGTGAAGCCCTGATCGGCCAGCGCCTTGAGCCAGGCGGCGTCGCCATCTGGCACGCTCGGCTCGACCTTTACCATGAACGCGCCAGCCTTCGTCGCCTGTTCGCGTGCGGCGGTGACGAGGGCGGCCAGCGCGGGCGATGTGGGGTCAGCCACGACGGGGCCGCGTGGCGCGTAGAGATAGGGGCGGCGCAGCAGTGGCGCGCGCTCGACAATGACCAGCATCGCGCCCACCAGCGCGCCGTTTTCCAGTGCGCCCAGGCGTATCGCGGCGCTGCCGAGGTGCTGGCCCAGCTCGGCCCACTCCCATGTCTGGGTGATATTTCCGGTCGGGCAGCTCTCGACGAACGTGTTCCACTGCTCGCGGTCGTTGATAATCTCTACCTGCATGCCGTTCCTCAAAGTCCAGTTCAAGGTATTAAAGGTTGTTGGCAACCGCCAAGGTTTTGATGCGAAAAGTTCAGCGAAACCCAGCCCACATGGGGCGAGAGACGTGGTAATCCAGCTTCGCGGCATGAATGCCGCGGCTAATTCCCCCCGCACGGTCCACAGTATTTGGCGATAGGTACGTTCACCATATGATTCGCCAATCGGCCTACACCTGCGGTTGTCTCATGCCTTTGCTGTCGTCTTCGCCTCATTGGTCTGTGCCGATTCAGCGGGCTGGCTGCCATTCGCCTGTTTCTTCGCTGCTGCCTGACGCGCCTGCTCGCGACGGCGCTCGAATGCCGCGCGTTTGCGCCGCTGCATATTCCGGCGCAGCGAGACTGCCGTGTAGTACGGCCAGTAGATGGCTGGGCGCACCACCAAATCCTGCGTGGGAATCACTCGCCGCACCGAGCCACCGAACCCCCGCTTGAACTCGTAGACGCCGTAAAGCTCCTGTCCCGGCTCCAGTATGTCGGGAATTGTGCGCCAGTCGTAGTAGTCGGCGCCGTGGGCCTTGACCCAGCGCATGCACTCCCACTGTAGCAGATAGTTCGGGCGCAGCTTGCGATGTTCCGGCAGACCCGACGAGCCACTATGCAGATTCCATGACCACTTGCCCAGAACGGCCACGGTCGCTGCCGCGATAGGTTCGCCGTTGTATTCGGCCAGCAGCAGCGCCATCTCGGCGGTGGCGTCGCGGGCCGCGCGCTCGGCGGAATAGTTGACCAGCATATCGCGGAAAAGCTGTTTCGGGTAGACATGGAAGGAGTCGCGCTGACCCGTCTCGACCAGCAGCCGATAGAAGGCGTCGAGGTCGGCCTCGCCCGATCCCAGCCGCACCGTCAGTCCTTTGCGCCCGCCTGTCCGGATATTCTGCCGCCAGGTGGTCATCATGTTGGCGAGCAGCGTCTCTTCATCGGCGCGGAGGTCCGTCACCCAGGCGCTGCGGAGGTAGATATGGTGCGAGGTAGGCCGGAATCCGAGCCGTTTGAGCGCGCCAGGCCAGAAGGGATCATCCTGCAAGACATTCGGCTCGGCGCGGATGAAGATGCCGCCATGTTTGCGCGCCTCGCGTTTGGCGAAGCGGATCAGCAGGGGCAGCGCGGGCGAGTTGGCGTCAGCGACGACGGGGCCGCGCGGCGCGTAGAAGAACGGCGCGCGCAGTCCACTGGCACGGCTACGCACCAGCAATATCGCCGCTACCAGCCGGTCGCCATCCATTACGCCGACCCGCAGCGAGCCAGCGCCAGCCGCCTCGCCGGAGTTCTCGGCCCACTCCCATGTCTGGCACAGGTGGCCGGTTGGGGTCGCCGCGATAAACTCGTTCCACAGGCGGCGGTCCGCGATCAGTTTCGCTTCCACGCTTCCCAATGCCCTTTCCACTGCTTGCACGCGTCCCCTGTTGTTCGAGAGCGCAGCCAGTGTCGCAGTATATCAGAGCGGACATGGCACGGCAACGCCGCCGGGCTTTTCGTGCTATGGAAGACCGCTGAGGAATGCAAGGGGTTCACCTCATTGTGTCTCGCGCTTCCCGCTGCGGTGGATGATGCTGGCATTGTATTTGCACGTAGTGCCTCCCCGGACGGTATCTGCCCTGCACCAGAGCATCAGTGTGGCCGTCTTAGAAGGACATCTGCCATGCTGGGAGCGACTGATCCACTGTTGGGTAGCGAACTTGGGGGCTACCGCCTCACCCACGTGCTGGGCATCGGAGGCATGAGCGCCGTCTACCTTGGTCGGCGCCTGGACGATCTGCGTGTGAAGTCCGC
Source organism: Ktedonobacterales bacterium (assembly GCA_036273675.1). Lineage (GTDB taxonomy): Bacteria > Chloroflexota > Ktedonobacteria > Ktedonobacterales > JADMIN01 > DAHUXT01. The sequence continues at coordinate 12,572 of DASUHD010000132.1, read as the reverse complement.
TATCAAAGTGCTGCGAGACTCTCCGGGGACAACGAGCAATTATGACGCCTTCCGCGCCAGGTTTTATCGCGAAGCGGAGACCGCCGCCTCGTTGCGGCATGAGCATATTTTGTCCGTGCTCGACTATGGCGAATCGCAGGGGCTGCCCTACATGGTGATGCCTCTGGCGACCGGCGGGACGCTGAGACGGCGTATCGCCGCTGAGTCCGGCCAGTTCCCATTTGCCGTCACCGCCGCATACGCCGTTCAACTCGCCAGTGCGCTGGATTACGCCCACGAGCACGGGATTGTGCATTGCGACGTCAAACCATCGAACGTGCTGCTGGACGGGCAGGGCCGTCTCCTTCTGGCGGACTTCGGCATTGCCCACCTTTATCGGCCATCCAGGATCCTTGCCGACGCGACGGTAACGCTGATGGCTCATGGGGAGGTCATCGGGACGCCAGCGTACATGGCGCCTGAGCAGTTCAAAGGGCAACGTGTCAGCCCCGCCGCCGATATCTACGCGCTCGGCGTGGTGCTCTACCTGCTTGCTGTGGGCCGCCTCCCGTTTGAGGGCGCGACACCAGTCGCGGTCGGCATGGCGCATCTGCGGGAGACGCCACTCTCCCCCTGCCTCTATCGCCCGGACCTGCCCGCTCCGGCAGCGGCGGCCATACTAAGCGCGCTGGAGAAGGACCCGCAGCGGCGCTTCGCGAGCGCGGGCGCACTGGCGCTGGCATTCGCCGCCGGAGTTGAGGGGGACTGGACGGCGGCGAACAGCGAGCATGCAAGCGCCCTGGACAGCGAACTGACGGACACCTATCCCGTCAGGCCGTGGCGTGTGCGCCAACCTGCCGCGACCAGACCATCGCTTCGTGCTGGCCTGGCTACCCTCGCCACAGCGCTCGTTCTAGGCGGCGGCCTTGTCGCGGCGCAGGCAATCCAGCATGAAAGCACTCCATCCTTGTTGGAGCGCCCGGCTTTCCATAGCGCGGTGATCAATGCCAGCGGGCCGGACCGAGCAGCGAATGCGGTGGTCAGCAGCCACCCGGCCAAGACCACTCCCACCAACGGCTCACCAACGAGCCAGCAACCGCTGACGACCGCTATTCGCTATCGTGGGTCGCAGGTGTATGCGAAGCGGTCAGACGGCAAACTACTGTGGACTGTGTGGGCCGACAGCGTGCTTGCCGCGCCTCCCCGGATACGCGGCGACCTCATCTACCTGACTACGCTGCTCGGGAGCCAGTATACCCTGCGTGCTGGCGATGGAGAAATCCTCTCGCTGGTTACGGCAGCCATGCAGCAGAATAACCAGCCCAGCGGCAAGCCTGGACCCAAGCCTGGCGGTGGAAATCATCACCACCACGGACACCACAGCGGCGGCTCTAGCGACGATTAGCGCCAGATCACAGCCTGGTCACGCACCTATCGTATTGGATAGAACCCATCAGCGTCATCATCTCCCTCCTGCTCGCGGCTCTGTCTTGCAAGGAAGGTAGTATCGGGATATCTTGAGAGTTCAGGATACCTATACCTGACGGTGTGCAAAATATCCTTTCAACTTTGACCACGAGGGGAGGCGTTCATGTCATCGGATCAACCACTACGCGATGAGCTGGTGTTTTTACTTGAGCGGGGTAATGCGCACATGTCATTCGAGGAGGCTGTGGCTGCCTATCCGATGGAGCAGATCAACACGACATTCCCGAACGGCAGCTATACCTCATGGCATCTGCTCGAACATCTCCGCCTGACGCAGTGGGACATCCTGGACTTCATTCGCAATCCCGACTACGAGGAGCGCGCCTGGCCGCAGGACTACTGGCCACCGAGCGACCAGCAGGCGACGCCCGACGACTGGCAGCGGACGATCCACGACTTTCTGGCGGATCGGCAGGCGCTCCGGGCAATCGCTGTGGACCCACAGACCGACCTCTGGGCGCCAATTCCCCAGGGGACCGGCCAGACGATTGCGCGCGAAATCATGGTGGTGGCCGACCACAACGCCTATCACATCGGCGAGTTCGCCATCATGCGCCAGATCATGGACACGTGGGGTTCGAGCCACTAAAAAAGGGGAGATATGCTCAACATTGAACATATCTCCCCACTGGCTCCCCGTCGCCGAGGAACCGAAGGCGCGCTAGCGGCCTAGTACTCCGGCATCGCCGGGGCGGCGGGCTTGTCCTTCTCAGGAATATCGGTGATGAGCGCCTCGGTGGTCAGAATCATCGCCGCGATGCTGGCGGCGTTCTCCAGGGCGGAGCGCGTCACCTTGGCGGCGTCGATCACACCAGCCTCAACCATATCCTCGGTCTTGTCGTCGAGGACATTGTAGCCGATGTGCTTGTTCTTCTGCTCCTTCTGCGCCCGGCGCACCGACTCGACGATCACCGCGCCGTCACGGCCAGCGTTCGCCGCGATGGTGCGCAGCGGCTCCTCAAGCGCGCGACGCAGAATCTGGATGCCGGTAGCCGAGTCGCCATCGGTCTTGACCTTATCGAGCGCGTCGATGGCGTTGAGCAGCGCGACACCGCCGCCCGGCACGTAGCCTTCCTCGACGGCGGCGCGAGTGGCCGAGAGGGCGTCCTCGACGCGGGTCTTACGGAACTTCAGTTCGACCTCCGTGCCAGCGCCAACCTTGATCAGACCGACGCCACCGGCCAGCTTCGCCAGGCGCTCCTGGAGCTTCTCGCGGTCGTAGTCGCTGGTGGTGTTCTCGATCTCGGCCTTGATCTGCTTGATGCGGTTCTGGATCTCTTCCTGCGAACCGTGGCCCTCGACGATGGTCGTGTCGTCCTTGCGCGAGATGACGCGACGCGCCTGACCGAGATCCTCCAGCGTGGTGTTCTCGAGGCGGCGGCCCATCTCTTCGCTGATGACCTGGCCACCGGTCAGGATGGCGATATCCTGCAGCATGGCCTTGCGGCGGTCGCCGAAGCCCGGCGCCTTGACCGCGAGCACGTTGAGGATGCCGCGCAGCTTGTTGACGACCAGCGTCGGCAGCGCCTCGCCATCCACATCCTCGGCGATGATGACGATGTTGCGGTTACCGATCTGGGTCAGCTTCTCCAGCACCGGCAGGATGTCCGCGACGGCGCTGATCTTCTTGTCGGTGATGAGGATGTAGGCGTCCTCGATCACGGCCTCCATACGGTCGGAGTTGGTGACGAAGTAGGCCGAGCTATAGCCCTTGTCGATCTGCATGCCCTCGACGTATTCCGTCTCGAAGCTGATGCCGCGGCTCTCTTCAACCGTGATGACGCCATCCTTGCCGACGCGCTCCATCACCTCGGCGATCAGGTCGCCAATCTGCGGGTCGGCGGCGGAGACGGTCGCGATCTGGGCGATTTCCTTCTTGCCCTCGACCGGCGTGGACACCTCGTTGATGTACGCGACGACCGCGCGGACGCCCTTCTCGATGCCCTGGCGCAACTGCATGGGATTCGCGCCCGCCGCCAGATTGCGCAGACCCTCGTTGACGATGGCCTGGGCCAGGACGGTTGCGGTGGTGGTGCCGTCGCCGGCGACATCGTTGGTCTTGGTGGCGGCTTCCTTCAACAGCTGGGCGCCCATGTTTTCGAAGGGATCTTCGAGCGTAATCTCTTTGGCGACGGTCACGCCGTCATGGGTGACGGTCGGCGCGCCGAACTTCTTGTCGAGCGCGACATTGCGGCCCTTGGGGCCGAGTGTGGTCTTCACGGCGCTCGCCAGCATATCAATGCCCTTCTTCAGGGAGCGGCGCGCCTGCTCGTCGAATACGAGTTGCTTAGCCATAAGCTGCTTCTAACTCCTCATCACATGCTGTCACGATCCAGATATCTGCTGGATGCGCGAGCTACTTGCCCTCTTTGCCTTCGATAATCGCCAGAATGTCGGACTCGCGCAGGACCAGCAGGTCCTCGCCGTCGAGCTTGAACTCGGTGCCGCCATACTTGGCGAAGAGCACGCGGTCGCCCTCTTTGACTTCGAGCGCGACGCGGTCGCCCTTGTCGCTCACCTTGCCCTTGCCGGCGGCGATGACGGTGCCTTCCTGGGGCTTCTCTTTGGCCGTATCGGGGATCACAATGCCGCTCTTGGTGACTTCCTCACGCTGGGTGGGGCGTACCACGACGCGGTCGCCTACAGGGCGAATCTTGCTTGCCACGCTGCTGTCCCTCCTGTTTCATCGGGATATGTCATATCTCAAATAGCCAGATATTCAGCCACGTCATGCGAGCGCATGTGAGGTGAATCTGGCCCGCGCAGGCAACTGGCGCTGCCCGCGACTACCATCGATGAGTATCGCGCATCCGCCGTTAGAGCCGTGTAGGTGTCGTGTTAGAGGCGCGTAGGAGTTGTGTCAGAAGAGTGTTAGAGCAAGCTTGGCGGTGATACTGGCGCGTCGCGTCGGTCGCGTCGGGCGCGTCAATCGCGGCGACATCCTGGCAGGCGGTAGAATGGATATGTGACGTGGTGTGCCGTCACCGATACAGCCGAGCCTCGGGAGAACCGCTAATATGACTGATGGTATGCAGCCGTATGGGAGATGGCAGCCCTGGCATCCGCGCGAGGTCGCGGCATTCTTCGCTGAGTTGGACGCTCCCTGGTGGATTGCGGGCGGATGGGCCATCGATCTCTTCCTGGGGAGGCAGACGCGCGAGCATGAGGATATCGATGTGCAGATTCTCCGCCGTGACCAGCATGCGGTACGAGCGCTCCTGGGCGCGTGGGATGCGCAGGCCGCGCTCCAGCCTCCTCGCGATGAAACCTGGCCGTTTCGTCCCTGGCGCCGCGATGAGACGCTTGATTTGGCCATCCATGACATCTGGCTCCGCCCTGCCGCGACCGAGCCGTGGGCATTCCAGCTCATGGTTGGGGATGCGGATGGTGAGCAGTGGCAATTTCGCCGTATGCCCACCATTGGCCGCCCGATAGAAACTGTAGGGGGTATCACCCTAGAGGGTATCCCCTATCTGGCGCCTGAAATTCAACTGCTCTATAAAGCCAAAGGTCTTCGCCCGAAAGATGAAGCGGATTTCGCACAAACCTTGCCCGCGTTAGATCAGGATCGCCGCCAATGGCTCAGAACGGCCCTGACCATGGCGCATCCAGATCATCCCTGGCTAAAGCAGCTATCAGAGCACGAAGAACACCAGTAATATGTTCAAGAGCGCAAAGGAGGTCATTCATGCGGCTTGGAGCGATATTTCCACAGACTGAGATTGGCAATGATCCCGCCGCCGTCCGCGACTACGCCGAGGCGGTGGAGGCGATGGGCTACCAGCATATCCTGGCCTACGATCACGTGCTGGGCGCCCATACGGCGTCGCGTCCCGACTGGAGCGGCCCCTATACCAGCGAGACACCCTTCCACGAGATATTCGTGCTCTTCGGCTACCTGGCGGCGGTCACGCGGCGGGTGGAGCTGGTGACGGGCGTGGTAATTTTGCCGCAACGGCAGACGGCGCTGGTGGCGAAACAGGCAGCGGCGGTGGATGTGCTGAGCGGCGGCCGGCTGCGGCTGGGCGTCGGCGTCGGCTGGAACGCGGTCGAGTATCAGGCGCTCGGCGAGGATTTTGGCAACCGCGGCGCGCGCATCGAGGAGCAGATTGCGCTGCTGCGGGCGCTCTGGGGTGAGACGGCCATCAACTTTCAGGGACGCTGGCATACGGTCGAGGACGCGGGCATCAATCCGCTGCCCGCACAACGCCGTATCCCTATCTGGATCGGCGGGGCGGCTGATGTGGTGCTCCGCCGGGTGGCGCGTATCGGCGACGGCTGGTTCCCACAGATGGCGCCCAACAACCACGCCCGCATGCTGATGGAATCGCTCCGTGGCTATATCCGAGAGGCGGGGCGCGAGGCGAGCGCGGTGGGTACCGAGGCGCGGCTCACGCTCAGCCGCACGCCTGAATCGGGCTGGCAGCAATTCGCCACCGACTGGCAGACGCTCGGCGCGACGCATCTGGGCGTCAACACGATGGGCATGGGCTTCCAGTCGCTCGACCAGCATCTCGACGCGCTGCGTCTGGTGCGCGAGGCGCTGGTGACGGTGGTAAGCGGGTGAGTCACGTTGTAACGTTGGCTGTAGCGGGTACGTGACGTTCGTGGTGTAATCTGACACTGGAGAGGAGCCAGGTGTCCAGTACCCTGGTGATTTAGGCTCATGGCGAGATTGCGTTCGCCCGCAGCCCAAAGAACCCCAGCACTGCGCCGAAGGAGGCGACCCATGAACGACCCGCTGCCCCCCGCGTCCCCACTTTCCGACCGTAGCGGCGTCACCGATGCGGTGCGCGCCCAGATTCTGGCGACCGAGCACTGGAGTCTGCTGGCCACTCGCAGCATGACATGGAACGAGGTCTTTAGCCGCGCCTCGATGTTCATCACGGTGCTCTCGGCGGCGGTCGTGGCGCTGGCCCTGGTGGCCCAGGCAACTGCCTTTGGGCCGGGCTTTCGCCTCTTCGCGCTGCTGGTGCTGCCCATCGTGCTGCTGGTGGGCGTAGCAACGGTCATCCGTCTCGCCGAGGATAATGCCGAGGATTTCGGGCTGGTAATCGGGATGAATCGGCTACGCCATGCCTACCTGGAGCTTGCGCCCGAACTGGAGCCCTATTTCGTGACTGGGCGCTATGACGATGCGGCTGGCATCATGCAGACATACGGCCCAGGCGTTAGCTTCAGTGTTGTTCGCATCATCGCGGGCACCCCCAACCTCGTTGCCGCGATCAACGTCGTCGTGGTGGGTGTGTTCGCTGCCCTTATCGCCGATACGCTGGGAGCGTCAGATGTAATTGATGTGGTGGCAGGAGTTGTTGCGGCATCGGTGGCGGCGGCTTGCTTTGGCGTGCTGGCCTTCCGGGCGTTCACAGGCGCTCGCCGCGCGCATCGCCCCCGCTTCCCACGCTGATCGAAGATTAGAATTTGCCGCAGAGCGTGTTGTCATCTGCTGCCGCCGCAAAGGAGTTGTCGCTTGCGTCCGCCCGCATCGACCATCATCTTGCTCAACGGCATCTCGAGCGCTGGGAAGACGAGTATCTCGCAGATCCTCCAGCGAACGCTGAATGAGCCTTACTTGCAGGTATCCATCGATACTTTCGAGAATATGCTCCCGAACCGCCCCCAGGCGGGAGAGCAGTTTGCCTGGGAGGAACTCTTTCCAAAGTTGCTCGCTGGGTTCCACCGCTCCATCGCCGCATTGGCCGACACAGGCAGCAACCTGATCGTCGACCATGTCATGGTGTATCGCGAGGGCTGGGCGAGCACGCTGGCTGATTGTATGGAGTCCCTTGAGCCGTTTGCCGTGTATTTTGTCGGCGTGCGCTGCTCACTTGAAGAGCTGATGCGTCGCGAGCAAGCCCGAGGCGACCGGTTCATTGGCACAGCAGAACGGCAATTTCCGCGGGTGCATCGCCACATCCTGTATGACGTGGAAGTGGATACTACCCGCACCAGTCCTGAGGTGTGCGCTGAGCAAATACGGGCCTTCGTCAGCAGTCATGCTCCGACGGCCTTTGCCCGTCTTCGTCAGCTGCCACGCCAGTCCATCCCGTAGTAGATGGCTATCTGACCAGAGTATACCCTGCCATGTCGTTCCAGCAGCGTCGCGGCGTCAAGTTGACGATGCTGGACAGCAATGGCAGAATGAAGGGCGTAATGCAGCGCAGCGTCGCGTATGCCATATGTCCATATGTCAATATGCCCGACCAGGAGCCGTCAGAGACTCCCTGCGCTCCGGTGATTGCCTGATTGCTATCAATGGAGATAAATCAATGAAGGCACTGGTCAAGAAAGAGGCCAAACCTGGGCTGTGGCTCGAAGATGTCCCCGAGCCAACCGTCGGTATCAACGATCTGCTGATCCGCGTCCTGCGCGCGGGCATCTGCGGCACCGACCTGCATATCTATAACTGGGATGCCTGGGCGCAACGGACGATTCCCGTCCCGATGGTCATCGGCCACGAGTTTGTCGGCCAGGTGGTCGAGGTCGGATCGAATGTCAACGACTTCCACCCCGGCGATATCGTCAGCGGCGAGGGGCATCTCGTCTGCGGTCGCTGCCGCAACTGCATGGCGGGCCGACGCCACGCCTGCGCGCATACCCAGGGCGTCGGCGTCCAGCGCGCGGGAGCGTTCGCCGAATACATCTCCCTGCCGATGACGAACGTCTGGCATCACTTCCCCGGCGTCGATCTCGATGTCGCCGCCATCTTCGATCCCTTCGGCAACGCCGTCCATACCGCGCTGAAGTTCCCAGTGCTTGGCGAGGACGTGCTGATTACCGGCGCGGGGCCGATTGGCATCATGGCGGCGGCGGTCGTCCGCCACGCGGGCGCGCGGTACACCGTCATTACCGATCTAAATCCGTTCCGGCTCGACATGGCGCGGCGGATGGGCGTCACGAGCGCCATCGATGTCCGCCAGACGAGCCTCGGCGAGGTGCAGCGCGAACTGGGGATGACTGAGGGCTTCGATGTCGGCCTCGAAATGTCGGGCAATCCGACAGCGGTGCGCGATATGATCGCCAACATGTCACATGGCGGGCGCATCGCGATGCTCGGCACGCCGACGGAGGAATATGCGATTGACTGGACGACGGTCATCTTCAATATGCTGACCATCTCCGGCATCTATGGCCGCGAGATGTATGAGACCTGGTACAAGATGTCGGTCATGCTGCAATCCGGGCTGGACATCTCGCCGGTCATCACGCACCGCTTCGGATATGAAGACTACGAAGAGGCGTTCCTCGCGGCGCGCAGCGGTGATGCGGGCAAGGTGATTCTGCGCTGGAGCGAGCCAACAGCCTGAGAACGGCCTGAGAAGGAGCGAGAAGCCATGTTCACAACGGTACGGGACGAACTCAAGGGCGAGCTTGACGCGATTCGGGCGGCGAGCCTCTATAAGAACGAGCGTGTGCTTGCCTCGCCACAGGGCGCACATGTGCGTGTGGCCGACGGCAAGGAAGTGCTGAATCTCTGCGCCAACAATTACCTCGGCCTCGCCGATCATCCGGCGCTGGTTGCGGCGGCGAAGGAGGCGCTCGACAAGTGGGGGTTCGGGCTGGCGTCTGTGCGCTTCATCTGTGGCACGCAGGAGATCCACAAGGAACTGGAGCAGGGTATCAGCGCCTTCCTCGGCACTGAGGACACCATACTCTATAGCTCGTGCTTCGACGCCAACGGCGGCCTCTTCGAGACGATCCTCGGCGAGGAGGATGTCGTCATCTCCGACGAACTGAACCATGCCAGCATCATCGACGGCGTCCGGCTCTGCAAGGCGCAGCGTATGCGCTATCGCAACCGCGACATGGGCGACCTTGAAGCGCAGCTCAAGGCGGCCTCGGGCGCGCGCCGTCGATTGATCGCGACCGATGGCGTCTTCTCTATGGATGGCTATGTTGCCCCGCTCAAGGAGATATGCGATCTGGCCGAGCACTACAACGCGATGGTGATGGTGGACGATTCGCACGCGGTCGGCTTCGTTGGCCCGTCGGGGCGTGGCACGCCGGAGCTACACGGTGTCATGGATCGCGTGGACATCATCACCGGAACGCTGGGCAAGGCGCTCGGCGGGGCGAGCGGCGGCTATACTAGCGGCCGCGCGGAGATCGTCAGCATGCTGCGGCAGCGGTCGCGTCCGTATCTCTTCTCCAACACAGTCGCCCCAGCCATCGTTGCGGCCTCGCTCAAAACGCTGGAGCTGTTGACCCAGTCGGACGACCTGCGGGCGAAACTGCGCGCGAATACGAAGCTCTTCCGCGAGCGGATGACGGCGCTGGGCTTCGACATCCTGCCCGGCGACCATCCGATTGTGCCGGTGATGCTCGGCGACGCGAAGGTGGCGACGCAACTGGCGGACCGCCTGCTGGAGAAGGGCATCTACGTGATCGCGTTTTCCTATCCGGTCGTGCCGCAGGGCAAGGCGCGTATCCGCACGCAGGTCTCGGCGGCGCACAGCGAGGCTGATTTGCTGGCGGCGGCGGATGCCTTCGCGGCGGCGCGCGACGAGTTGGCGTAAGAAACGGTCCGTATTTCCTGCGTCTCTCTCCGCGCTGGGGAGAGGCGCTTCGTCCCTAAGCGCCTTGAGACGCCGCTACGGCAAGCATCCGCTGTTTGATGTAGCGGCCATAGGGGGCGCTCGGGGCGCCAGACCAGTCTGCGAGCAGGCTGGGGCCGGAGCATGGGCCGGTCTGCCACGACCAGGCGAGCCATGAGATATGGCGTGTGTTGAAGTAGTCTATTGCCTGCTTTATGTAGCTCGTGTCGCAACTGTACGAGCCGAACTCCCCCGCGATCACCGGGTACTGTGTGGAGGTCTGGCCAAACCCGCGGGACCAGTCGCCAGGCTGCTTGCCGCCGTAGTCAAATGGGTGCGTATCGTAGACGATATTCGTATCTGGAATCGCGAAACCGTTGGCGATTCCTGAGAGATCAAACCCCCAGTTGGTTCCAGAGACGATGATGATATTGTCCGGCGCAATCTCACGAATCAGCTTGACGAGCGGGCGCATGCCAATTGCCTGATAGGTTCCGGTTTCCCGCCGCGCGGACGGGCCGCCGATGATGTAGCAGCCCTGGGTGACTCTGCCCCCATTGAGCCAGGTGGACCATGAGATGCCAAATGGCTCGCCGTAGAGATCGAAGAGGACGCCGGTGTCGTTGCTATACAGCCGCGCGATATCTTGCCACATGGTTGCGTCTTTGCCCGTGTCAGGCATCGGACACTGAACGCCCCCACGAGTCCGATCCCCGGGCAGATCGAAGGGCGCGCTCCACTGCAAATCCAGGATGACGAACAAATGCGCGGCGCGCGCGCTGGCGACTACCCGTTGCACGGTCGCGCGGTAGGTGGGGCAAGCGCCACCCGCGTTCGCCCAGAACTCCGATGAGGTTGGGAGACGCACGACATTCGCGCCCCAGCCACGCATCGCCTGGAAATCCGCGAGCTTCAAATGCTCATCGCCCGTGCAGGAGTATTCGAGGGACGTACGATTAAAGCCGATGAGGGTGATGGCGCGCCCCTGATGATAGAGTTGTGTCCCCTGAACGCTGACACCGTTGGGATCAGCGAAAGCCGTGGGAGTGGCCGGAGCCGCTGTGGGGGTTAACCGAGATGTCGGCTGGGTGACGGAGGTCGTTGAGGCGCCGCACGCCGTAATCACCAGTAGCACGAGGATTATTCCAGGGATCAGGCAAAGCCGCGCGCGGAATCGTCTCACGTTTCCCCCCAACATCATTTCTACAACTCCGGTCCTATGAAAAGCAACCGAATGGTAAATAGTATAGCATGCGCCGAACATGACAAGAGATGTCGTGATTTCAGGTGATACTGCTCATATACATATTGAACGATTCATCATGGAGGGCGCTATGAAATACGGCCTGTCGCTGCCCAATGGTGGCGTCTGTGGTGATGCGCGGGTGCTGGCGGAGCTGGGCTGTCTGGCGGAAGAGGCCGGATGGGATGGCGTGTTTGTCGAAGACTATATCGTGCACCAGAGCGATGGGGCCATGCCAACCTGCGACCCATGGATTGCGCTGGCAGCGATGGCCGTCGGTACGAAGCGGGTTCGGCTGGGCACATCGGTGACGCCGCTCAACCGCCGCCGACCGTGGAAGGTGGCGCGCGAGGCGGTCGCCCTTGATCAGCTATCGAACGGGCGCTTCATCCTGGGCGTCGGCTCTGGCGATGGTGGCGAGGCGGGATTTAGCCGGGTCAACGAGGTGCGGGATGCGAAGGAGCGTGCGAAGATCCTGGACGAGGCGCTGGATGTCATCGTCGGGCTATGGCGCGGCGAGCCGTTCAGCTATGACGGCCACTATTATCAGATCCACGAGATGACCTTCCTGCCGACGCCGGTGCAACAGCCGCGCATTCCGATTCTGGTCGGTGGCGGCTGGCCGCTCAAAGGGCCGTCGCTGCGGGCGGCGCGCTACGATGGCTGCTGCCTCTACAAGCAGCACAAACCCGGCGATTTCAGCGACTGGACGCCCGACGATGTGCGCGAGCTCAAAGCGTTCGTCGAGAGCCACCGCAGTGAGGAAGACCTGGGCAAGCCCTATGAGATCAAACTGGGTGGACGGAGTCGCTCCGACGATTGGGAGCAGGACCGCGCCCATATGGGAGCGCTAGCCGAGGCGGGCGTCACCTGGTGGGTGGAGTATGTGCCAGCGGGCGAGATCGAAGCGATGCGGGAGAGCGTGCGGCGGGGGCCACTGCGCATCTCGTAGCTTGCGGGTGTCCATCATTGGGCGCTACTGCCAGACAGCTTACTCGCCCAGCGCTATCGCTCCCGCCGTCGCCAGCGCAGTGATCTCGTCCTGGGTGTAGCCCGCAGCTCGCAGGACATCGGTGGTATCCGCGCCGAGCGCAGGCAGCCCCTGGCGCAGGGTGAATGGCGCATCGCTGACCAGCGGCGTGTAACGGAGCGCGTCGCCCTCGCCCTCCGCCGCGCCATAGCTGCCGTGGGTCGTCATGCCACGCGCGCGCAGCTGCGGATCGGCCAGCGCCTCGGTGATCGTGTTGACCGGGCCAACGCAGACATCGGCGTCCGCCAGCTCCTCCAGCCACTCGTCGCGCGTCTTCGTGCAAAAGATCGCGGCTAGC
>DASUHD010000131.1:0-6496 GCA_036273675.1 Ktedonobacterales bacterium | reverse complement strand
GAAGCGCCGCTCGATACGGTTCTGGCAGAGGCTGAGCGCCTCGCGATAACTGCCCGTGGCTTCGTCCATGCGGCCAGCGCGCCGCAATAAGTCAGCGCGGGCGGCGTGATAGAGGTAGTAGTGGGCCAGCGCCTCACCCAGCCGCAGGTGGTCGAGCATCTCCAGCCCCGCGTCTGGCCCCTCAGCCATCGCCACAGCCACCGCCTGATTGAGCTCCACCACTGGCGAAGGCGTCATATCGGCCAGGCGCGCATAGAGCAGCGCAATCTGCTGCCAGTCGGTCTCCTCCGCAGTTGGCGCCTCGGCATGGAGCGCGCTAATCGCCGCCTGAATCTGATACGGCCCCGGACGGCGCATCGCCAACGCCGCATCCAGCGTCTCCATCCCCTCGACAATCTCCGCCCAGTTCCAGAGTGTCCGGTCCTGGTCTTCGAGCAACACCAGATCGCCAGCGGCATCCACCCGCGCCGCCCGCCGCGAGGCGTGCAGCAGCATCAGCGCCAGCAGTCCCAGCGCCTCTGGCTCGTCGGGTAGCTCTGGCTCTGAGGCGATCAGCGCCACCAGCACGCGCGTCAGCCGGATCGCCTCGGCGCACAAATCCTGCCGGATCAGCGCGTCACCACTGGTGGAGGTATAGCCCTCGTTGAAGATAAGGTAGAGAACCGCCAGCACGCCCTCCATGCGCTCGGCCAGCAGCGGCAGTGGCGGCACGCGGTAGGGAATCCCGGCGTCGCGTATCTTGCGCTGCGCCCGCACCAGCCGCTGCGCCATCGTCGGCAGTGGCGTCAGAAACGCCGCCGCGATGTCGGTGGTGGAGAGTCCGCCCAGCGTGCGCAGGGTGAGCGCGACCCGCGCCTCCAAGGGCAGCGCAGGGTGGCAGCAGGTGAAGAGCAGCTTCAGCCGTTCGTCGGGGATCGGCGGCGCATCCTCGGCGCTATCGAGTGAATCGGTGGCAGCGACGTGTTCGAGCGACTGGAGCAGCGCCTGTTTCTGGGCCAGCGTGCCTTCACGGCGCAGACGGTCAATTGCCTTACGCCGAGCAATGGTGGTGAGCCATGCCGCCGGGTTGCGCGGGACGCCGCTGGCAGGCCACTGTTGCAGCGCCGCCACCATCGCATCCTGGAGGGCATCCTCGGCGAGCGTAAAGTCGCGCAACGAGGCAATCAGGGCGGCCAAAATCCGCCCTGACTCCTGCCGATAGACATGATCCACAACCTGTGGAACCTGCTCGCTGCTCATGCCCTCCCCAAAGCAGATGCGCTATTCAAAAACCATGACCGGGCGCACTTCGATGGACCCAGACTTCGCGCCAGGGATATTCGTCGCGATCTGAATCGCCTCGTCGAGGTCGCTGGCGTTGACGAGATAAAAGCCGCCAAGCTGCTCTTTCGTCTCGGCGAAAGGGCCATCGGTGGTCAGCGTCTTGCCATCGCGGACGCGCACCGTCGTCGCCGCGTTGGTCGCCACCAGCGCCTCGCCGCCCGCGATCTGCTCCTTGAACTGCTCGCCGAACGCAAAATACCCCGCCATGACGGCGTCCTGCTCCTGCTTGCTCGCGTTGGCATCCGCTGTCTCGTCAGTATAAATCAAAAGCGCGTACTGCATGCGTCACCTCCTCGTGGCGCACGTCTCTGCGCGCGCCATTACTCTCGTAGCTGACCAGGCGCAACCGCCCGTCACCGATACGTCGAACGGACTTGCGCCAATTCGACAGGTCCGCGGACGAGATTGCTCGAGTTCGCTAACATCCGTTGCCACCATCCGCCATCATACGCAGGCATACATGGAATCATCGTGTGTCATGGCAGCGCTTGCATATGCGTCATATACTGGGGCGGTGACTCAGGCAAGTGACGGAGAACGGCGACACGATGAATGATCCAGGCAATCAGCCGCCACAGCCGACCGATGAAATGGCGCTTCTCGACGCGCTCCGGCGCGGCGACGAGCAAGCGTTTCTCGCACTCGTCACGATGCACTACGCCGCGATGTTGCGGCTGGCGCAGATGTACGTCGGCTCGCGCGCCGTCGCCGAAGAGGTCATCCAGGAGACCTGGATTGGTGTCTTGCAGGGGCTGGACCGTTTCGAGGGCCGCTCATCGTTGAAGACGTGGATCTTCCGCATCCTGCTCAACCGCGCCCGCACCCGCGCGCAACGCGAGAACCGCACGATCCCGTTCTCGGCGCTCACCACGGCGAGCGAGTCGGATGAGCCAGCGGTCGATCCTGACGCCTTCGCACCGCCGGGTGCGCGCTATCCCGGTGGCTGGCTCACCTCGCCCGCCGAATGGGATACGCTGCCCGAAGAGCGGCTGCTCTCGCAAGAGACACGGCAACATGTAGACGTGGCGCTGACAACGCTACCCGCAGCCCAGCGCGAAGTCATTACCCTGCGCGATATCGACGGCTGGAGCGCGAACGAGGTCTGCGACTATCTCGGCATCAGCGAGGCCAACCAGCGGGTGCTACTCCATCGGGCGCGCTCGCGGGTGCGACGGGCGCTGACAGACTACCTGCAAAACTGAGCGGCAAGGCAATCTGGCACTACTGCCAACCGATAGATAACCCACAGATATATAGGACTGATACGGCATGGCTGAGCGCGAACTGACCTGTCAGGAGCTGGTCGAGCTAATCACCAGCTACCTCGACGATGCCCTGACCTCCGAGGAGCGGCAGCGCCTGGAGCATCACCTCACGTACTGCCACGGCTGCCGCGCGTACCTGGAGCAGATGCGCGTAACCCTCCGGCTCGTGGGCAGGCTCTCCGCTGAGGATCTCCCGGACGACACGCGCGACGGACTGCTTACCGCTTTCCGCAGCCTACGCAAAAATACTGACGACGCGTAGACCATTAGGGTGTAACGCCTCCTCGTAGAACGATACAGATTCGGGCATGCGCCCGGCATTCTGAAATCACTCTTGTTCTGGGAGGTTGTTCCGCATGCGTAAACTTGTTCCAGGCCTGCTGGGCCTGATGCTTCTCTGTGCCTTTGCCCTGGCCGCCTGTGGCGAAAGCTCCGCCGCCGCCACACCCACCGATACCCCTGCGCCCGCCGCGCCGACTGCCACGACAGCGCCCGCGCCGACCGCCACGACAGGAGTCGCGAGCGCGGCAACCATTAACATGGGGGCGTTCTCCTTCGCCAATACGAGCGTCACGATCAAGGCGGGACAGTCCGTTAACTTCAATGATCCTTCGGATACCGGTGGGTCTCACGTTCTTGTCACTGGCGCAAACGGTCAGTTCGCGGCGGCTCCTGGCGCCCCTTCGCAGTTCGCGACATCCGATGGTATTAACTTCGCGCCCGGTGACTCGATGGCGATTACATTCCCACACGCCGGGACGTTCTCGATTACCTGCAAGATTCATCCGAGCATGCACGCCACCGTCACGGTCAAGCCCTAGCGCGGCCAGACGACAGTGGCGCAAAGGCACGATACTACGATATTACGCGCGGCCCCAGCCTCTTCTATCAATGGAGGGCTGGTGCGCGCTCGTCTGTCTCGTGACCAGCCTCGCGTTCGATCAGTTATCCGCATATCCACCTGACGCTCCATGTGCGACAGTGTGTGGTGATGGCAGGCATTGCTCTTACATTGGCGGAAAGAGAGCTTCACGATGTCTGATGACTCCAACGACCCGCGCGTGGAATCGGAGACGCGCGAGCCATCGAGACTCTCGCGGCGGAATGCGCTCAAAGCGGGCGCGACTGGTATGGCCAGTATGGCAGGCATGGCGTGGGCACTGACACTTGGGCATGGCGGCGCTGATCTGGTCAAAGAGTTGGCCCATCTCGCCCAGGGCAGGCCGATGACCGCGACGCGGCTGGCGGACATTTTGCGGACCGAGCGCACCCAGTGGAATGCGCTGCTGGCGCAGATTGGCCCCAATCGCATGGGGATACCCGGCGTCGAGGGAACGTGGTCGGTAAAAGAGCTGGTCGCCCATCTGACCTGGTACGAGCGGGCCGTGGTGGATGGAGCGCGGCAGATCACGAACACGGGGACATTTACACGCGCTAACGATGGGCTGGGGATGGATGAGCGCAACACCCGCATCGCCGCCGAGAGCCGCGCGCGTTCGGTCGCCGAGGCGCTTGCCGAGGCGGACGACGTTTTCGATCAACTTTTACGGGTAATCGCCGCCTGTCCAGACGACCTGTTGAACAACGCGAAGCTGCTGGGCCTACCCGATGACATACCACCGTGGATGCGCGTGGCCAACAACTCCTACCTGCACTATCAGCACCACGAGCAGTCCATCCGGGCGTGGCTGGCGCGCAATGAGGTCGCGCAGATGCGGTAGTGGCGCTATTTGCTCTCGAACGTAGCGGCTATGCGCGAGGGCAACATCGGCAGCCGGTAGCGCCACAGGGATGGGAGCTTGCATCAGTGGGCCGCGATCCCATCTCACCTCACCGGATGGGTGGCTCAGCGGGAGCCATTCCCAACTCCTTGCGCGCCTGGTTGTTCACATCACGCGCCACGCCGAACTCGAAGAACGTGAGGGCGCGGTCGCTAGCTTCGAGCGCCTCTTGATAACGCTTGGCCTTCATCAGCTGCAGCGAATAGTTGTGCCAGAGCCAGGCAGAGCCATCGGGAAATTCGAAGAGCATTTGCCGGTACGTTGCCAGCGCGTCATCCACACGACCCTGCTCCGCGTAGAATGAAGCCAGCCGATCATAGCCGCCCTGCTTGACCACGCGCGATGGCGCGAGCTCGATCATCCGGCGTATAGCGGTCTCGTACTGCTCCTTGCTCCCATAGCGCCGATAGTAAAAGGACTCGGCGTCGGGGAAGTAGGGATGATTCGGGTTGAGCGTCTGCACCTGTTTCAGCGCGGTCTGCGCAAGCGGTTGCAAGGTACGATCAGGCACAATCGAGAGAAACCAGAGGCGCGCGATCCAGGCATCCACCGATTGTGGATTATCCTTCAGCGCGGTGGTGGTGAAGGCAAGAGCCGCCTGTACTCCGGGAGGACTATACAGGTAGCCATGAAAGTAGGAGAGCGCCATGACGATACGCGCTACTCCGGTCAGCCCGAGATCGAGCGGGAGCTTGAGGAGATCGTCGAGAACAGGGGCCATCTTCTGGTAGTCGCCCTCGGCCTCCCAGATGGCCTCAAGGGCTTTGTGATAGCTTTCTTCCGCTCGGCGACGATCGATCACCGCCTGTTGCGCCTGTTGTCCCCACGGAAGACGCTTCAAATCCTGGACTTGGGCCAGGACGAACGCTGCGCGCCGCTCTTGCTCCGCTTTGGGAATGGACGACAAGTTGATCCGTGGCATCGGATTCGGATTGCGGGTAACCCTCCGCTTGCTCAACCGTGACGCGACAATTCCCGCAATCCACATGATGAGTGCGATTGCCCCGGCGACGACGATAACCGATCTGAAATCCATGGTAGCTTTTCCTTTCGGTGCTCATGGAGGCCGTTGTACCGGTCACTAAGCCGCGACATATGCAGGCGTGTAGGCGCGAAACATACCAGCTAATCTGAACGAGAACTAGCGCCAACCTGACTACGTAGTGACGCGCACTGGCGTCTCGTTTTACGCCTCTGCCGCCGGAGCGGCCATACGCGAGGTGAGGACGGGGTGGATCGTCTCGATGGGCGTCGCGAAGAGCGACGGCTGCATCGGGTCGTCGAAGAGCGCCGCGAAGTCGTCGGCGGTGAAGGCGCGCGCCAGCCGCGCGGCAAAGGTCTCGCGCAGCAGCCGGATGTAGTGGGTCGCGTCATAATCGCGGGGGTCGTCGCTCGGCTCGCCATCCTCGGTGGTGTGCAGCAGCGCCGCCTGCCCGCCCCTCGCCCGGTAGACGCGCACCTGCTCGCCCCGGTCCCACTGGGTCCGCCCGCTGGCAAGCATCGCCTCGTACGGCAGCTCACGCCGCGCGCTCCGGGTCGCCAGATAGCGCGACGGCGTCTTGCTCAACCGCACCCGCGCCGTCACCAGATGCGTCGCGAGCGTCCGCTGGCGCAGAGAATCAGCCATGGAGAGATAGGCGTTTCGGACGCCGGGAATATCGTCGGTCAGCAGGCAGGCGATTGCCTCGCGCAGAAAGACCTCGCCAAATGGCTCTGCGCGACTGGAGCGAAACGCCACCCCGCGCAGCGTCAGCGTGCCATCCCAGGCGAGCAGCGCGTAGTTCTTCGGCTCGTGCGAGAGCATCGCGGCATAGCGCCCCTCGAACTCCAGCCGGACGAGCGGGGGCAGCAGCGCCGCCACCTCGGTCACGATGCGCCGCTCATCCTGTTCGCTCCAGCCGTCGGGCACGGCGAAGTAGACGCCATCGGTATCGCCTTCGAGCAGGGTTGCCCCGCGCGCCGCCAGCTCGCGGCAGAGCAGCCCCAGCACCTCGCGTCCGCGCCGGGTAACCTCGTTGGCGGCATGCACATCGGCGAAGCGCGTCAGCCCGGTCGCGCCCATGTAGCCATAGGCCGAGTTGACCAGAATCTTCATCGCGGCGGAGAGCGCCTCATCGGTGTGGCGCG